>CATJQX010000100.1 GCA_949742535.1 uncultured Muribaculaceae bacterium | reverse complement strand
GAATATGCCGTACGGAATCGCGCGCCATTCACCTTCGGCAGGAAAGAGAGCATGCGTTCCGGAAGATTGGCACGAAGTGTAAGCGCCGAAGAAGCGGCGATCTGCGCTATAGGAGCACCGGCATCCACAAATTGCCCCTGGCTCACCAACAGGGCGGTGACTGTGCCTGATGTCGGCGCAGTGGCGACACTTCCGGCCGAGACAGCATTTCCGGCAGCTGCCTTTGCCGTCTCATATGCCATAAGTGCGGCATTATAATCGCGTGTCGACACGATGCCGTCCTTATGAAGCGGCGTTATGCGGTCAAGCTCACGCTTGGCGGCGGCAAGAGCCACCCTGGCGCTCTCGTTGGCATCTCCACCTGCCATCCCTTGTCCGGAAATTGTGGCGATGGTCTGCCCGCGGCTCACTGCGGAACCGGGAGCGGCGGCAGCGGAAAGGCTGACAATACCTGCAGAGCGTGCTGTCACGGTAGACTGCGCCGATGGCGCCGATGTTAACTCACCGCTTACAGTCACCACCTCCGAGAACTTCGCCGGAACCACCTCAGTGACAACCACCCCAAGCCGAGCAGCTTTCTCCGGCTCAAGCACAATCTCGTCGGCATGTCCTTCACCGGCCTCCTTGACAACCTCCTCTCCTTCATGATCATGATCATGATCATGGTCGTGATCGTGGTCGTGCGTAGCATGTTCGGCAGCTTCTTCCGCCTCGCTGTGATGGTGATGGTGGTGATGTCCCAGTTCGTTCTTTTCGTGGCGGCAGGAACCGGCCCCTACCAGAAACAGAGCCGCGACAAACGGCAATATACACTTCAATCTGTTTGTATTCATCAGCTTATTGTGATTTAGAGGATATGCTATATAGAAATGATATAACGTACATGTGCTATTTCAGAGCAAATTTACTCATAATTTCCGAAATATCATTACCTTTGCAAAGGTAGCGTTTACAACCATAATCCTGTTTGCATATCCACGGGCATTTTTTGCATAATTTGAGTCATGTTCATCAATTACATAATATCGGGAGTAACTGTACTCCTGGCGATTATCGCCATAGTATATCTAATAATGCGCCTGAATGCGGCAAACTCCCGCAATGTAAGACTACAGATCGAGAACACATCGCTGCACGAACGTCTGGCAGCCGCCACACAGAAGCGCGATGAGGAGCGGCGCACCGACGAAGAGCGTTTCCGCAATCTCGCTTCAGAAATATTCCACACCCACACGGCACGTTTCAAACAATCTTCAGAACAGCGTCTCGACGAAATTCTCGCGCCACTGAAAGCCGACATTGAGCAGTTCCGCGCCGCAGTGATCAACGCCTACGATACCGAGGCAAAAGAGCGCTTCTCGCTCCGGGCCGAGCTGCGGCGCCTCATGGAACTCAACAACACTCTCGGAAAGGAAGCGCAGGAACTGACACGCGCCCTCAAGGGGGATTCAAAAGTGCAGGGCGACTGGGGAGAGATGATCCTCGAGCGCCTTCTTGAAATGTCAGGTCTGCAGAAAGGGATACATTTTACCACACAGCTCACCACCGATACCGACGGATCCCGGCTCGCGGGAGAAAACGGACGCGCCTTGCGCCCCGATGTGGTGGTGTTCTACCCCGACGAACGCTGTGTGGTGATAGACTCGAAAGTGTCGCTCAGCGCCTATGCCGATTATGTGGCCGATGCCGCAGGCACACGCGAGGCAGACGAGGCGGCACGCCGCCATATAATTTCTGTGCGGAAACATGTGGCTGAACTTGCCGACAAACGCTATCAGGACCTTGTGGGCAAAAAGCGCCTTGATTTCGTAATAATGTTCATCCCCAACGAAGGGGCATATTTCGCCATGATGCGTCTTGAGCCTGACCTCTGGGAAGAGGCATACCGCAAACGGGTGCTCATCTCCTCCCCCACCCACCTCATCGCCATACTCCGCATGCTCGAACAGCTCTGGAAACAGGATACCATAAACCGCAATGTGCAGGAGATAGCGCGCCTGAGCGGCACGATGCTCGACAAGTTCACCAACTTCACCGCCGACCTCGACAACATAGACCGCCATCTCACCGCCGCAACCGCCGCCTACACCCAGGCACGCCGCCGCATGGCCGAGGGTCCCGGCAACCTGTGCGTCACCGCCCGCAAGATCATGAACCTCGGCGCGCGCACCACCCGTGCCGCCGACATCCGCCGCCTCTCCCCCGACAACGACGAATAACACACCGGTCACAACATTGAAATTACCAAAGTATGCGTAAAATAAACTGTCCCGCAGTTAATTCCTGTAACAGACCATAAAAAATCTCCCCGCGTCGTGACGTCTCAAGCCACAATGCGGGGAAATTTTTATGATGTAGAAGGCTCTGCCGGATTTTCAGGCGAGGGTGACAACGGTGATGCCGGCGCCCCCGAACTGCACATGCTCGTCGCGGTAAGAGGCGACACCCGGAACCGAATCGAGGTACTGGCGCAGAGCCTGCCGCAAGGCGCCGGTGCCGGTGCCGTGGAGGATGCGCACTTCACCCTGATTGAACTGTATGGCGTCGTCGATGAAATATGTGACTGCCTGGATGGCCTCATCGACACGCATGCCGCGCACATCGATCTCGCGCTTGAACTGGAGCTGACGCTCGCGCAGACGGTCGGTGGTGGCCGAACTTACAAACGAAGCGGCCTTGGCACCCGACGATGGCTGGCTCAGGGTACGTTTCAGCCTCGTGAGCTTCACTTTTGTCTTGAGCATGCCGAATGCCACAAGAGCCTCCTTGCCCTGTATCTCAAGGATCTTTCCGGGAGTGCCGGTGCCGTCGAGCTTCACATTGTCGTCCACCGCCAGAGGAGCCTCTGCAGAATGGCGTGTCTCGGCCGGTTTGGCGGCGTCACGGCTTTTCTTCTGGCGGGGAGCTTTCCGCAAAAGCTTGTTGTCGGATTCCCGCTGTGCCATGAGATCCTCTTTCTCCTGCGCCATGCGCTGACGTGCCTCGCGTGTGCGCTCCTTGTCGGCCTGCGCCTGGCGTATCTCCCTTATGGTGCGCTCTATGGCGGCATTGCTCCCCTCGAGTATCCTGCGTGCCTCGTCCTTGGCTTCCGCAAGGATCTCGCGGCGCTTGCTGCGGAGTGTCTCGGCATCCTCCTCATACCGTTCAAGCACCTGGTCGATCTTCTTCTCTTTCAGCCTGATGCTCTGGCGCTTGTTCTCCCAGTAACGACGGTCACGCGCAATATCAAGCAGGTATTTGTCCATGTTGATATAATCTGACCCTACGATTTCCGCAGCCTCGTCTATGATGGAGGCGGGAAGGCCTGTCTTGCGGGCGATCTCTATGGCGAACGAACTGCCCGCATTGCCTATGGAAAGGCGGAAAAGCGGCTTCATCTGCTGACGGTCGTAAAGCATCGATCCGTTCACAAGTCCGTCGGTTTCCTCGGCGAAATGTTTCAGGTTCTGATAGTGTGTGGTTACCACTCCCCACATCCCCTTATTGTTGAACTCCTTGAGGATCGCCTGGGCGATGGCGCCACCTATCTGCGGCTCGGTGCCGCCGCCGAACTCGTCGATAAGTATAAGCGACGAATCGCGTCCGGCAGAGAGGAACTGCTTCATGTTGCGCAGATGCGACGAGTAGGTAGAGAGATCATCCTCGATAGACTGGTCGTCGCCTATGTCGATGAAAATATCTGAGAACACACCCATATGGGAGTTTTCATACACCGTGGGGAGCATGCCGCACTGGAGCATATACTGCACTATGCCCACGGTCTTGAGGCATACAGATTTGCCGCCGGCGTTCGGGCCCGAGATCACCAGTATGCGGCGCTCCCGGGAGAGCATTATGTCGAGAGGCACAATCTCCTTCCCCTGTTTGCGCAGTGAGGCCAGAAGCACAGGATGTGTGGCATGGTACCACTCCAGTTCGCACTGATCGGCGAAATGCGGCATCGTGGCGTCTGTCTCGCGGGCATATTCCCCTTTGGCCATTATGAAATCAAATTCACCCATCACGCCGTAGCTTTCGAGCATGGCCGGGATGTGCGGGCGCATGGCAGCAGTCAGCTCGGCGAAGATGCGCATGATCTCGCGGCGCTCCTCAAGTTCCAGCTCGCGGGCGCGGTTGTTGATCTCCACGATTTCGGCCGGTTCTATGAAGAAGGTCTTTCCGGTAGCCGACTCATCGTGCACAATGCCGCTTATCTTGCGTTTGTGCATCGGCGCCACCGGGAGCACCAGTCGCCCGTCGCGCACGGTGGGTGTCACATCTTTCTCAAGATAGCCACCCTCTACGGCGCGCGATATCACGCGGCGCATCACGGAGTTCACCGTGGCCGACACCCGCGACAGCTCGCCGCGCACCTGCGCCAGATACGGCGACGCATTGTCAAGCACATTGCCGTAACGGTCGAGCACGCGGTCGATGGCGCGTATAATCTCCGGGAACGGTGTTATGCCGGCGGCAAGGGCGCCCAGGAGCGGATATGGCGTCGCGAGAGGTGCTCCATATTCATCGGTGCCCCCTGCAGCCGCAGTGAAAAAGCGGCATACGTCGTCCATGGCGCCCAGGGTGCGGCGTATATCAAGAAGTTCCTCGCCATTGAGGCTCGCCCCCTCGATGCGGCAACGCTTCAGAGCCGGAGTGGCGTCGTGCAGCCCGTGGAGCGGCAGTGGATCTGGCCCGGACAATATCGCGGCCATCTCGGCCGTGCGCCCAAGCTCCCCGGAGAGGGCGGCGAAGTCGGGGGAAAAGCACATTTCGTCCACACGGTTCTTGCCCAATGTGGAGGAGCAAAGTTCACGCAACCGTGTCCTTACGGCGTCGAAACCTATCTTTCTCTCAAAAGTATCGGGATATATCAAAGCTAATTTCGGTTGGATACTAAGAGGGTGTTTAATAATAGATGTTAAACGCTAAATTGTTAAACACCCTCTAACTTAGGGTATGTTGACTAACATCTGCAAAGTTACTGATTTTTCGAGGAACACCAACTATTTGCGTCGGCCGGATGTTATATATTCAAAACATCGGAATCCATTCATCCGCCTGTTATGAAAGAATAATGTTTCACAAATTTATTATATTATGAAGACCTTATCAATGAATTTTTGGGGACATACCAAATATTGGTGGATAGTCCTCGTCGTAGGGATTTTGTTAGTGCTCGGTGGTTTCGCATATTGGTTCTGGCCTACTGCCGGATTCGCAATCGCATCACAGATTTTCGGATGGCTGCTTATCCTCGCAGGTATCGTGCAGCTCTGCGTATCGGCCGGCGTCAACAGGCCGAGAGGATGGGGATGGTGGCTTGCAGGAGGTGTCATCGACATGTTCGTAGGTTTCCTTCTTGTGCGCAGTATCATCCTGTCTGAACTCGTATTCCCCTATTTCCTGGCTGTAGTGTTTATCTTCTGGGGCATCGCATGGATCATAGCCTCCGTCACCTCAAGGTCGAAACGCTACTGGTGGATGTATCTCATCAACGGCATCCTGCTGCTTATCCTCGGGTTCTTCTTCATGGAAGCCGGATATACACAGAACATGCTGATGGTCAGCTTCCTGGCCGCTCTCGCATTCATCTACTGGGGCTTCACACTGGCAATGGCCTCATATGACATGAAGCCTGTCCGTCAGGATTAACCCCTTGAGGCGCCCACACACAGGCGCCCCGGAGTGGAAAAATAACATACCGTCCCTGCGGCACATCACCACTTTCCGGTGAGACCGCAAGGACGGTAATATTGTATTCTTCCTGGAAACACCCGCATCAGATTGCTGCAGACGGCCGACAAAGGCTTTTTTTGATTTTTTAGTATTCGGGAACATCACAAATAGCCTGAGATTTGTTATTTTTGTAAAAATAAAGTGTTGCAGATTAAACCAGTGGGTAACAACACGTGTCTAACTGCAAAAGACAAACATTAGGAGATCATCAATATGAAAACTCGAGCTATCATAGGCCGTTGGCAGGCATTCGCGCTCGCTTCACTGCTGGGCGCATCCGGCATAATGGCGCAGAGCTATTATGACGACGACATTTACTACGATGCCTCCAAAGCCAAAAAGGAGACAAAAAAGGTAGTAAAGCAAGCCTTGGATAACCGGGAAAACTATCAGCAGGCCCGGGAGCAGCAATATTATTACGACGGAGCCGAATATGTGCCCTGGAACAACGTAGGAGAGTTCCAGAGCGCCGACAAGTATGCTCCCGCCGGCACCTCGACACGCGATGTCGACGAATACAACCGGCGCACTCCCGCCAAAGCGCAGACAGCGCAGGCGCCCGACTCCATAACCCTGCAGCAGTTCGAAGAGATGTCGAACACACGCAACCTTGCCCGTTTCCACAACTCAGAGGTTGCCAAGGAGGCATACGCCGAAAACTACGGGGAGAACCCCGAATATGCTGCCGCGATGGACTACTCCGCCATACAGCAGCCGCAAAGCACCGTAAACATCAACCTCTACGGTGGCTTCGGGTATCCCTATTACGATACATTCTATTCCAATCCCTGGGCGTGGAACAACTGGGGCTACTACGATCCCTGGTGGGGCTTCGGATATGGCCCTGTATTCAACTACTGGGGTCCCTCCTGGTCATGGAGCTGGGGATGGGGTCCGTCATGGTCATGGGGAGGTCCCGGATGGGGATGGGGATATCCCGGATGGGGCTCAGGCTGGGGACCCGGATGGGGAGGTCCGGTATGGAGCGGCCCCGCATGGGGAGGCGGCTACCACCCCACATATACCTCTTCCGGCGCATACCGGCCTAACCGCCCCGCATCAGGAAGCAGCAACGGCAATTACCGCCCGAACACCTCGAGCGGACGCCATACCTCAAACGGCACACGCGGCTCCATATACAACAGCAACGGGTTGCGTCCGTCAACCACAGCGGGCAACCGCGGCAGCGGTATGACCACAGGCACCACCCGCCCGGGGTACAGACAACCTACCGCACGCCCGTCGGGAACAGTCAACAGCAATGCCACAACAGCGCCCACACGCGGACGCGGCGGCTACTCCCCGAGCCAGAACACTACCACAAACACCAACCGCAACAACAGCTACAACAACTCCAACAGTTCCAACAGTTCCAACAACAGATATACCTCTCCCACTCCGAGCTATAACTCCGGCACACGCGGGCGCAGCTCCTCATCGGGCAGCTTCGGTTCCGGTCGAAGCAGCGGCGGAGGCGGATTCTCCGGAGGTGGAGCAAGCCGCAGCAGCGGTGGCAGCAGTGGCGGCCACAGGGGAAGATAAGGAAAAGATGTTAGAAGCAAGGATAGAAATTAGGAAAATGAGAAATTGAGAACTCAATCTGATGGCTCTGGTCTCTCTGATCCCTCTGATGGCTCTGATTCCTTGCTTCCACCGCCCGTGCTTCCCATACTCTCTCCGCGCAATCTTTCAACTTGACTAATTTATGGGATTATGAAAAAAATATTACGTACAGCTCAATTACTGTTAGTGGCCGCGCTTCCCGCGACCGCCGTGGCGCAGAGTGCCATCGACGCCTATAATCTGACACCTTCAGAACTCCGCGGCACAGCCCGCTTCATGGCGATGGGAGGCGCATTCACCGCCCTGGGTGGCGACCTCTCATCACTGACACAGAACCCTGCTGGTATCGGCGTGTACCGCGGCAGCGACATCGGCCTGACGCTTGACCTGAGTTTCCTCACAAACAAGACAGCAGACATACCCCGCACTGCCTCGGCAAGCAATACCCACTTTGATGTGAACAACTTCGGCTATGTGGGCACAATGAATTTCTCCAACGATATCATGCAGACATTCTCATGGGGTGTGAGCTACAACCGCCTGCAATCGTTCACACGCGAATATCGTGGGGGAGGAATGCCTCTTGAAACTTCCATGTCGAACTATGTCGCTCTTATGACCGACGGTGTCAACCCCAACGACATGTTGTTCTACGACGACTATGATCCCTATCAGGATTCGGACATCAACTGGCTCAGCATTCTCGGATTCGGTGCAGGCATTATCAATCCGGTGACTATCACCGACCCTGCCACCAATACCCAGAACATCGTTTACAACGGCCTGTTTCAGTATGCAGTGCCCGGAACCGGAGGTAACCCCGGCATACCAGCCACTACCGGCACTGCCGACTTCAGTGTGCGTGAACGCGGCTACACCGACGAGTACAACATTGATTTCGGAGGCAATCTTGCCAATGTGGTCTACTGGGGTCTCGGTATCGGCATCACAGACATAAACCGGGAGCAATGGAGCAGCTACAGCGAGCGTCTTCAGGGAGCCAACGTGCCTGTCCCCGACAGCGAGAACTACGAAATTGAGGAGGGCAATTGCGACTGGCAGATCGACAACTGGAAAAAAGTTTCGGGCACAGGAGTAAATCTTAAATTCGGTCTTATCCTTAAGCCTGTGAACGAGCTGCGCATCGGTTTCGCCATACATTCGCCGACATGGTACTCGCTCACCACTACCTACCAGGGAGAATGCAGCTTCGGTGCCAGCAACGGATTCAAAGGACAAAACCACACGAACTATGCCGGATATGACTGGAACATGAAATCGCCATGGCGCATGATGGTAGGTCTGGCCGGTGTGATCGGCGGACGCGGCATCCTCAGCGTGGATTACGAGTACACCGCCACCAACAAAATGACCACCTCCAACAGCTACGGTGATTTCGACCTGTACAACGACGACATCAACACCTACTTCCGCAGCTCCAACACCCTGCGCATCGGCGGTGAGTTCCGTGTCACCCCACAGTTCAGCATACGTGCCGGCTACGGCTTCACCTCCTCGAGTGTGAAGGATGACGCTGCCGACGACAAACTGGAGATATACACCTCGGGCACAGCCCTTGGCTATACCTTCAACAAGACCACTAACCGCGTTACCGCAGGTGTGGGTTACCGCACCGGAGGCTTCTATGTGGATCTGGCTTACGTATACAGCCACCGCAACAGCACCTACAACTGCTTCACCCCCTTCACCGACTACGACGGATACTGGTCACGTGCACCCAAAGCCACTGTGACCGAGAACGCGAGCCAGCTTGCCCTCACTGTGGGATACAAATTCTGATATGGCAAAGGCTCCACAGGGAGCTAAAAAAATGAAAATAACCGCCCGGAGCGAACACCACAAGCGCTCCGGGCGTTTTGTGTATGAAGAGCGATATGCGGCAGGCTACCACAAAAATCCTGACGCATGAGGCCGCTCACAACTGTAATCACTCTATTTATAAATAAACAAAAACTATAAGCGATGAAATACGACCAGCCAGACCTTCCCTATGCCAACGACGCCCTTGAACCTGCCATATCCCGGCAGACCATCGAGTTTCATTACGGGAAACATGAGAAAGCATACATTGACAATCTCAATGCCTTGATAGAAGGCACCGAGTTTGAGGATCTCCCGCTTGAAGAGATCATAAGAGATTCCAACGGAGCACTGTTCAACAACGCTTCGCAGGCATGGAACCACATCTTCTACTTCTTCTCCTTCTCCCCCGACGGCGGAGGAGAGCCCGACGGCGACCTCAGGGCCGCCATTGACCGTGATTTCGGATCGTTCGAGCAGTTCAAGAAAGAGTTTGTGGATGCCGGAGTGAAACTCTTCGGTTCAGGCTGGGTATGGCTGTCGCGCGACCGCGAGGGGAAACTCTTCATTACCCAGGAGTCCAACGCAGGGTCGCCGCTCACAAAGGGGCTAACCCCGATCCTGACATTCGACGTGTGGGAACATGCCTACTATCTCGACTACCAGAACCGCCGCAAAGACGCTCTCGAGGCACTGTGGGACATAGTGGACTGGCCCATCGTACAAGGCCGCTACTGAAAACATATATGCAGGCTTACCGGAACGCCCGGAAGCTCCCGGCACTGCCTGCCGACATAACCGGAAACTTACGTTAAGGATCTACTTACAAATACAAAAGAGCACTTAATTGTAAGCATAATGTGATGAATGGGGAATCAGGTGCCTGTGAAGGTACCTGGTTTTCTTTTTGCTCATTTTTTCATGCCAAGCTCCTCGCGCAGTTCGGTAGGTGTCTTGCCATACACGTCGCGGAAACATTTGGTGAAATAGGCCGGGGTGGAGAATCCCGTCTCATAGGCGATCTCGCTTATGTTCTTTTCCGTGGTGGTGAGCAGTGTGCGCGCATGCTTGAGACGCATCTGCCGCAACAGTTCCACCGGCGAGAAATTGGTAAGCGCCTTTATCTTGCGGTAGAACTGCGAACGTCCAAGCCCCATCATGGCCGCGATCTCATCCACCCCTACCTCAGGCTTGGAGATCTCCTTCTCGGCGATGGCGAGGAAACGGGCATAGAACTCGCTGTCGATGTCGGACACCACTTTTTTCGGAGCCTCAGGCTCGGAAGAGGAGGCCGAGGGAGCCGTAACCACCGGCGCACCGTTTTCAGACTTGTACAGCTCGGTGATGCGGCGCCGGTTGGCAAGCAGGTTTGCACAGCGCGACCGGAGCATCTCAGCGTCGAAAGGTTTCGTGAGATAAGCGTCGGCGCCGCTGCGGTAGCCCTGCATGCGCTGTTCGTCGAGGGAGCACGCCGTAAGCATCAGCACCGGTATGTGGCTCGTGCTCACCTCCTCCTTGATGCGGCGGCAGCACTCCATGCCGTCCATTACCGGCATCATCACATCGCAAAGCACTATGTCAGGCACATACTTGGCGGCCATGCGCAACCCCTCCTTGCCGTCGGCGGCCTGTATCACATTATACTCACCTGCCAGCGTCTGTTTCACCAGAGTGCGTATGTCGGCGTTGTCGTCGATCACGAGCATCACAGGAAGGGTATTCTCTATTACTACCCCTTCATCTTCCGATCTGTCAAGTTCCTTGATTATATCGTCGCTGTCAAGCGATGACCCGGAAGCACCGGCAGAAGATGCAAATGTCTCCACATGTCTCACCGGGAGATCCACTGTGAAACACGCGCCCTTGTCAAGATCGCTCTCCACCTCCACAGTGCCCCCATGCAGCTCCACGAACGATTTCACCAGCCAGAGGCCGATACCCGAGCCTTTGGGGTCCACACTGTCAACCTGATAGAACCGGTCGAATACATGCTTTACCTCAGAAGCGGCAATGCCGATGCCTGTGTCGCTTACAGAGAGGCGCATATGCTCACCGTCGCACCGGCACCGGAGAGTGACCGTGCCGTTAGGAGGGGTGAACTTGAGGGCATTCGAGAGAAGATTGAACACCACACGCTCCATTTTCTCCACATCCACGGCCAGAAGGCATTCGCGGTTCTCCTCCTTGTCAAGCATGAGCCTGATATTGCGCTTACGCGCCAGAGGCATGAACGCCCCGAACCAGTCATCGAGGAGTTCCGAAAAATTCACTTCGGAAAGATGCAGGTTCAGCTTGCCATTCTCGAATTTCCGGAAATCAAGTATCTCATTGATAAGACGCTTGAGTATGCGCACGTTGCGGTCGGCCACCTCGGCCATCACCCGTTGCGGCGCGGTAAGATTGGTGGCGCGGGCAAGCTGCTCCACCGGTTCGGCGATAAGCGTCAGCGGTGTGCGAAGGTCGTGCGACACATTTGTGAAAAACACCAGTTTGGAGTTGGTGGCCTCGCTGAGCTGCCGGTTCAGTTGCTCCTGCTTGTCGCGCTCGTCGGCAAGCTGACTGTTTTTAAGCAACAGCTCATTCTGGTATCGCTTATGCTGCCAGAAAGTGCGCAATACCAGAAACAGCACACCGAGCAGAAGAAGGATTATGACGATAGTGGCATAGAACAGGGTTGTCTGCGCCGAATGCCTCTCCCAATACTCGTCCACCTCGTTTTTAAGTCTGGTCATCTTGGCAGTCTCCTCCTTGAGCGATTCATTCTGTAGGAGCAGAATATCGGCGTTGGTACTGTCCACCGCCGACGCCATCGGCAGCATATTGTCCTTATCGAACTTTCCGCCGGACAATATGGCAAGCGCCAGACGCACCAGACGGTGCCCCTCGGTCGGATAAAGGAAAGTGGCGTCTATCACCCCTTCGGCAACAGCCTTTATGCCTATCTCCGGCGCGGCGTCTATACCTATTATCTTTATATCGCGGCGCCCGAGGCGGCGTGCCACCTCCGAGGCTCCGATAGCCATGCGGTCGTTGTGCGCATAAATAAGGTTGGTCTGCGGATATAACTTGAGCAATGAATCGGCCGCGGCAGTGGCATCCTCCTGATTCCAGTTGCCACGCACGGATGCGAGCACGCGTGCCGAAGGCATACCGGCGATCTCATCGGCAAAACCGTTATGCCTGTCATCGGCAGGTGTGGAACCGGGCAACCCCTCTATCTCCAGCACATTTATATCGCCCGACGGTATGAGATGGCGTGCATACCGCGCCGCCGCACCACCTATGGCCTTGTTGTCCACATACATTGAAGAGGTATATGTGTCGCCGTTTATATTGCGGTCGAACAGTATCACCGGTATCCCCTTGGCGTATACCTCGCTAATGACCGGTGTAAGGGCATCGGCCTGGTTCGGTGCGGCAATAATTATATCGAAACCGTTGTCGGCGAAATAGCGTATGTCCTCTATCTGGCGGCCGTTGTCATCGTCGGCAGAGCGTATCTCCACCTCAGCCTCGGGATGAAACATTATTTCCCTTTCGATCTCACTGTTCATCTTGTTGCGCCAGTCATCGCTGCTGCACTGCGACACACCAATGCGCAGACGCGGCGACGGCTTGTCAGAACATCCGGCAAGCAGACACGCCGCAAGTATATAGGGCACAGCAAACAATAGTTTTAAATTTTTCATGATAATAACAGGTATACCGGAGCCAAAAAGCATCAGTTCAAACAAACGCTCCTGATTACTGAGTTCAAAGTTAGCATAAAAGAGAGTAATCCGGTAGTATTTAGTTATAAAAAACGTGCGATGCAACCAAATTGTAACTCCATGCTTCATTATTTATAAACGCATATATGGAAAATTCGTAGCTTTGCACAGTTTTCAGAACAATCAAACAAAACCATGAATACATCAGTCACGATTACCAAAAAAACATCCATGCTCAAACTGGTCCCGGTGATGCTCTGCTTCTTCGCCATGGGATTCGTAGACCTTGTGGGCACGGCGTCCAACTTCGTTCAGAAAGATCTCGGCCTCACAGATTCGCAGGCAGGTCTTTTCCCGTCGCTCGTCTTCTTCTGGTTCCTGATCTTCGCAGTGCCTACCGGCATGCTCATGAACCGCATAGGCCGTAAAAAGACAGTGCTCGTATCACTGGTTATAACAGCCCTCAGCCTCATGCTCCCGCTCTTCGGCGAGAACTATTGGCTGATGCTCGCCTCCTTCTCGCTTCTCGGCATCGGCAACGCCCTCATGCAGACATCGCTGAATCCGCTCGTGAGCAACCTTATCAGCAGCGACAGACTGGCATCGACGCTCACTTTCGGCCAGTTCGTCAAAGCCATCGCCTCGTTCCTCGCCCCGATCATCTGCGCGTGGGGAGCCACCACACTCATGCCCACCTTCGGCATGAACTGGCGCATACTCTTCCTTATATATGCAGCCATCAGCCTGCTGAGTATCGCGATCCTCGGTGCCACTCCGATCGAGGAGGAACGTCCCGACAAGGCATCGGGAGTGAAGGAGTGCCTCAAGCTCCTTGCCAATCCGTTTGTACTTATCTGCTTCATCGGCATCATGTGCCATGTGGGGATCGACGTGGGCACCAACCTCATCGCGCCCAAGATCATAATGGAGCGCCTGAGCCTCCCTCTCGAAGAAGCCGGCTTCGCCACAAGCCTCTATTTCATATTCCGTACCGCCGGATGCCTCTCGGGATCGCTGATCCTCCGCTATGTAAAACCGAAAGCGTTTTTTGCCGTAAGCATCCTGATGATGGTGGCATCAATGGCGATACTTTTCTACGCCAACACACTCACCACTATCTACGTGGGCATTGCGCTCGTTGGTTTCGGCAACTCCAATGTGTTCCCCATAATATTCTCACAGGCCATCACAGCGATGCCGAACGAGAAAAACGAAGTCTCCGGACTTATGATCATGGGCCTGTTCGGCGGCACTGTCTTCCCCCTTGCGATGGGATATGCCTCTGACGCCGCAGGCCAGGCAGGCGCTGTTGCCGTGATGGCGGCGGGTGTAGCCTATCTGCTTTATTACACACTGAAAATAAAAACCATAAAATAATCATGACCATGAAAATGTCAGACGGCGTAGTCGTAGGAATGGGTGAAGCACTGTGGGACGTGCTTCCCGAAGGTAAAAAGATCGGCGGCGCACCCGCCAACTTCGCTTACCATGTAAAGCAGTTCGGGCTGCCGAGCTGTGTGGTAAGCTCCGTAGGAGCCGACCCGTTAGGCGACGAGATACTGGAGAACTTCAATGTCAAAGGGCTCGACACACTCATTGAGACCGTGCCATATCCTACGGGAACAGTACAGGTGGAGATAGACCAGGCCGGCATCCCGCAGTATGACATAAAGGAAAATGTGGCGTGGGACAACATCCCCTACACCGCGCGCCTCGAGAGCCTTGCGGAAAAGACAAAAGCCGTATGTTTCGGCTCGCTGGCACAACGCAATGTGGTGTCGCGCCAGACAATAAACCGCTTCCTTGACGCCATGCCGCAGAACGACGACACGCTTGTGGTGTTCGATGTGAACCTGCGCCAGGGATTCTACAACAAGGAGATACTGTGCAACTCCATGAAGCGGTGCAACATACTGAAAATAAACGATGAGGAGCTTGTCACGGTAAGCCGCATGTTCGGCTACCCCGGCATCGACCTCCAGGACAAATGCTGGATCCTGCTTGGCAAATACAACCTTAAGATGCTCATACTCACATGCGGCATCAACGGCAGCTATGTGTTCACCCCCGGCAACGTATCGTTCCAGCCCACCCCTAAGGTAGAGGTTGCAGATACCGTGGGTGCCGGCGACTCCTTTACAGCCACCTTCATAGCAAGCGTACTGAAAGGAGCACCCGTAGAGGAAGCGCACCGCCGCGCCGTGGAGGTATCGGCATATGTGTGCACCCAGCAGGGCGCCATGCCGCTGCTGCCTGCGAAATATACCGGGCAGTAAAACCGGTTCCACTTAAGGCAGTCTAACACAAGTCACCCGTCGGGAACTCCGGTAACACGGAGACCATCCGACGGGTGACTTGTATATGGGATACAACAGGCTTATTTGTCGCCTACGAGAGAGAAGAGAAGATCTTTCTCGTCATCGGGATTCACCTGGATCCCGACCTTGCCTTCGCGTGCGAGCCAGCCGATAGCGGCAAATACTTCCTTGTCTTTGAGTTTGCTGATTTTCTTAAGCTGCTTGAGACCTAATACGTCTGCTTCATTCAGGGCATTCCATACAAGACCTGCCCATGCTCCAATTGCTTCTGTATTCATTTTTGAAAGATTTTAGTTGCGTGCCGCGCATGCGCGACACTTTGAATTATTTGAATAAACTGAATTGACCGAATGTGTTTAACGCTGGCAAAAATAGCTAAAATTCAGATACTTCAGGCAGCTTCATGTCAATTTTTATTCACGTTTATTCTTAAACAACCGACAAACGGCTTATGTTCAACTGATTGCAGAATTCCAAAAATTACATATTTTTTTGTATCTTTACACCCTCCATTCTTGTTTTACCTACATAATGGCAAAGAAATCAAAGAAAAACAACAATGCGGGAGCCACCCCCGCAATATCGGGCAGCGCGGTCAGAAGAGAGGGCACGGTCATACGCAACACGGGGAGCAGCTATGTGGTGCTCACCGACGTTGACTGCCGCACCGTCGACTGCCGCATAAAAGGGAATTTCCGTCTGAAAGGGATCCGCACCACCAATCCGGTGGCCGTGGGTGACCATGTGGTGATCATGGAAAATCCCGACGGCACCGCATATATCACAGAGATAAGCCCGAGAGCAAACTATATAATACGCCGCGCGAGCAATCTGTCAAAAGAGGCGAGCATACTTGCGGCCAACATAGACCAGGCATGCCTGGTGGCCACACTGGCACATCCCACGACATCCACCACCTTCATCGACCGCTTCCTGGCCACGAGCGAGGCATACCGGGTGCCCGCCATACTTGTCATAAACAAAGTGGATCTTCTCGAAAACAAAGAGGAGGGGGAAGAAGAGAACGGGGGCGCCGAACTGCTAGAGGCAGTCACCTACCTCTACAGTTCGATCGGATATAAGGTGATCCACGTATCGGCGCGCACCGGTGAAGGATTGGAAACGCTGCGCGACGCGCTCGCGGGAAAAAGAACACTCATGTCGGGCAACTCCGGTGTGGGCAAATCCACACTCATCAACCGCCTCATACCGGGCCTCGACCTGAAAACCGGCGAGATATCCGACGTGCACGATACCGGCATGCATACCACCACATTTTCCGAGATGTTTCCCCTGCCGGGAGAGGGTGGCGGATGGATAATAGACACTCCCGGAGTGCGCGGTTTCGGCACGATAGAATTCGACCAATACGAAGTGTCGCATTTCTTTCCGGAGATCTTCAGGCTCTCAGCCGGTTGCCGCTACGGCAACTGCACCCATACCCATGAGCCGGCGTGCGCCGTGCGCGAGGCTCTGGCCGAGAACCGCATAGCCATGTCGCGGTACAGCTCCTATCTCAGCATCCTCGCGGATGCCGATCCCGACAAATACCGCGCGCCACAGTAACCGTGGCGGGGTGGTCAGTCCATGAACTGTTCCGAAAATATTGAATCCACTTTGGCGTTGATGATCACATCAAGCAGGTCCACCGACACCTCGGTATTCTGCACCGTAGTCTCCTCGGGGAGGGGCACTGACGCAGGCACACGGTTTTCGGCTCCTTTGCCTTTCCCTCCGCGTGCCATGGCCCAGCTTCTGTGCGCTCCGTCCACACGCCCCGCTCCTTTGAAGCGGTCGGCCCAATAACCATTCTCAATGTCGCTTACAATGACTCCCTGGCTCGAAGAGGCATGGATCATCTCCCCTTTGCCTATGTAGAGCCCCACATGCGACACCGAGGAGCCGCTTTTCGATGATCCGAAAAATACCAGATCGCCCGGGCGTGCATCCTTGCGCTTGAGGCGCGTACAGAAATCATGCTGTGCCGATGTGGTGCGGGGTATCTTCACTGCGCACACATCGCTGTAAAGCCTCATGACAAGCCCGCTGCAATCGGTGCCGTTGCGGCTGTCGCCACCATAGCGGTACCGTGTGCCGATCCATTTGAGGGCGGCATCCACAAGTTCGCGCCCCATGGCCTCAGGCGTGTCGTCCCACTTCTGTGGTTTCCGGGCGGGCATCTCCGCGGCAGCGGCGTCCTTCTTTACCGTATGACGGGAACTGTGACACCCCTCAAGCAGGAGCACCACAAACGGCAAAAGCCATATGGGAAGATATTTCGTTACAATCTTTTTATCCATGACAGACACGCGATAGCCACGCCAATGCAAAAATAGTAATTTCCGCAGTGAGGTTCATCTCCCCCGATGTTAAAAGCGGTGCCGGAGTTACTTTTTAACCAATTTTTTCTACATTATTCCCAAATATCGCCCGATTTATCCTATTTTTCATCAACCACATGTAATTATTTGTATAAATTCGCGTCAAAATATCAAAAGTACAGGCCGATAATAATGGCATAAACAATCATATCACATACAATGAACATAATCGAAGCACGCAACATCACTAAAAAATACACCGGCCATATGGCTCTGGACGATGTGAGCGTCAGCATCCCGAAAGGAACAATCTACGGCCTGCTCGGCCCCAACGGCGCCGGCAAGACCACTCTGATACGTATAATCAACCATATCACCGCGCCCGACAGCGGCGAAGTGATCTTCGACGGCCACAGGCTGTGCGCCGACGATGTGGTGCACATCGGCTACCTCCCCGAGGAACGCGGCCTGTACAAGAAAATGAAAGTGGGCGACCAGGCCATGTTCTTCGCCAAGCTCAAGGGGCTGGGATCGAAAGAGGCCGAGACACAGCTCAAACAGTGGTTCGAGCGTTTCGGCATCATGGACTGGTGGGGAAAGAAAGTGGAGGAACTGTCAAAAGGTATGGCGCAGAAAGTGCAGTTCATCGTCACGGTGCTCCACCGCCCGAAGCTCCTCATTTTCGACGAGCCCTTCTCCGGCTTCGATCCCATAAACGCCGACCTGCTGAAACGGGAAATCCTGAAACTCCGCGACGAGGGCGCCACTGTGATCTTCTCCACACACAACATGGAGAGTGTGGAAGCGCTGTGCGAGAACTTCTCGCTGATAAACAGGTCGCACAACATATTGTCGGGCAATGTGGCGGAGATACGCAGCCGCATGGGTGCCGACAATTACAAACTCACATTCCAGGGCTCACCCGAGGCGCTGTTCACATCGCTCGGCGACAGAGTGCTCCGCCACAAGATCGGCGCCCCCGCCGAAACGCCCCAGGGCCTCACATACAGCGCTGAGCTGAAACTGCAGCCCGGCACACCGATGCGCGAATTCATAAGTCTGGCCAACGAGGCCGTGGACATAGTGACTTTCGACCGCGCCCTCCCCTCCATGAACGAAATCTTCATCAAGACCGTGGAGCAGTCAAACGCCGCAGCCGACGTGGCGAAAGCACTGCGCGCCAACTGACGGCAAAATATCCGCAAGACTCACAACAAAAAAATACAACAACGACATGCGTAACAACATAGGCATAATCATACACCGTGAATTCGCCGAGCGTGTGGCCAAAAAAAGTTTCATAATCACCACACTGCTCATGCCGGTGCTGATGCTCCTGATGATGGCCGCCCCGGCACTGATAATGGCCTTCTCCACCCCTTCCGACAAGCATCTTGCCGTAATCGACGAAAGCGGAGTGATGTTCTCCCCCATCGAGGAGGGTACCAAAGATATCGAATACCTCACCGTGAACCAAGTGAAAGCCCCGCTCGATTCCGTAATTGCCGACCACGGCTACGACGGAGTGCTGTTCATCGGAGCTGATGTGGTCGAGAACCCGCGCAACACCTTCCTCTACCTTCACGACGCAGGGAGCATGGAAGTGGAGAATACCATCAACAGCATACTGAAACAGAAAATCGAGGACACCCGCCTGCGGGCATACAACATCGAGAACCTCCAGCAGATAATGGCCGAGGTGGAAGCCGACGTGCATGTGTCCACTATAAGGATCGACGATGACGGCAAGGAGGAGAGTACCTCGTCAACCATCTCCATGTTCATAGGCATGGCCATGACGTTCATACTCTATATGTTCCTGCTCATGTACGGCCAGATGGTCATGACCTCTATAATAGAGGAGAAAAACAACCGTGTGCTCGAGCTTGTGGTCTCGTCCGTGAAACCCATTCAGCTGATGCTCGGCAAGATCCTCGGCGTAGGGCTTGTGGCTGTATTGCAGGTGTTCATATGGGGTGTGCTCATCTGCCTCATGTCGGCCTTCGTGGTGCCCCTGCTGATGCCTGAGAGCATCACATCACAGGTTGAGATGATGAACGCGGGCACGCTCGACATGGCTTCAGGCGTGGATCCCGACATGCTGCGTGCCGTGGGGATGTTCACCTCCGTGGGGTATCTGGCCACACTGTTCGGATACATCCTCCTGTTCCTCGTTGGGGGCTTCCTGTTCTATGCCTCGATTTTCGCAGCCATAGGCTCGGCTGTAGACAACATACAGGACGCCTCGCAGCTCCAGTCGTTCGCCATCATCCCCATCATCGTGGCGCTCGTGTTCTCAATGAGTGTGGCCACCGACCCCAATACCTCGGCTGCATTCTGGTTCTCCATGATCCCCTTCACCTCCCCGATGGTGATGCTTGCGCGCATACCGTTCGGCATCCCCCACTGGGAAATATGGGTGTCTGTGGTGGTGCTTTACATATCGTTTGTCATAATGGCCTGGATAGCCGCCAAGATCTACCGCGTGGGCATATTCATGTATGGCAAGAAACCTACCGTGCGCGACCTCATAAAATGGGCCAGATACAAATAACAGGCTGACCGCAGCTGTCAGGCTTTTCCGATCAAACTGCCACCCTCCCTGCCGCCTTTTGAGCTTTTTTGAGCGAAAGATGCGGTGTAGAGTGGCAGTTTGGCGTGTTTATGCTGACAATGTGTTGTAGAACATAAAAAATTTCCTTACAATTTTTGATTGTATAATCTTTTTAATTTTATATCTTTGCCTCTACCGAAACTGACAACATAATTCATACAATCAAAGCTATGGATGTAAATTATATCATGAACGCCCTCGAGGCCAAACACCCGGGCGAAAAAGAGTACCTGCAGGCAGTGCGCGAGGTACTCCTCTCTGTAGGTGACGTATACAACCGCCATCCCGAATTCGAACGCAACAAGATAATCGAGCGCATGGTGGAGCCGGACCGCATCTTCACCTTCCGTGTAACATGGCTCGACGACAAAGGGGAAGTGCAGAACAACATCGGCTACCGCGTGCAGTTCAACAACGCTATCGGCCCGTATAAAGGTGGTATCCGTTTCCATGCATCCGTAAACCTGAGCATCCTTAAATTCCTCGGTTTCGAGCAGACATTCAAGAACGCCCTCACCACCCTGCCGATGGGTGGCGCCAAAGGTGGCTCTGACTTCTCTCCGCGCGGCAAGAGCGACCGTGAGATCATGCGCTTCTGCCAGGCCTTCATCCTCGAACTGTGGAAAAACCTCGGTCCCGACCGCGACGTTCCCGCCGGCGATATCGGAGTAGGCGGCCGTGAGGTAGGTTACATGTTCGGCATGTACAAGAAATTGATGAACGAGCATACCGGCACATTCACCGGCAAGGGCTTCGACTTCGGCGGCAGCCGCCTCCGTCCCGAGGCCACAGGGTTCGGCGCCCTCTACTTTGTGGAGAACATGCTCGCCCGCATAAACGACAACATCAAAGGCAAGACAGTGGCCATCTCAGGCTTCGGCAACGTGGCATGGGGCGCTACCATCAAGGCCAACGAACTCGGCGCCAAAGTGGTGACCATCTCCGGCCCCGACGGCTATATCTATGATCCCGACGGCATAAGCGGCGAAAAGATCAACTACATGCTCGAGCTCCGCGCATCAGGCGACGACATCGTGGCTCCGTATGCGAAGAAATATCCCGGCGCCACCTTCTTCCCCGGAAAGAAACCCTGGGAACAGAAAGTGGACATCGCCCTCCCCTGCGCCACCCAGAACGAGGTAAACGGCGAAGACGCCCGTCAGCTCGTGGCAAACGGCGTGAAACTCGTTGCAGAGGTATCCAACATGGGATGTACCCCCGAGGCCATCGACACCTTCATTGAAAACAAGATCAACTATGCCCCAGGCAAAGCTGTGAACGCAGGCGGTGTGGCATGCTCCGGCCTTGAAATGACCCAGGACGCCGAGCACCTCCAGTGGAGCGCCGAGGAAGTTGACGCCAAACTCCACCAGATAATGGCATCCATCCACGAGCAGTGCGTGGCTTACGGCGTAGAACCCGACGGCTACCTCAACTACATGAAAGGCGCCAACATCGCCGGCTTCATGAAAGTGGCCACAGCCATGATGGAACAGGGTGTGATCTGACATACACCACCAGTTATAATCCCACAAAGCGCGGCTCCATGCGGGGCCGTGCTTTTTTATCGGCATACTTGGCTATTGTCGGGGAAATGTGTACCTTTGCCAGAGCAACGGCTATGAAGGACGACAAAGTGCTCAACCCGGCGCGCACGGCGCTTTCGCAATATCTCAAAGAGAAAAAGATGAGGCGGACACCGGAGCGGTTTGCCATCCTGGAAAAAGTGTTTTCCACGGATGCGCATTTTTATGTGGACGCGCTTCATGAGGCGCTCGACATGGAAGGATACCATGTGAGCCTCTCCACAGTCTATTCCACCGTGCAGCTGTTTCTGGAAGCGGGGCTGGTGCGCCGCCACCAGTTCGGCAACCAGCCCGCGCAATACGAGCGCGTATTGCAGGGTATGACCGAAAGCCACCACCATCTGGTGTGCACCGCCTGCGGCCGTGTGCGCCCGGTAAAGGATCCCGAACTCGCCGAACGCATCAGCGGGCTGCGGTATCCCAACTTCCGCACCGAATTTTTCTCCCTTTACGTCTATGGCCTCTGCTCGCGCTGCCAGAAACGTATGAGAAAGAACAAGAAATGAGAAATCAAGAAATCGAGAAAATGAGAAATTAGGAAATTGAGAAATTGAGAAAAGGACAATTGAGCAATCCGATAACTCTGACAGCTCTGATTACTCTGATTGCTCTGATTATTTTGATTCCCCAGATTCCTATGACAGCTCCGATTTCTCCTATTATACCGACTAAACCAAGAAACAAACTGAAAAGATATGAAAGTTGACGTTTTGCTCGGCCTCCAGTGGGGCGACGAGGGTAAAGGTAAAGTTGTGGATGTGCTCACTCCGCGCTACGACGTTGTGGCACGTTTCCAGGGAGGGCCCAATGCCGGTCACACTCTGGAGTTCGACGGCAAGAAATATGTGCTCCGCTCCATCCCCTCCGGCGTCTTCCAAAACGAAAAAACCAACCTCATCGGCAACGGTGTGGTGCTCGATCCGGTACTCTTCATGGAGGAGGCCGAGGCACTCTGCCAGGGAAGTGTGCACCTCAAACACACCCTGAAACTGTCTAAAAAGACACATCTCATCCTTCCTACACACCGCCTGCTCGACGCCGCCAACGAGCGTGCCAAAGGCGCCGCCAAGATAGGCACCACAGGAAAAGGCATTGGCCCGACATATACCGACAAGACCGCCCGCAACGGTGTGCGTCTCGGCGATATTTTCGATAATTTCCAGGAAAAATATGCTCTGGCACGTAACCGCCACCTCGACCGCCTCGCACAGCTCGGCGCCACCCCGGCTCCCGGCGAACTCGAAGCGCTTGAAGAAAAATGGATGAAAGCCATAGAGTACCTCAAGGAATATGAGATCGTGGACGGCGAGTTCCTGATCAAAGACGCGCTTGAAGCCGGACAAAGCGTGCTCTGCGAAGGCGCGCAAGGCACCATGCTCGACGTGGACTTCGGATCATATCCCTTCGTGACATCCTCCAATACCGTCACCGCAGGCGCCTGCACCGGCCTCGGCGTGGCTCCCAACAAGATCGGCGACGTATTCGGCATCTTCAAGGCATATTGCACCCGCGTTGGCAGCGGCCCCTTCCCCACCGAGCTTTTCGACGAGACCGGCAAGCGCATCCGCGACCTCGGCCACGAATACGGCGCCGTGACAGGCCGCGAACGCCGCTGCGGATGGATCGACCTCGTTGCCCTCCGCTACGCCATAATGATCAACGGTGTCACAAAACTCATAATGATGAAGAGCGACGTGCTCGACGACTTCCCCGTGATCAAGGCATGCACGGCATACCGCGTGGACGGCAAACTTACCGACCGCTTCCCCTTCAGCATCGACGGCGACAAAGTGGAACCTGTATATGTGGAACTTCCCGGATGGCAGACCCCCATGTCCGGCATGACAAGCGAGAAAGAGTTCCCCAAAGAATTCAACGACTACATCGCGTTCCTTGAGAAAGAGCTTAAAACTCCTATAGCGATCGTGTCAGTAGGCCCAGACCGCACCCAGACCATAGAACGCTGATAAGGCGGCACGCACACCGGCATCCGGCAAACCACCTTGTTTCTGCCCGGATGGCGAGGATGCTGTCAGAATGGTTCCAGATGGTAGGAGCCTGAGGGTGAGGGTGACGGGAGTTGACTTTGGTCAAT
>CATJQX010000099.1 GCA_949742535.1 uncultured Muribaculaceae bacterium | reverse complement strand
TGGTATCTTTCGGCGATGCTATGGAGCTTATGCCTATGGCTGTCTGTGAACCTAAGCAGGACAACACCCCGGCAGAAGTGGCCGTTGTGTTCACTCCGGTGCATTCAGGACTGAACTCGCTTGCATGGCATGCGACAGCCGATAGACAGACGGCAAGCTATTATGAAAATACCCTTTCCATATCCGGTATCTCGCTGGAAGAGATACCTGTGGTGCCGACTCCGGCAACAGCTCTGGAAGCGGTTCCTGATGCCGGTGGCGATCTGAGAGTTACACTCACATGGACAAATCCTCTGACAAACGAAACCGGTCTGCCGGTGGGAGACCTCAAAGCTACCATATTGCGTAATTCTCAGGAGATAGCCGTAGTAGAGACTGCCGGAGAAACCGGTACTTTCACCGACATACCGGATACGCCGGGCTATCATACCTATAGTGTCATATTATCCAATGATGCCGGATCGTCGGCCGAGGAGCCACCGGTTGTGAAAAGTCAGTATGTAGGGCGTCAGCAGGAACTTCCCATGACAGCTGATTTCGCCGGTGCGTCTTACATGTGGCAGGCGACAGAGTTCGGAGACAAAGCCAACGGAAACATATTCGGATTCAATCACACGGAGAACCACGCCTCTGTGAGCGAGGCGGGCACGGATTTCTCTGAAATGCTTGTAAGTGCCCCGTATATCCTGCGTGCAGGCCACACATACAGGGTGGAGGCAGACTGCTCAACATCTTCAAGTTCAAAGGAGGGTGAGCTGATACTGATTGCGGCCGGAGATGAGACTGGCGATGATGCCAGGGTGCTTGCCAGTGCTTTTGCGTCATCTCATTCAAAGTCAGACTTTTCATCGGAATTTTTCGTACAGGAGGATGGCGCATACCGTTTTGCGCTCCGCATTTCCCCCGACAGTTACGGGTCTTCCCCGCAGACATTCTATGTAAAAGGATTCACCGCATGCGAGATACCGGTCAACCCTGCTTCGCCAACAGATCTTTCGGCGGTATCCTACTATGATGATACGGTTATTGACCTGAGTTTCGATATGCCGCTTGAGTCAGATCTCGGAATGCCGCTTTCCGGCAATCTGTCTGCTTCGGTATGGCATGGTGATACTGCGGAAGGGGAGCCGGCAGCGCATCTTTCCGGTGCTCCCGGATCGCGAGTGTCATGGCGGCATACAGAGGCGGTGCCTGATGCCCATAACGTATATACGGTAGTGGTTTCAACTGTCGGAGACATGGGCGGAGAATCCCGGCCGGTGACTGTGAAAAGCGATTGGTGCGGATACACACAGCGCACACCTTTTGTGTCTGATTTCGCAGACGAGGCCCATCGCGGACTGTGGACTGTCGCCGACAATACACGCTCGTATTACAAGGGCAAGACTTTCGAGTGGGACGCTGTCGCCGGAAATTATGCCATAGAAGAAAAAGCAGACCATGCAGACAGATACTGTAGCTATATGGATGACTGGATGATAACTCCTGCGCTATACATGCTCCCGGAGGCTACATACGAGATTTCCTTCGATGCGTATAGTAATGTGGACGATGCCACGAGAAATGTGCTGTATGCGATATGGATAGGCGATACCAATGCTCCTGAAGACCT
>CATJQX010000098.1 GCA_949742535.1 uncultured Muribaculaceae bacterium | reverse complement strand
CCGGCCAACTCTTCAAAAGGAAGAGTGCGGATGCATGCGCCTGTCATTCTTCCCGCCGGGGATTTTTCTTAGCCCTTCTCTCCTTCTTGAGCTCATCCCACTGGCGGTTGAGATTCCGGTTCATCTTGCGGCTGCTGATTCCGGTAACATCCTTTAGAAGTGCCAACACCCTGCGCCCGATATTGTGATTCCTTTTCTTACCGAAGTTTT
Organism: uncultured Muribaculaceae bacterium; assembly: GCA_949742535.1. Taxonomy (GTDB): domain Bacteria; phylum Bacteroidota; class Bacteroidia; order Bacteroidales; family Muribaculaceae; genus UBA7173. Next base: position 18,026 of record CATJQX010000098.1, on the reverse strand, counting down.
TGCTGACGAGATTCTGGTCGGGCACGATATCAAGCCTTACCATATCTATGTCGATATTGTTTACCCTGTCTACCAGTTCCTGGATCGAAGGCTGCAGTGCCGGAGCCTCAGGCGGCTCAAAGATACCGATCTCCGACATATCGAATTTGCGTGCATCCCACTTTTTCGCTTCCTTCACCGTTATATATTCCTTGTCAAGCATATATACCTCGGCATATGTGCTCACGAAAAACGGTTCGTCGACACGGTTGAACATGAACATATCGTGTCCCCGGCCGTTGGACTCGATATTGTAGGAGTATCCTGTGAGATCGGAAGGAGCCACCGTATCGCCCGCCACATTGTCATAATTAAAGCGCACCCTGAAACGCTCAAACTCGAGGTCGTTACGGAAAAAACCGGCAAGGTTCGGCACCCATTTCCTGCTGGTAGTGTCGGCCATGACATCTACATCCACAATAACCCGGCTGTTGTTTCTTGTCCATATCTCAGTAGCGCTGTATTTGCCGCGGATGGTATCGGATCCCGACTCCGACTGCGCCAGTACATGCGGCAGTACGGAAGCCGGAGGTGTCCCTATCCAGTCTGACCATGAAAAATGATGGTTGCTCACATTGCTTACACTATCGCGTCCCCGGGCATCAGTGAAGCGGTAATATGACCTGCAAGCCAGTAATCTCGGACTTGACCATCCCTTGAATCTCACTTTTTTGTCGGGGGTCAGCATATAATCGGCCATCTTCTCTCGAAAGAGAAACACGGTGTCGGTATATGTGGAAAGTGTGGAGTATTCGCGCACATAGGCCAACATATGCAGTACCCTGTGGCGACTTGACTCAACAACGACTTCCGGCAATTCCGGTATGTTTTCCTGAAGAAATACGGTATCGGCGGCAACAAAGGTGGATATAGTCTTTTCATTGAAACCAAGATAACGTACCGTCACAGGATAACCCTCCGGAGAGATATACGGAATGCGCCCGCGCATATCTGTTATTCCTATCGTGTTGCCATTACGGTCAAATAACGATGCGTTCGGCAACGGCATACGTGTTACGGAATCCGCGACTACAACATTGCGCGTACTCCCCTCCGCCATCATGACACACAGGCTCATGACCACCACAGCCGCAGCGATGCGCCTCAATATGTCGTGCACGGTTAGTATTCCCTCTGGTTTATTTCTGTATTTCCATCTCATCTCTTCCGGATATAACGCAATGCGACAGCTTGCACCGGCAAATTTACATTTCCTGACCGATTAAAGACACTGAATAAACCATACTTAACATAGCGCGGCGATATTTAACGGATTATCACTATTTTATGCATAAATTATCCTGAAATCCCTATTATATGTCTTATGCATGACTATTTTATATTGTATGTTTTATGCGTAATAGTTTTCATGACTTACTTAATTGTTTGTTTTACATAGAATGATTATATTTGCGATGACAATGTTAGAAGAGGTTGCTTATGTGTACACGACAACAATGCATTGACAGGCTCACAGAATGCGCACCGTATATCCGACAGGAGTTCGGAGTAACGTCGCTCTGTCTTTTCGGTTCGATGGCCCGGGGTGACAACGGATCAGAAAGCGATATTGATGTCTGTGTGGATATGCCACCAAAAATGAATCTGGTGCTTGGGCTGAAATTTTTTCTTGAAGAACTTTTCGGAACGTCAGTCGACCTTATCAGGCGTCATAAAAATCTAAGACCATTTTTTTTATCACATATAGAGAAAGACGCTATATATGTCATATGATAAAGGGATAATTACAGACTCTCTGATCCAGATCAATGATGCTATACGGCAAATCATAGAATGGAACAGTGATATTACGTCTGGAGACGATTATACTTCCTCACCCGACGGGATGAAAACACTTGCCGCCACCTGTATGTTACTTGAGGCTATAGGCGAGGGGATAAAAAAGATTGACAGACATACAGATAAAACATTGCTATATTCAGTCTGCCCGGATATACCATGGAAAAACATAATGGGCATGCGCGACCACATAGCCCACGGTTATTTCGGTATTGATGCTGATTTCGTATATGATGTTGTCTGCGATGAATTGCTCATACTCAGCAATGCAATTGAATCACTGATTTCCCATATTGACAAAGCCGCAAATAATTAAGACGATCAACCGCCACTTTACCGCATAGTGGATGCCAAAACCACCAAGGGGTAAGTCTGTGCCATTGTTGACCGCATGAACCAATGCAGGCGATGTGCCATATGACACATCGCCTGTAAGATCGTAGTTATCGTCCGCACGGTACCGTTGCCGGAAACCGTGGCAAAGGAGCGTATGCGTTATTTGAAGAGCGTGCGGATGGAGCCAAGCGAGGAAAGCACCGAACTGGCCTCGTAGGGTATGTAAACCGTCTTGTTGTCCTGTCCGGAGGTCATTTCACGCAGGGTGTCGATATATTTCATGGCGAGCATGTATGTGGCAGGATCTGTGTTACCCGCCGCAACAGCTTCCGCAACACGGCGTATGGCCTCTGCCTCAGCCTCGGCATTGAGAATGATGGCACGTGCCTCACCTTCCGCACGTAATATTTCCGACTGCTTGTGAGCTTCAGCCTCGTTGATGCGCGATGCCTTCTCACCCTCGGAGCGCAGTATCAGCGACTGCTTCTCGCCCTCGGCATTGAGGATCTCGGCACGGCGGTTACGCTCGGCCTGCATCTGCTTCTCCATTGCCACACGCACACTTTCCGGAGGAGTTATATCCTGCAGCTCCACACGGTTCACCTTCACACCCCACTTGTTGGTGGCGTCGTCGAGAATCGCCTGCAGCTTGGTGTTGATAGTATCGCGCGACGTGAGTGTCTCGTCAAGCTCAAGCTCGCCGATCACATTTCTAAGCGAGGTCTGGGTCAGTTTCTCTATTGCGTTGGGCAGATTGTCGATCTCATACACGGCCTTTTTCGGATCGGTGATCTGGAAATACAGCAGGGCGTTGATCTCCGTGGTCACATTGTCGCGGGTGATAACCTGCTGCGACGGGAAGTCATACACCTGTTCACGCAGGTCGATGACATTGGTGGCCACCGTGCGCACATAGCTGCGGCCGCCGACGGTTTCGGCACGGCGTGTATATATTATTTTCGGACGGTCCACAAACGGGATAATGAAATTCAGACCCGGGGACAGCACGCTGTGGAAACGTCCCAGACGTTCTATGACGCGCGTCTCAGACTGCGGCACGACTTTCACGCCGGCCGAAATGATTACTATTGCAAGCAGAATGATGATGCAAAGAACAATGTAAGTGGTCATAAGCGTATGATTGATTAAATGATGGAAAATATATTTCTTCTCACTCAGGCAAAGCCACAGTGAGGATTATGCTGTCATAAGCAGTTACAACCACTTCAGTCCCTGCAGGCAGCGTCTCATAAACGGAGGGGGCTTTCACCTGCCAGTTGTCGCCGTTGATACGGGCACGCCCCAACTGGCCGGGGTGGATGGCATGGATTACAGTGGCGCGTCTGCCCAGCAGCGCATCCATGCCTGTGCGGGCCTTGTGCACCTCGGTGCGCGCATGCCAGCGCTTGAACATCGGGAGAAACACCAGGTATGCCACCACACTCAGCAGTGCCATCACCACAACCTGCCATGTAAGATCCAGTCCGAAAAAAGAGCAGGCCATGGCGCCGAGCGCACCTACAGACAGGCAAAACGCCCACATCATCTGTGTGATAACTTCCAGTACAATCAGAACAGAGGCTATGATAAGCCAAACAACCCAGACTTCCATGATTATAGATTTTATCAATTATAGCGGCCTGCCGAGAGTTTCCGATCTGTTCAATACATCAACAAGCCATTTATTGGTTTTCTTTTCGCAAATATAATAATTTCATCCATATTTTCCAAGTCTCAGGCTATAAAAAACGCATTGTATAAATTACGGTCGCACCATATCGGACAAAACTTTCAGAGTATGCTTGAATCCACACATAAACTCATGTTTCCTGTGTTGAATTCAAGCATACTCTTGAAATATCGGATCAGATGGAGACGGATGCCCCTACAGTGAGGGAGCGCGGGAGCGCCGGGCCGTAGATGTAGCCGGAGTCGCGGTTTGAGCCGGTATCGAAGTCGCGCTGATATGAGTTGAAGATATTTTCCACGCCGGCGGTGACGTCAAGCGAGATCCTGTCTATCAGTCTGAAGGTATATGTCAGACGCAGGGACGCGTCAAAAAACGTGGGCGTGCGCACGGCAATATCCACCGGTGTCCCTGATCCGGCAAGATGCTGCACCGTCATGGGACCGGTGAGCGTGCCTGACAGCATAGCCTTGAGATGATGGGTGATCTCCCAGTTGGCCGTTATGTATCCATACAGATCGGGAGTGCGGAACATCCTTTTTTCCGGCGCCACATCGGGATTGTCGCTCCACACTTCGGGCTTCTTGTAGCGGCTCCGCTGCAACGTCAGGCCGGCCTGCATGTCGAAATGGCTTGAGAAAAACGCCTTTGCCTCCAGGTTTAGCCCGAGCACACGCGCGCCCGATCCGTTGTAGCGCTCGAGCACGGCATTGCCCAGGGCATCGGTGCCTTCGAGCTGACGGAGAGCGAACACATCGCGCAGATCCGTGAAAAATCCCTCCACAAGAAAGTTTGTCTGCACATTGCCGAACCGTTGGTACATGTCGGCCGAAAGACTCACGCTCTGCGAGCTCTCCTGTTTGAGACCGGGAGCAAGCACTGTCACCACACGCTCGCCGCCCACTATCGCCACATGGAAATCCTCGTCGTATGCCTGCGGCGACCTGAAACCTGTGGAGTATGACGCCCTGAAATTGAAATTGGCCGACGGATTGAACCTTACGTTCACACGTGGCGACACGATGGGGTTCTTAATAAGGGAATGTTTGTCGATGCGCGCGCCCACAAGGAATCCCACACGCTCGTCGCGCCACTCGTTCTGCAGATATGCGCTGTAGATGTTCACACGCTGCAGGATATCGTGATCGTAACCCACAGTCACATCATGCAGACGGTTGAAGGAGTATTCCACCCCGCTTACAAGCTCCGCGGGCATGAAGAGGAAACGGTCCATCGGATGCGTCCACTGGCCGCCGGCTGTAACAACGATGTCGGAGGTGCGGCCGTAAGCATCGGGATCCATCTCCGATCCGTAATAACTTTTGCGACGCGTGTTCTGCATGGCTGAAAACACCGAGACATGGTCGCGGCGGTCGCGCACCCACATGTCGTATGTGGCCTCGGCCGAATGGATGTTGTGGTCGGCCTCCTCAGCCACCATCGCCATATGCGGCGGCTGATCGGTATTGTCTCCACCGCGACGGTACTCGTGTGTATTGTGGTATTCAAGTGTCAGGCGCGACGCGTCGCCGGGGCGCATGAAAGCTCTCGCCCCTACGGTCTGGCTCTTCAGAAGGGCTATCTCGGTATAGCCGTCGGAGTCGTGGTCATATCCGTCGCGGTAACGGCTCTGTCCATACACCATGATACCGGCGTTGCTCTTGTCGGTCACCACCGAGGCGTTCATCGTGGTGTTGTTGTCCAGACTGCCGGAAATCCCCACAGAAGTGAGTGTATGCGATATCTGCGCGGAGTTCGACTGGGGATCCTTGGTGATTATGTTTATCGTGCCACCTATGGCAGAAGACCCGAAAAGCGCCGAACCGCCACCACGCATCACCTCTATGCGCTCTATCATATTCGCTGGGATATGCTCCAGACCATATACTCCCGCAAGAGCGGAAAATACCGGACGGGAATTCATCAGTATCTGTGAATAATGGCCGTCGAGACCGTTGATCCTCACCTGGGTGAAGCCGCAGTTCTGGCAGTCGTTCTCCACCCTCACTCCGGGCTGGAAGTCCAGACCGTCGGCAAGCGAGCAGGCGCCTATGTCTGTGAGCAGCTTCCCTGTGGTGATGTTGACCAATGCCGGACTCTCCCTGCGCTTGGTCTCTGTCTTGGAGGATGTCACCACCACCTGGTCAAGCATGAACGCGTCGGGAGCAAGGCTGAAATCAAGCTGTGCCGTGCCACCCGCAGCCACAGAGACCCGGGCACTCCCCGCGCCGTAACCGATATATGACGCCTCCACAGTATAGGTTCCGGGGGCAATACTGCCTAATGTATAATTACCCTCCTCATCTGTCACACACATGTGCGATGTGCCGGCTATCTGGATTCTGCAATATGGAAGCGGAGAACTGTTTTCTGCGTCGGTGACGTGTCCGGCGATACCACCCACAGATATTGCCGCGGCGGCCGATGTATCTGCATACATCAGTAGGGTCATGGCAAAAGCCATGACAACAATTATGATTCGTCTTGTCATTGGTTAGTCTATTGTTCAGCGACTGCCCGGGAAAATTACCGGACAATCATACATTTAAGTTGAAACGAAAAAATATTCACTGAAACAATAGACTGGCGGGGGGAGCCCGCAGGAAAAGGATATTTTTATTTACAGAAAAAGAGAGCGGCTCATATACCCATTCGAGCAATACGGAATGCGTCTCGGGAATTACGATCTCCTGCACCGCCGTTCCCTGGAAAGCAGCCACAGCGGCATTGAATCCCGCGATCTGGTCAAAAGAGCTGTGGGAGTGTGTATGCCCGGATGAAGGGAGATAAGGGTGGGAGTGTGTGACAGCCCCATATTGGCCGTCTTTATGGGTATGCGTGAAAACGATGTTCGAGAATACGAAATTCACGAACAACGCCATCAACAAGACTGCAAATATGGAACGAGCTTTCTCTTTCACCCTTGTGCAGGTACCCTTTAAAATAGTCCTTACAGACGGTTATGCGATGCAAAATTACTATTTTCCAGGCAAATTACCAACCCCCGGCCTTTCTTGGGGCATCTGCGGCAGATGGAAAGTATTTAGCGGGCGGACCTGTCGTACCGGAATTCGCGTATGGTCTTTCCTTTCGGGTTCATTACAAACAGGGATATGCTACCGGTATCTGCTTTAACCCTCAGGTACCCGTTGTGTGAATTGACAAGCACCGGGAAATCCGAACCCTCCTCCCCTTTCTCATGATAGGAGTAGGCATGCATGTGCCCGCAGAGCATCAGGTCTATTCCGGCTTTGTTGAGCAGGGGCTGAAAAAGGCTTTTGGCATGTAGCGGCCCGTGCCAGCCTCCACCGGTAAACGGCACATGCATCATCACGATCCTGAAGGGCGCTTCCCGGCACTCCTTCGATGCGAGTGTCTCCTCCAGCCATTGCGCTTCCTCGCGGCGGTAATCATCAAAGAAAGATGTGCGGGAGTATTCTATGGAACTGTCTGGCTTGTCCTCCCCGCCGTCAAGCACAATGAAGAAGCATGGTCCCGAACGGAACGAGTAATATGGCTTGCCGGTAGGGGTGGGGAAATAGCGCATGTAGTCTTTTGCGGCCGCCCCGCGTGTCTCATGGTTGCCACGGCTCATCATGAAGGGTATCTCGGAGGCGAACCTCTTTACCGAGGTGTCTATGAATCCGCTGAAGATGCTTTCCACGCTGTCCATATAGTTGACCATGTCGCCGTTGTAGAACACGAAATCAGTGGCACCCTTCTTCACCCCGGAAAGCATATTGGTGAGCACTTCATTGCGGCCATGTATGTCATTTATCACAAAGAAGTCAATCGCCTCCTTGTCGGGCGACAGCGTGGTGAACATCAGCGGTTCGGCACGATATACCTCGGAGGCTGCAATCCCCCCGTAGTCCACATGGTAAGGTTGCTGGCGCAGTACCTCCTCGGAATATATGCGGTATCTGTATGAGGTACCCGGTTTCAGCCCTTTAAGCGACACTTTGTGCATTGTGCCGACCACAGCGCGCCCCAGATCGGTGGCATAGGTGGCGGGGCGTTCCTGCTGATAGAAGTGAGAGCCATCATCGGGAGCCAGCTCCACCCAGGCTGTGGAGGGCAGATCTGTACGCCACAATATGTCGCATGAAGTATCGGTAAGATTCTGGAGATACGGTCCGGAAACAATCTTTATGGCCGCGCTCCACTGGAATGCCACAAGCATTGCGACCAGAAGTGATAATGATTTTTTCATATGTGAGGAAAATAAAAATGGCAAGTAATATTGAACTGTTACTTAATCAATATTTATGATATGGTTGCGACATTGAATTGATTGGCATGGTGAGCCATACGCGATAACGCCCTGCAGGCGCCCAGTCGTTGCCGGCCGAGGCGAAATCGCAGAACTTTATATATCTCGGAGTTGAGTTTTCCGGATTCTCGAGATCAGTACCCAACACTGCCGGCACTTCAAGAGTAAGCCAGAAAGAAGAATCTGACTGCGGGGCAAAACGGGAGTCCACTACGCCGTTCTGCGCCTGTATCACACAACATTCATCCACATCCCCGTCGGCATACCGGCTGTCGCGGGCAAACACCACCGGCCCTCTCACTACAGCCTGCATCCCGTTCAGTACCTCCACTTTTGTCTGTATTCCGAAATCCTCGCTGAATGAGTATTGCTTCTGCCGCCCGGTCTCCAGATAACGGTAGCCGGGTGTATCCCCACTCCATTCAGGCACTCGCAATGCCAGCACTGTTTTCGACGGCTTTGTCTGCTCCAAAGTGACGGAGACTTTCCCGGAACGGGGTATGTCGCTGTCAACTGTCAGTGTCAGTTCGTTGCGTCCCGCCTTGAATGTTTTCTTACCGGGCAGATAAAGATTCACGAACACGGTATCAGCCTTCATCACGGCGGCGAATTCCGGGATCATGGCGAATGCGCGGGGAGCGTTTGCGTTGCAGCAGTTAATCGGCAGGCCGCATTGCTCCTCCCCCTCCTGGCGCCTTCCTTCGAGCGGGCTGTATTTGGAGATCTGTTTCCCGTCTGCCCGCAGAGAGGCCATCAGGGCGTTATACATTGTGCGTTCGAACTGGTCTGCATACCGCGCGTCTCCCGTCTGCTCCCAGAGCTTTGACAACAGCTGCATCCAGGTAAAAGTCACGCAGGTCTCCATCGTATGGTATGCCGGCACTGTCTGGCGCACACGGCCGTCATACCAGCACTCGAAAGCGGCGCCTGATCCGGCGATGTTGATTTCGGTATCAATGATATTGTAGGCGGCGGCGATGGCGGCTTTGAGATAGTCCTGATTGCCTGTTACCTTCCCCAGTTCAATCAGTCCCACATAGCACGACATCATCTCATATGCCTTGTGACCGTTTTCAAACGACCACCATGCAGTGGGAAACTCAAATCTATGCGCCACCGGAACACCGGCGAGCGCTTTGCTTACCAGCTGTGTGCTCCCCGCTTTCTCTATGGATGCCGCTATGCGCCGGGCGAAATCAAGATAGCGCGGTTCGCCGGTATAATTGTACAGATACACTACCGGCTCCAGTATAGAACAGCTCGGCATGCCACGGTAAAGGCCGGTATCGGCAATATCCGTCCCTTTTGTATCAAGTTCCGCTATCAGCCCGTCGATTAAGGCGCATACCGCGGCCAGGGCTTTATCGTCACCCGTAAGGCGGTAATATTCGAGCAGGGAAAGCGATGTGTATTTCCTCCCCCAGATATCCCAGTTGGTAAGGCGGCTTTCGGCATTGTAATTGCCCATGTAGCCGTCGTCGCGCTGAGTTTCCATGAGTGCCGCGGCTGTATTCCTGATTTTGTCGAGCAGCGCGGGATCATTGTCATAACGGTATGAGGAGATCGCACTGAGCATCCATTTCCCCACAAACTCTGTCTGCCATCGGGTGCCCTCCGTAAGATGGCGGAAAGGTTCCACGAGCATCTCCGTGTTCTGGGGTTTTACACGGTTATCTATGCATGATTCTATCCTCGAGCCTACATATCCGTCTATCTTGACTTTCTCAGCCGCTATGCAACACAACGCGCCGAGAGCCGATATCACTATCAGTCCCGGCACGCGAATATTATTCTGCAATTTCATGGTTGTTTATTTAAGGTTTTTCATGGGAACGGATTCAAAGCGCCCCGTTCATGTGCATCGAGGAGAGTACCCTACGGCTCTCCCGCCTGTCAGCGGCACTCCCCGGCAACAGCGCGGGCAAGTTGCCTCATAACAGGGAGATCACAGTTGTGAAGGCGGCTCCTGAGTGTCACCACAGGATCCAGGACCGTCATCCCCTTCATGCCCGACAGCATATCGCACATGAGCTTCCCGGCTACAGGAGCCCACGATCCGTTCTCTATCAGCCCGACAGTGCGGTTGCGGAAACTTTTGCGTGCCAGATGGTCCAGGAAAACATGCATGGCGGGGAAAAGGGCACCGTCGTAAGTGACGGAACAGAGCACCATATGGCTCAGACGGAAAGCCTCGGCCACGGCATAGGAGACATCATGGCGTGTGAGGTCGAACAGCACCACCTCGCCGGCTCCCTCCTCACGGAGCATTGTCGCCATACGGCGGGCAGCTTCGGCGGTGCCGCCGTAAATGGAGGCATATGCCACCAGCACACCTTTTGTCTCCGGCTCATAGCGGCTCCATTTGTCATAAAGCGTCCAGTAATGTGTCAGATCCCCTTTCAATACAGGGCCGTGGAGCGGCGCTATGACACTGAATTTTAGAGGAGCGATCTTTTTCATCAGGGTCTGCACGCTTGCGCCGAACTTACCTACGATATTGCAGTAGTAGCGGCGGGCCTCGTCATCCCATCCGTTGTCCGACGACATGGCGAATGTGCCGAAAGCGTCGGCTGAGAAAAGCACGCCATCGGTCTCGTCGAGCGTGATCATTACCTCAGGCCAGTGTACCATAGGAGCGGTGATGAACCTGAGCGTAGTGGCACCGAGCGACAGTGTGTCGCCATCTTTGACCACGATGGAACGCGCCGCGAAATCCACATCTTCAAAAAAATCCCCCAGCATCGCCACTGCTTTCGCCGTAGCCACCACCTTCATATCGCTGTAGCGGGAGAGCAACGCATTTATGCAACCTGAGTGATCAGGCTCCATATGCTGCACCACGAGATAATCCGGCACTCTCTCTCCGAGGGCATCGCCGAGAGCGGAGAGCCAGTCGGCGCACCTGCGCACATCCACGGAGTCCACCACCGCGATCTTTTCATCATCAATTAAATATGAGTTATATGAGATCCCCTTAACCAACGGATACTGCCCCTCGAAAAGATCGAGATTGTCATCTTCGGTCCCAACAAACCTTATGTTATCAGTAATCGACTGCATAGTGTTTCTGTATAGTTAGACTTTACATCGCAAAATTAACAATAATTCTGGACAGTTGCTTATCTTTGCATTATAGTAAGTAAGTCGTGGAAATTATTTTATATTATCCGGGAGCATACTTTCAGTCGGTTTTTGTCCGAAGATGAAGGAGTGTAGCGGGCTACACGACTGAAGATAAGGACAAAAACCGGCGAAAGGATGCCGCAGAGAATATAAAGCCTGTCGTATGTTTTATGCGTAATAATTTTCATGACTTACTTAAAGCTAAAAACATCATTATGATACCGGAACACTTACAATGGGCAGACGACATCAACTGCGCCGTCACCGTCTGCGACAGCAACGGAATAATACTTTACATGAACAGCCGCGCCAGGGAGACCTTCGCCTCACACGGCGACCTTATTGGCAAAAACCTGTTTGAATGCCACTCAGAGGCATCGCGTGAAAAAATCAGACATATGCTTGACACCGGTGAAAGCAATTCTTACACCATCTCGAAAAACGGCATGCGCAAGGTCATTTACCAGACACCCTGGCGCCGCGACGGCATGATCGCCGGAATGGTAGAGATCTCAATGGTGGTGCCGGAGGATATGCCCCACTACATACGCTGAAAGCGACAGTCAAACATCGGCTGACGAAAATTTATTGGACGGAAAACGAACCGAAACAGGATCTGAATTGTCTGTTCTAATAGATTATTCATCATAAGTAAGTCATGCTTATTCTATCGATTGTCAGCCAGAAGCCTATAGATGTAACTCATTTTATCGGCAACAAAGCGGGGGTGTCATATGCCATCGCACAGTTCATAATGAATATCGTAGACTGGGTGCTCGGGGTTGTCGGCCTTGAGAAAAACATCACAGTCGTGACAGTAATATACTCCATTGTAGTGCTCGGAGTGGCTATCGTGGCAGGATACATCGTGCAGTGGATAGTGCTTAGAATAGTAAAAGCTATAGCACACCGGTGGGATTCCGACATGTACCACTCTCTGACAAGCGTGCGTTTCTTCCACAAGATCTGCCGCATAATACCGCCGCTTGTGTTTCTCATACTGATACAATTCACACTGTCGAACCACAACTCTCTGGCCGGAACGCTAACCCGCATCACTCTGATTTACATCACATTCGTAATGGCGATGGCGCTCTCGGCACTGGTAATGGGCATCTGGCAGCAGATCAACACACACGCCAACAAGCGCAAACTGCCGCTCAACGGCATCGCACAGCTCATAAAAGGCATCATATGGATAGTGGCTGCCATTATCATCGTGGCTGTCATACTTGACAAGTCACCTGCCAGACTGCTTGCCGGCCTCGGAGCCTTCGCCGCTGTGCTGATGCTGATTTTCAAGGACAGCATACTCGGCGTGGTGGCAGGGGTGCAGCTCTCGGAAAACGACAGCCTCCATGTGGGCGACTGGATAAAAGTGCACGGCACTGAAGCCAACGGCACCGTGGCCGAGGTGTCACTTACAGCCGTGAAGGTGCAGAACTGGGACAAGACCACCACCACCATCCCCCCCTACAGCCTTATAAGTTCGGGATTCACCAATTACCGCACAATGCAGAAAAGCGACACACGGCGCATCTGCCGAAGCTACATGATAGACGCCGACAGCGTGTTGCCCGCTACCGACGAACTTCTCGCGCAGATACGCAAGGTGCCAATGATGGACGAATACATCACAAAGAAACTCGCGCAGAAAGCTGCCGGAAAGGTGGCAGACGTGGATAACCCCGAGGGACTTGTGGACGGAACCATTGACACCAACCTGGGTCTCTTCCGCGCATACATGAAGATGTGGCTCGATGCCAACCCGCATATCTCGCACGACAGCGACTGCTTTGTCTCCACTCTCGCACAGACTCCGTCGGGCATCCCCTTCCAGGTATATTGTTTCACAGCCACCTCAAGATGGTTCCCATACGAGGCAATACAGGATACCGTATTCGAGCATCTTGCTGCTATGCTCAGATTCTTCAGTCTATACACATTCGAGAATCCGTCGGGCAGAGATACCGTTGTGGACGGCTACATCAGCCCGGGCAAAAACATCAATACGGTATTTGGAGTGCCCTACCCGTTTTTCCTCAACGACAACGACGCCACCTCTGGCGGCACACAGGAAAAAGCGGCACCCGATACTTCAGAAACCCGGACGGCGACGCCACAGGGATCCGGCACATCTCAGCCCTCCTGAAGCGCGGCAGCGAAATCAGCGCATGTCAGCCGGTAAAAAACGTTTTCCCTTTCGGTTCCTGTCAACGGGTGAGGCTGGCGTTCGGTATGGCTGTAAGTGAAGCCGCACTTTTCGGCCACCCGCCGCGACCGCCCGTTGGCCACATCGCAGCTGATCCATACAGCCGACAATGCGAGACTGCCGAAAGCATGCTTCAGAAGCGCCTCCACGGCCTCGGGTATAAGCCCCTTTCCCCAATAGGGTGTCCCGATCCAGTATCCTGCCTCAGCCTCGTTGTCGCCCATCCGGGCGGAGTTGCGGTTCTCCCCGAAAAGCAGTCCGCAACATCCCGCCGGCTCGCCGGTCTCCACCGGCACCACAGCATAGGTCTCAGGCGCCGAAAACACATCGTGTATCACAGCGCGGCTCTGCTCCACAGACTCATGCGGAGGCCATCCTGCGATCGGTCCCACAGCCGGATCAGAAGCATACCGGTACAGTGCCGGAGCATCCTCCACGCGCCAGGGACGTAGCAGAAGCCTCTCTGTCACAATCCTTCCTCCGAACAGAATGCGGTGCAGCACGCGAGGGAAATGGCGCATCTCCAGGGCGCGCACCTTGCGGTCCACATCCGCCACCGTATCACACGGCTCAACCTCCACCGACGCCTGAAACAGTATGCGCCCCTCATCGTAGCGGTCACTCACAAGATGTATGGTAATGCCGGTGCGCCGCTCCCCTGCGGCCACCACCGCCTCATGCACCCTGCGCCCGTACATCCCCTTCCCTCCGTATGCCGGAAGCAGCGAGGGATGGATATTGACCATCCGCTCCCTGTAGCGGTCGATCAGATATGCCGGCACCATGAGAAGGAACCCGGCAAGAACCACCGCCCCTATGCCATAACTGTCAAGCAGCGGAACCATAACGTCCGGATCGTTGATCTCCTCTTTCGTCACAACCTTTACCGGCACCCCATATCTGCCGGCACGGGCTATCACCCCCGCATCGGCGCGGTTCGTCACCACAAGCGCCACCCCGCCGCCATACGGCGCCCCCTGAAAATATCGTATTATGTTCTCGGCATTAGTACCCTCTCCCGATGCGAAGACGGCTATGTTCATATGCGACATTCCCTTTTCCATACCTTGTGACACTTGTTTAATGCTTTTATGCTCCAAAATTAAACAAAAAAGCCCGATTATCCATTCACTACCCCCCTCTTCACCCACACTACCCGCAGATCAAACACAAAAACCGCATAAACTTATGCTAATTCCGAAGCTTGGATTTGCTATTTTGAAACTATATTCGTAGTTTTGCCAAAACAGCAACACATTCATTCAAATTAAGGCCTTTTATGAACGGACTTATCAGAAATATAGCCATCTGCATACTGGTTGCTACAGTTTCCCATGCCGCCGCCGGTTTCGACCTCAAGATGAAATTACCGTAAAATTCCATACCTTACGGTAAAAACTGTCTGAGCTGCGGGAAAGGGGGAGGGGCATAATTCAGGATAATTGTCCAATAATTTCACTGCGTGGAATATTGTTTGTAATTTTATGCCTCAGTTAGGAATAAAATAAATCTCCCCTTAAATCCTGTACAGACATGAAATTATTACGAATCCTCACAGCTGTGATCATCACGGTGGCTGTGGCGCTCCCCTCTTTCGCGAAAAAGACTCCCAAAACCGACCCCGCCGATACACCCCGGGCATGGACACAGCTCCTGTGGCCCGACGGCGCCCCGCACCCCAAGGAAATAAAACCCGATGCCGAAGGGAAGATACGCGAGGCCAAAGAAATGGGCGACACAGCAAAAGTGCATGTGTTTCTCCCTGCCCCGTCGAAAGCCAACGGCAAGGCCGTGGTATTGTGCCCCGGCGGCGGATACGTATGGCTTGCCATCGACAACGAGGGCTACGGGTGGGTCGACTTCTTCAACGAGCAGGGGATTGCCCTGATAGTACTCCAGTACCGCCTCCCCGACGGCACATGGGAGATACCGGTGGAGGACGTGCAGGAAGCCATACGCCTTGTGCGCCGCAACGCCAAGGAATGGAACATCAACCCCGACGCCATAGGCGTGGGAGGCTCCTCGGCAGGCGGCCACCTCGCTTCCACAGCCTCCACACACTTCGCCAAGCCGGTAAACGCCGATCCGGTGAGCTGCCGCCCCGACTTCGCCATACTCTACTATCCTGTGGTCAGCTTCCTGCCACAGTATTCCCACGGCGGCAGCCGCATCGGGCTGCTCGGCCCAGCCTTCACATGCGATAAGGAGATTGAATTCAGCAACGAGATGCAGGTGACCCCCGAGACACCGCGCACCATCATACTTTTCAGCTCAGACGACGACATTGTGCACCCCTTCAACGCACTCCGCTACTATGAAGCCCTTTACAACGCAGGTGTGCCGGCATCGCTCCACATCTACCCCGAAGGGCGCCACGGATGGGGAAGCAATCCGGCATTCAAATACCGCCAGGCCATGCTCACCGACCTCTCCACATGGCTCTCGGGCTTTTAAATAGCCCCTTTTCACTTGAATCTAACGATTTTTCGTTATCTTTGCACTCTCCGTGCGCCTATATGGCGCTCGGAGAGGCGTCTGTTTACAGCGATGCCGCGACAAAAGCAATAATGTACAATTTATCAGCAACAGAAACATGTCGATAGACCAGATCATAGCTCAAGGAGTAGCCAAAGCCGTGAAAGAACTTTACGGCGCAGAGACACCTGCCGACCAGATCGTACCGCAGACCACCCGCAAAGAGTTTGAAGGGAACCTCACGGTAGTAGTGTTCCCCTGGGTGAAAGCCGCCCGCAAAAGCCCCGAACAGGTTGGCACCGAGATAGGCAACTGGCTCGTAGACAACGAGCCGGCGGTGGACCGCTTCAACGTAGTGAAAGGATTCCTGAACCTCGTCATAGAGCCCACCTTCTGGTGCTCGGTGCTCCGCCATATAGAAGACACCACTGATTTCGGCCTCACCGCCGCTACGGAAAACAGCCCCCTGGTGATGGTGGAATACTCCTCACCCAACACCAACAAACCCCTCCACCTGGGACATGTGCGCAACAACCTGCTCGGTTTCTCCCTGGCTGAGATACTCAAGGCTTGCGGCAACCGTGTGGTGAAGACCAACATCGTGAACGACCGCGGCATACACATCTGCAAGTCGATGCTCGCATGGCAGAAATGGGGCGACGGCGTCACACCCGAAAAGGCCGGCAAAAAGGGTGACCACCTCATCGGCGACTTCTATGTGCTTTTCGACAAGCATTTCAAACAGGAGGTCAAGGAGCTTATGGAGCGCGAAGGCATATCGGAAGATGAAGCCAAACAGAAATCGCCCCTCATGACCGAAGCGCGTGAGATGCTCCGCCGCTGGGA
Organism: uncultured Muribaculaceae bacterium; assembly: GCA_949742535.1. GTDB lineage: Bacteria > Bacteroidota > Bacteroidia > Bacteroidales > Muribaculaceae > UBA7173. The sequence goes on along the minus strand of CATJQX010000098.1, from coordinate 1,235 downwards.
GGAGAAAGACCCCGATGTACGCAAACTCTGGGAGATGATGAACTCATGGGTATACGACGGGTTCGGCGACACATACAAGCGCCTCGGTGTAGACTTCGACAAGATCTATTACGAGAGCGACACATACCTCGAAGGTAAAGCAAAAGTGCTCGAGGGACTGGAAAAAGGGATCATGACACGCGACGCCGACGGATCGGTATGGGCAGACCTCACCGACGCCGGCCTCGACCGCAAGCTGCTCCTGCGCTCAGACGGCACATCAGTGTACATGACACAGGATATCGGCACCGCCAAACTGCGTTTCCAGGACTACCCCATCGACAAGATGATCTATGTTGTCGGAAACGAGCAGAACTACCATTTCCAGGTGCTTTCGCTGTTGCTCGACCGCCTCGGCTTCAAGTGGGGCAAGGATCTCGTGCACTTCTCCTACGGCATGGTGGAACTCCCCGAAGGCAAGATGAAGAGCCGCGAGGGCACAGTGGTGGATGCCGACGACCTCATGGAGGAGATGGTGAGCGGCGCCCGCGAGGTTTCACGCGAGCTCGGCAAACTCGACGGCCTCACCGAAGCCGAGACAGAAGAGATCTCGGAGATCGTAGGTCTGGGAGCGCTCAAATACTTCCTGCTCAAGGTAGATCCCCGCAAGAACATGCTCTTCAATCCTAAGGAAAGCATCGACTTCAACGGCAACACAGGTCCCTTCATACAGTACACCTACGCCCGCATCCGCTCCGTGCTCCGCAAGGCAGCCGAGATGAACCTCACCGCCGCCGACTACTCGGCCGTGGCACCAAACGAAAAGGAAATCGCCCTCATACAGACACTCGCCGACTTCCCCGCCACAGTACAGGAGGCAGGCCGCACATACTCCCCCGCCATCATCGCCAACTACGTGTATGAACTGGTGAAACAATACAACCAGTTCTACCACGACTATTCCATCCTGAAAGAGGACGATGCAGCCGTGCGCTCCCTGCGTCTGGCACTCTGCGACGCCACATCGCGCGTCGTTGCCACCGGAATGGGACTTCTCGGCATCCGTGTGCCGGAACGCATGTGATCCGTTCCGACCATTCCGGCATCTGATTTGTTATACTTATGTTTGCCCTCTTTTTGGCAAACCGCAAAACCGATAATTCACAATAAACAAACATGAATAATTACAATCTCAACTCCTGGTCAAACCAGTTTGGCGGCTCACCCGAAGCCCTTGACGCCAAAGTTTCGGCCGT
>CATJQX010000097.1 GCA_949742535.1 uncultured Muribaculaceae bacterium | reverse complement strand
GATGGCGGTGAACCGCCTTGCGGTGGAGGTGGCCAACGAGCGGCGCCTCGACAGCATCGGCTCAGGTACGGGCGACCGTGTGCGCCAGGCCGAACTGGCTCACAGCACCGGGTGCCTCGAACTTTCCCAACTGCGGCAACGCCTCGAGAACGCCCGGAAAACAGGCGAGGCCGCTCTGGAGATGAGACGCCTCGAGCTTGAGATTTTCGACCGCAACATGGCCGAGAAACGCCGCACATTTGAGGATGCCAGTCTGCGCGCCCCGCGTGCCGGCACTGTCACATTCCTTTCCGGCCAGATCGGAAGCCGCATCGCCGCCGGCGAACGGGTGGCGGTGCTGTCTGATCTGTCGAGATTCAAGGTGGAGGGGGAGATAGTGGACAGTTATGCCTCACGGATCGCGGTGGGCGGCCGGGTGATGGTGCGTGTCGGTTCGAAAATGATTTCCGGCACGGTTGTCCGCATCACACCGCAGTCAAAGGATGGCGCCATATCATTCTCCGTGGCGCTTGACGATGATGATGCCGAGGGGCTCCGTTCGGGGCTGAAAACCGATGTCTATATACTGTGCGAGGTCTACGACGATGTGGTCCGCATTCCGGCAGGCTCATATTATAAAGGTGAAGGCCGCTACGACATGTTTGTGATGGAAGGTTCTGACCTCCTTGTGCGCCGCTCGGTGGTGCTCGGCACCGCCAACTACGATTATGTGGTGGTGAAAGAGGGGCTTTCCCCCGGCGACCGCGTTGTCGTCAGCGACATGACCGACTACAAATCGCGCAAGCAGCTGAAGTTGAGAAAATAGAAGTAAGAGCGGGAGAAGTCAAGCAAGAATACTCTAGTTGGTGGTATCAGAGGAATCAGAGGTATCAGAGGTATCAAATCTCTTTTTCTCTTTTTCTTAATTTCCTGTATACCGGAGCCAAAGTATTCTTGCTTAACTTCTAATGCTCTTACTTCTATTTTTCGCTTCTTACTTCTATTTTTTATTTAGTCACTCTTTCGAGCCATTTGAGCATTGCGAACATGGCGCCCATGGAGATGAGGCATACTGCCAGGAACACAGCCCAGGCTACCCAGATAGGATATTTATTATAAATTAAAGGACCAACAAACAGCATAAGGTTACCCAGGGCGGTTGCGCCGAGCCAGAGACCCTGGCAGAGACCCTGCATGTGCTTGGGGGCTACTTTTGATACGAACGAGAGGCCGAGGGGTGAGATGAACAGCTCCGCTACAGTCATGAAGAAATAGTAGAGGATGAGTACCCACCATCCGGCTTTAGCCACAGCGGCACCTGAAGCCACAAGTTCGCGGAACTCTGTGCCTGAGGGGTAACCTTCGCCGAGTGAGAAGAGGGTGAGGAAGAGATAGGCCACACCGGCAAGTCCCATACCGTAGGCGATCTTCTTGGGGGTGGAGATCTCTTTGCCGCGTTTGCCGAGCCAGCCGAAAAGCCACATCACCAGAGGGGTGAGCACGATCACGAAGAACGGGTTTACAGCCTGCCAGATTTCGGGAGCGATGGCGGATGTGTCAACGAAGTCGCGTGCGAAAAGCGACATTGAGGTGCCGTTCTGGTGGAATGAGAACCAGAAGAAGATAGCGATGCCGAGCACTGCGAAGAGAGCATACATGCGCTGACGTATCTCCTGTGCCATGGCGGTGCGTTCTTCGGCGGTATATTTTACTGTTTCCGCCTTCTCCTTCTTTCCGGGGGTGGGAAGACCCTTCTTGGTGGATACGAAGATTATCAGCGAGATGATCATGGCAGCCACAGATGCGAAGAAGCTGAAATGGATGCCGGTGTTGAACACTTTGAGGTATTCCGAGCAGAACTCGCGGATGTTCTCAAGATTCTGGCATCCTACCGAGGTGGCGAGGCTATAGAGGTTGTTGATGTTCTCGTTGTTGAAGGAGTCGCTCACGCTCAGGAACTGATGGCACATGGCGGGGAAAGAGGCGTTATACACCATGCCGTTGATGTCAAGCCACCAGCTGCGGAGCATGGGGGCGATGAACGGGGCTACCAGACCGCCGATGTTGATGAACACGTAGAAGATCTGGAAACCGGAGTCGCGCTGTGCGGCATAGCGGGGATTGTCGTAAAGCTGACCTACGATGGCCTGCAGGTTGCCCTTGAAAAGACCGTTGCCGAAAGCGATAAAGAAGAGGGCGCCGGCTGTAAGGGTAAGCAGCCATGTGTGGTTTTCGGCTGTGTGGAACACAGGTATCGCCAGCACCACATAGCCGAGTGTCATGATGATAAGGCCCCATATGATGGTGCCTTTGTAGTTCTGGGTCTTGTCGGCAATGAGACCGCCCACAAGGCTGAGCACATAAATGCCGGCATAGAAAAATGAATAGATAAGGGCACTTGTCTCTTCGGACAGTCCGAATTTGGAACAGAGGAAGAGCACGAGTACGGCATTCATGATGTAGTAGCCGAATCGCTCGCCCATGTTTGATAGCGCGGCCGGTATCAGGCCTTTGGGATGGTTCTTGAACATGAGTGGTTTATTAATTATTGATTTGAAGAAATTTCCTTAAATGCGAGCGCATACATTTTCATCTGCTTTACCATAGCCAGCAGACCGTTGGAGCGGGTGGGGGAGAGGTGCTCGGAAAGTCCGATGGCGGGAATGAAATACAGGTCGGCGTCGAGGATTTCCTGCGGTGTGTGTCCCGAAAGCACCTCTATGAGCATGCTGATGATCCCTTTCACAATTATGGCATCGGAGTCTGCCGTGAATGTCACGTTGCCTTCCGGGGTAAGCTCGGCGTTGAGCCATACGCGGCTCTGGCACCCTTCTATAAGGTGTTGGGGGGTCTTGTACTTTTCGTCGATCGGGGGGAGCGCATTGCCTAAATCGATGATATAGGCGTAGCGGTCCATCCAGTCGTCAAGTTCAGACATCTCTTCTATTATCCGGTCTTGTGTTTCGTTTATTGTCATTTCGATGGGTGTTTAAGTCAGTTCAGTATTGTGTTGACCACAGTCTGCGCTGCGGCCTGCAGCGAGCTGCGGTCAATGTTGGCGATATTGTCGGCCATTGTGTGCCATGTGGGATTGAACGATCCGGTGTGTTCGTTAATGCTTTCGATAATGTCGATGCAGGGTATGCCGGCACGGTTTATGAACAGATGGTCGTCAACCACGGCTCCTCCGTTCTTGTTGACGAAGCGGTCGCCGAATCCCGAGCGGCGTGCTATGTTCCACACCTTGTCGACTACAGGAGAGGCATGCCGCTGCGAGAAATATTCGCAATGGAACAGTGCGTTGGTGCCTCCCACCATGTCGAGAAGTATCCCGAAACGGGGGCGGTTATCTGAATTGTATGGCATCTCCTTGATCCATTCCTGTGTGCCCAGGCACCATGTCTCCTCGTTGTCTCCTCCACTTTCGCCGGAGTCCTCCATATCCACGAACAGGAGATCAACGCCGATGCTGTCCGGCAACTGCGGAGCGAGCACGCGCGCCACCTCCATCAGCACAGCCACACCGCTTGCACCGTCGTTGGCGCCGTCGATGGGGGTGCCGTGCATCGCTTCATCAGGATCGCTGTCGGCCCACGGGCGTGTGTCGTAATGTGCCAGCAGCAGCACACGGTTGTCTGCCGCGCGGTTTATCTGTGCGAAGATGTTTTTTGCGGTAAATTTTTCCCCTTTGAATGTGGTTACCGGGGCGGTCTGTACCATAGTGGTGTCCACGCCGCACACGTTCATGTAACCTGTGATAAGCTCAACGCATCTGCCGTGTGCCGTTGATCCCGGGGTGCGCGGTCCGAGCTCCACCTGTTTTGCCACATGCGAGTATAATGAGTCTGCCGATACCGCCACAGTTCGCAGGGTATCCGCACTTGCTGCGGATGCGGCTGTGGCCGAGCGGTTTCCGCCGGCACATGAGCTGAGAGTGGCGGCCGCCACCGAGGAGAGGCATATTGCGGCGCATACCATCATTGCCGGAAGAACAGTCAATTTTTTCAGAAATGTCTCCATATTCTGCAAAATTAACCCTTTCGCCGCTCATATGCAAGAGTTTGAAAGCGAGATATGGGCATGAACCCGCAATCTCCGTCCCCCAATTTATATTTTCTCAATTTCTCAATTTCCCAATTCAGAACGGATACCCGATGGCGAGGTGGAAAGCGAGGGATTTGCCGAAAGACTCCATGTTGTAATATCCGCCGTGGCCGGTGTTGTAGGGGGCATGTATGCCTATGCCGAGATCGGCGCGCACCACAAGCATGCTGATATCCAGGCGCAGACCGGCTCCGGTGCCGAGGGCTATGTCGCGCAGGAACGTCTTGCCGCGCAGTTCGCCACCGGGGCGCAGCTTGTCTTTCTTAAGAAGCCATACGTTGCCGGCATCGAGGAATACGGCACCATGAATGGGACCTATGATTGGGAAACGGTATTCTGCGTTTGCCTCGAACTTGAATGTACCTGTCTGGTCGAAGTAGCTGTCTCGCACATCTTTAGGCGGCCGGTAGCTGCCAGGGCCAAGCGAGCGCACGGTAAAGGCTCGTATGGAGTTGGCGCCACCCACATAGAACTGCTCGGCATACGGCACCTCCCTTGAGTTGCCATAGGCATGGGCGGCTCCCACGGCCACACGGCTGACGAGCCAGTTGTCGCCCCACAGACGGCGGTTGTAGACAAGCTGTGTGCTCCCTTTCACAAACTGTGAGAAACGGGTGCCGAACAGCTCTTTTTCTCCATGCTTGCCGGCAAGTTCGTAAACGCACCAGAAGAGGTTGCCCGCTTCCTGCACGGTGAACTGCCAGTTTATGGAGTTGTCGGAGTCAAATGCCCTGTCATACATGTAGCTGTATTGCATCTGGGGTATGTACTGGCTCTGGAAACTGAGGGCTATCGCCGGGTTTGCTCCGGTGATGGAGTCGAAGGCGTGGGTGGTATGCAGCAGGTTGGTGTAAGTGAGCTTAAACGGTGTAAGGGTATGCGAGGAGTGCCGCGACGACTGCCAGTCGTAGCTGAAAGAGAAGTTGAACTGTGCCATTTTGAAGTAGTGGGGGCGGTTCAACAGTTCGAAATTCAGAGAGAAACGGGTCCAGTTCAGATTGCGGTTGCCTCGTTTTATGAAGTTCGGCGCGAGCAGGCGCGGAATAGCGAGGGAGGTCGTTATTCCGGCTTCATATGAATTGAAAACCGATGATCTGCCGCGCCCTGACTGCCACTCGTAGTTGCCTGTTAGGGTGACGGAGAACTGTTCCCCGCCTCCGAAGATGTTGCGGTTGGTAATCCCTATGAGCGCACCCGGTCCTATGTAGGAGTTTGATTTCGAAGAGGCGTTGAGTTCTATAGTGGCTTCGAGAGGGGTGTCGAACGTGCAGTTTATATTCACGTCGAGCCGGTTGTCTGCCGCAGAGTCGGGAAGCACCTCTATGCCGATGTTGTTGAATATGCCGAGGCGTGCCAGGCGTGTCTGGGTGCGGTTCATATCGCGCACGGAGAAGGTGCGTCCCTCGCGGAAAGTGACACATTCCGGTATGAGCTGCCGGCGCAGGCGCGACGGGCGCATCTGTATGAGGGTGCCGCGGGAGGTCTGTATGGTGTCAGGCGTGCCGCCCCCCTGATTGCGGTAAGCATACACAGTTACATTGCCGGTAACGTATTTCTGTAGCATGCGTGGAGGGATATTGTTGGCAAGCATCATCCGCAGGTCTATATGCATGGGGGTTCCGAGCGAGTCGGCGAGATACTCTATGTAGTCAGGCCTGAAGAAATAATATCCCTTGTTTCTAAGCACGTTGGTTATGCGCGTGCGTGCTGCCGACAGCGAGTCGGTGCAGTAGCGTTCGCCACGCCGCAGGTATTTGTCCTGTGCCGCGATGGAGTCGATGAGATGGTTCAGGGAGCAGGTGTCGGGAAGAAAGGCGATGGAGTCGAGAGTGTACACGGGGCCGGTGTTGATGGTGTAGTTGATTTTTGCCTTTTTCGGATTTTTCTGGGTAAGCACCTCATATGAGGCCGATCCGCGGAAATATCCGTTGTTATCGAGTATCTCGTCGGCCATTTTGGCGCGCACGTTAGGGCGCACGTCGCTTACGAGCACCGGCTCCGACACCAGTTTCTCATACAGCCAGTGTTTCAGCCCTTTCTGTGGATTGTCCCAGTTGTTGTACACCCACAGCCCCACAGGGAAGGGCATGCGGTATTTCGCCGATTTGAAAATAGCGTTGTTAGGCGGAACGCTTACTGCCGATGTGAGCTGCTCCTCCACGGAGGCAGGTACTTTTTCACCTTCCGCTCCCTGGATATCTATTTTTTTTACGCCGATGTACAGTTGTTCATCGTCTGGGATGCGCTTTGTTGTGGAACAGCTTACGGCGATAAGACATGCCACGATTGCAGCGCACATTCCGGTGACGGCCGATGCTCTGTTTCTGATATGTTCAACGGATATTTTCATCGTCAGTGGCATTTTTAGCGTTTGTGGTAAGTGGTTCTGTTGTCTTGGCGTCTGTGGGTGCAGGAACTGAGGGAGATGCCGGAAGCGCGGGTTTTTGTGGCTGCATTTCCTGAGGAGGTGTCAGTGTGGGCTTGCTGCGGCGCTTTTTGGGGCGCAGGAACCTGAATATGTCGCCTATGCGCCTTATCTTCTTCTTGTAAACGAAGCCTACGCCTGTCTGGGTTATTTCACCTTCGAGGATACTTTCATAGCCTGTGTGGCGGAACAGACGCACGTACATCGTGCCGGCACGGTTAAGCATGTATTCGAACGATATGTCGGCGATGAGGTTCTGCGCGAAATTCTCGTCTGCTTCGGCATCGGTGGTGTAGTTGCCGCCGACCACGATCTTGAATCTGTCGTTGAAGAGCGACTTGCTCACCCGGTAGCTGTAGTTCATTGCCGTGGTGTTGGCGCCGTCGATGGTCTTGTCATATTGGTTTATGCCGAACGATATGTCCACCCCCTTTATGGCCGAGGAGGCCCAGCTGTTGAGCTGCGATTCGAGGAAGCTGAACAGGGCGTTTGTGCCGGCGTTGCCTCCCGAGATGGTCTGTGTGCCTCCGCTGCGGTAAGTGCCCGATATGAGCAGGTTCATGGCCTGGTTGGCGCGTTGCTCGGCTGTCATGCCTTTAAGCTCGTTGGCAATGGTTATATCGTCGGGGCATGTGAGATCGAAGGCCACGTTCATTTCGTCGAGTGTGCCTGTCACGTTCAGCCCCACGTTGAAGTTGACCACGCGGTTATTGTTGTTTACCGAGACGTTTGCGCGGATGTTGTCCACGGCAATTACGTTCAGGATCGGATTCATCATGTCGCCGTTGAAGGCCACGTAGCTCCCTTCCTGGAAATTGAACATCTTCTCTCCCATTACCGGAAGCGAGTAGCGCACATAGCCTCCGCTGATATTGAGGCGTCCGGTGAAACGCTGGTCGTTCATATAGTCCTGCGTGTAGCTGAGGTCTCCGTTTGACTGGAGCTGCACACGGTCTTTACCGTCGGTTGATAGATCCACCGAGATAGTGGTGCCGGTGGATACGGTCAGGCGCGCGTCGATGTTCATGAGCATTGTGGAGCGTCCGATCGTATCGGCGTCCTCTACAATGGTGGTATCGTTGAAGTTCACGAATTTTACCATGTCCTGTGTGCTGCGCGATGTTATGGCGTTCACCGCGTCGGGCATCACATACGTCACGTTGGTGCCGGGGAGTATGTTGAGTGCGGCGTCAATGTCGAGCATGCTGAGGGATCCGCGCACTTTCCCGTCGAGGTTTATGAACGCTTTTCCATATGCCTGGCTCTTGCGGCTGCGCTGCGAATTGACAATCTGCATGTTGCGTGCGGTAAGGGTAAGGTCTATCAGGGGTGACGCCAAGGATTTCAAATCCACATTTCCGTTTATGAAAAGCGGATTGGAGTTGGCTCCGGAGATGGAGAAATCTTTGAACATGACCACATTGTTCTCTACGGGAATCTTTTCTTCCGAGAAGCGGAATGGTGTGCCGAGCATTGTCATGTTCACAGTGGTGGAGTCGAAATCGAGGTAGCCGTTGAATTTCGGATCTGACGGTTCGCCGGTGACATCCATTTCGCCGTTGAGCACACCTGAGAGCTGTGCCGTACCTTTGGGCAGGAACGGATTGGCCACACTCAGCGGGAATCTGATCATTCTGAAATCGAGCATGAAGGGATTTGCAGCCGTGGAGTCGTTGAGGTTGCCGGTGGCTGTTATGGCCTTGGTGCCGTTGACCATCAGTGCGGTGGTGGCGCGTATGGTGCCTGCGGCATTGGTGGACAGGTCTATGTCAAGGTCGAAGTCGCCGACTTTCTGGCGGTCGTAGTTGAAATTTTTGAGCGATACGGTACCCTTGCCGTTGAGATCGGGCAGCTCCCAGTTTACCTTCATGTTGGCCGAGAGGTCGCCGGTGATAGGGGGCGCGAACGGATTGAGCGCGATCCAGTCGGCAAGTTTGATGTCGGTAATCTGCAGGTTTATGTCCTCCTGCAGGGAGTCGCCGGAGGCTGTATGGTCTGTGAACAGCCTCAGCGAGCTTTCCGAGTTGCTGAGATGCAGGTTGGCGTCGAGATGTTTCGACGCGAGGTTGAACTTGATTATATTGTCCTTGTTGATTTCCCAGTTCTTGTAGCCGATTATGGGGTGGAATGGCACAAAACGCAGGCTTACATTGTTGCTGTCTGACATCTGTGCCATCATGCCGATACTATATCCGGTTTCACCCTGGATATTCTGCTGTTTGAAAAGTAGTGCCAGAAAATTTGCACTGACGTATCCTTTGGCAGACACGTCGGCAAATTGGTCGAATGTGCCCGGGCGGTTTGTCATGCTTGCGCTATACAGCATGTACGCTCCTCGCTGGTGGAGGTTTACGGTGAGTGTGTCTATCAGTGTCTCACCGGTTTTAAGCCGTTCTATGAGTGCGTCGGCATGTATAATGGTGTCGTTGTTTGCGTTAAGTGATATTCTGGAGAATGAGATGTTCTGTGTGGACAGGAAGTCGGCAAGCAGGTTGTCTCCGGCGCCGGCATTGAAG
>CATJQX010000096.1 GCA_949742535.1 uncultured Muribaculaceae bacterium | reverse complement strand
TGGTCAATGACCGAACCCGTCATCGGTCTCCGACCGCTTCGCCTTTGCGAAGAATTCCTCAGGCGACGACCCAGATGGGCCATTATGACACATCCTCTTCTGTTATATTTCAGAGCAGGCCTACAATTCAGATCAGCCCGGCAATCCCAAGCATCTGCAGAAGAAACGGAGTCAACAGGGCAGTAAACAGACCGTTCACAGTAAGTCCGAGCGAAGAGAACGCACCAAAACGCTCGCCACGTGTCATCACTGCAGAAGTGCCCACCGCATGTGCCGCAGTACCGATTGAAAGGCTTGAGGCAATATTACTGCGGATATGGCTCATTTTCACAATTCTGAATCCAGCCATGCCACCGAATATACCGGTGCACACAACCACAGCCGCAGTAAGAGCAGGAATGCCCCCGATTGCAGCTGAAACCTCCATCGCAATAGGTGTAGTCACAGATTTGGGAGCAAGCGAGACAGCCACCTCCTGTGTTGCCCCGAACAGTTTGGCCAGAAGAACCACCGATACAATACCGACGATACATCCCGCAAGCTCAGAAACCAACAGCGGCAGCAACTGTTTGCGAATATTCGACAACTGCTTGTACAACGGCACACCAAGCGCCACTACAGCAGGCTTCAGCCAGAAATCAATATAACTTCCACCCGCCTCATAAGTATCATAGTCAATTCCAAATCCCGAAAGGAAACATATCATGGCCACAATGGAAACCAAAATCGGGTTCAGAAGCTGAACACCCGTTTTCCGCTGAAGAAACTGTGCGCCGATAAAAAAGGCGAAAGTAAGCGCAATCAGAAAAAAACTGTTAGTCAGAAATTCCATAATCATACTACAAAATCAGAAAAAGGCCCCACTCAGTCAGTAACTTTTGTACCCTCATGGCCACTCTTATGCGATACACCCCTCCTCACCCACTGATGCACCCAACCGGTAACGGCAATTATAAGCACAGTACTCAGAACAGAAGCCCCTACAATCGGCCATAACTGATCCCGTACAATGCCCATACACCTCATCAACGCAATCCCTGCCGGTACAAAAAAGAAACCGAGATTGTTAACGAGGAACGTTGCAGCCCTCTCCACCCACGACAATCTGACAACGCCAACCTTCAAAGCCGACGCAAGCAGAAGCATACCTATTATGCTTGACGGCACAGGTATGTCTGTCAGCCTAACAATGAGCTCGCCGACAGCAAGAAAAATAAACAGAATACCAATCTGAACAATCATATCCTAAAACTTATTACACAAATCTTCATAACAACTGATAGCACGAGTGAATCAGAGCTACCAGAGAAATCAGAAAAATCAAACTCCTCCCCCACCATCCCCGAGACCTCTGATGGCTCTGATGGCTCTGACTCCTCTGATCCACCACTACCTCTTTCTTTCACTCTCCCCTCTCTCCCACACAATCCACAAAAAAGAAAGCGCCCCGGCACATCTCATGTGCCAGGGCGCTCACTCTGATAGGGGGCGGCTACCTACTCTCCCACTTTCGCAGTACCATCGGCGCG
>CATJQX010000095.1 GCA_949742535.1 uncultured Muribaculaceae bacterium | reverse complement strand
CAGGCTGTAATAACTCTTTACCATGCATTGGGAGGTGGCGTAGTATGATTCAAATCTGCGACCGCCTGCCATTGCTGGCAACCGAATGATCATGATCATAAAAAACGGGCTGTATCAATCGTGATACAGCCCGTTTTTTATGATCGAAACTTATTAAGCGTTTTTCACCTTCTCAACAACTGCTTTGAAAGCGGCAGGATTGTTAAGAGCGAGATCGGCGAGCACCTTGCGGTTGATCTCGATACCGGCCTTATGAATGAGACCCATCAGCTTGCTGTAGGAAAGATCCTCCATACGCGCTGCAGCGTTGATACGCTGGATCCACAGTGCACGGAAGTTGCGCTTTTTGTCCTTACGGTCGCGGTAAGCGTAGGTAAGACCTTTTTCCCATGTGTTTTTGGCTACGGTCCATACGTTTTTACGGCATCCGTAATAACCACGGGTAAGTTTGAGGATTTTCTTTCTGCGAGCTCTGGAAGCTACGTGATTTACTGATCTTGGCATTTTTGTTCGATTTTTGATTGTGAGCGGCGCCGGTTATGTCTGATTTATCCGGAGCACTTTCAGCTACACATTCGGTTAATGTAATGTTTTGAACTTAAAAATTGCTGATAGCAATTACTCTTATCAGTTCAGCCTGATTAGCGGAGACCGAGAAGCGATTTTACCTGATGCTCGTCAACACGCGATACAGTGCCGAAATGAGTAAGGTTACGTTTCTGCTTTTTAGTCTTTTTGGTCAGGATGTGGCTTTTAAAAGCATGCTTTCTTTTGATTTTTCCTGTTCCGGTAAGGGCGAACCTTTTTTTAGCACCGGAATTGGTTTTCATCTTTGGCATTTTTGATATGATATTAAGTTGAACTTATAATTATTGCCGCAGCCATAGAGGGCGACAGATAATTCATTTTAATGAACGCATTCACAGTCATGGATGAATGCGTATGGAACAATCGGATTTATTTCTTCTTGGGAGATATCATGATAATCATGCGTTTCCCTTCAAGAACCGGCATCTGCTCTACTTTCCCAAGATCCTCGAGATCGTTGGCAAAACGGAGAAGAAGCACTTCACCCTGTTCCTTGAACAATATCGAGCGGCCTTTGAAAAACACATACGCTTTCACTTTAGAACCTTCCTGAAGGAAACTCTGCGCATGTTTAAGCTTGAAATTGTAGTCGTGATCATCAGTCTGGGGACCGAAACGGATCTCCTTTACGACAACTTTGGTAGCTTTGGCTTTCTGTTCTTTCAGCCGTTTCTTCTGTTGATACAGGAATTTCGAATAATCCAGAATTTTGCAGACAGGAGGCTGGGCGGTGGGAGAGATTTCAACCAGGTCAAGCTCAAGCTCATCGGCCATTTTCAAAGCCTGTTGAATGGGATATACCCCGTTTTCCACATTGTCGCCTACCACACGCACTTCGCGCGCACGTATTCTGTCATTGATAGCATATGGTTCCTCTTTACGAGGCATACGCGGACCCTGCATCGGCGGACGTGCGGAAGCAGGACGCGGTCCACCCGGACGGGGACCTGAAAAGCCGCCTGGACGCGGAGCGCCGAACCCTCCGGGACGGGGAGCATTACCTGCCGGACGGGGGCCGGATGCGCTTTGGGGACGAGAAGCACCGGCTCCTTGCGGACGAGAGGTGCCTGAATTATGGACTGGACGCGGAGCGCCCGAATGTTGTGGTTTTTTATCCATTCAATGGGATTGATTATTCTATTTTATTCCAGATTCGCAACCTTGCGGGCGATTTCCTCGGCAAAGGTAGCAATTTTCATTGTACCTTTATCACCTTCGCCCTGTTTTCTTACTGAAACTTCACCGTTTTCTGCCTCTTTTTCGCCTACGACAAGCATATAGGGGATGCGGCGAAGCTCATTGTCGCGTATCTTACGACCGATTTTCTCGTTTCTATCATCTACCGTCACACGCACGTCGGCAGCTGTAAGCTCTTTTGCCACCTCATACGCGTAATCATTGTATTTTTCAGAAATAGGCAGGATGATAGCCTGGTCAGGCGACAGCCACAGCGGGAATTTACCTGCGGTATGTTCGAGAAGAACAGCTACGAAGCGCTCCAGAGAGCCGAAAGGCGCACGGTGGATCATAACAGGACGATGCTTCTGGTTGTCAGCGCCGGTATATTCGAGCTGGAATCGCTCCGGGAGGTTGTAGTCAACCTGAATTGTACCGAGCTGCCAGCGACGGCCTATGGCATCCTTGACCATGAAGTCAAGTTTCGGGCCATAGAACGCGGCTTCGCCAAGTTCTTTGCGTGCTTTGAGCCCCTTCTCTTCGCAGGCCTCTATGATTGCAGTCTCTGCCAGGTGCCAGTTTTCGTCTGTACCTATGTATTTCTGCTTGTTCTTGGGATCACGCAGGGAGATCTGTGCCTCGAAATTATTAAAATCAAGAGCTTTGAAGATGTAGAATATGATATCCATTACCTTCAGGAACTCATCCTTTATCTGATCCGGGGCGCAGAATATATGGGCATCATCCTGCGTAAAGCCACGCACTCGTGTAAGACCGTGCAGCTCGCCGGTCTGCTCATACCTGTAAACCGTACCGAATTCAGCAAGACGCAGTGGCAGTTCACGATACGAGCGCGGATAGGCCTTGAAAATCTCGCAGTGGTGAGGACAGTTCATCGGCTTGAGCATATACTCCTCCCCTTCCTGAGGCGTACGTATAGGCTGGAAGGAATCTTTGCCATATTTAGCATAATGGCCTGATGTCACATAAAGGAGCTTGTTGCCGATATGGGGAGTGATCACCTGCTGGTAACCATATTTCTTCTGAATCTTGCGGAGAAACTGCTCCAGACGGTCACGCAGAGCCGCGCCTTTGGGAAGCCAGAGAGGAAGACCAGCACCTACATTTGTAGAGAATGCGAACAGTTCCATCTCTTTACCAAGTTTGCGGTGATCGCGTTTCTTGGCTTCCTCGAGCATTGCGAGATACTCGTCGAGCATTTTCTTTTTCGGGAATGTAATGCCATATACGCGCACCAACTGGTTGCGTTTCTCGTCACCACGCCAGTATGCGCCTGCGAGAGACATTATTTTGGCAGCTTTGATAACGCCGGTTGAAGGAATGTGGGGACCACGGCAGAGATCTGTAAAAGCACCCTGAGTATATGTGGTTATATGCCCGTCTTCCAGTTCGGAGATCAACTCGCACTTATACTCTTCTCCACGTTCTTCGAAAGCCTTGAGTGCGTCTTCTTTGGAAATATCGGCTCTTACAATCGCTTCATTACGCTTGGCGAGTTCCAGCATCTTTGCCTCGATTGCGGGAAAATCAGCCGAGGTTATCGAATGCCCGTTGGGATCTATATCATAATAAAATCCGTTCTCTACAGCAGGGCCGATACCGAACTTGACTCCGGGGTAAAGTTCCTGAAGAGCCTCGGCAAGCAAGTGAGCGGAGCTATGCCAGAAAGCGTGCTTTCCTTCGGCATCATCCCATTTGAATAATTTTATCGTGGCGTCAGATTCAATCGGACGGGTCAGATCCCATTCCTGGTCATTAATAGAAGCCGCCAATACGTCGCGCGCCAATTGGGGCGACAGGCTCTGTGCGATCTGAAGCGGCGTAACGCCCGCTTCGAATTGTTTCACCGAATTGTCGGGAAAAGTGATGTTGATCATTTTCAATATATTGTTTATCAATAAATTGCCACCAACAACGTGGCAACCAAACAAATTATATGTATTGTCACTGGCAGTCCCGCTGCCAAAAAACGCCACAAAGTTACGACATTTTTTTGACAAAACAATTGCTTTATGCAGTCTATTTAATTAAAATTCCGTGGTTTTGCCCATCTTTTAAATCTGCGTATGGGCCTGCGCCTCAAATCAACCAAGCGGCTCCGGCAACAAGGCAAATATGCACATGTCACCGGAGCCGTTAGTCAAAAATTCGTTTTATTGCCGGGAGGTGTCAGAACAACGACCACGATACGGTAAGTCCAGCCATTACAATGGCCACCATCGACATCAGTTTGATCAATATATTCAGAGAAGGGCCGGATGTGTCCTTAAAAGGATCTCCCACGGTATCACCAACGACTGTGGCCTTATGCACCTCGCTGCCTTTTCCGCCGAAATTGCCTTCTTCCACATATTTTTTAGCATTATCCCATGCACCTCCGGAGTTGGCCATGAAAATAGCGAGCACAAAACCGGCTGACAGGCCGCCCACAAGCAGCCCTATTACACCTGGCACACCAAATACCAGGCCGGTAAGGATCGGGGCTATGATGGCAAGCAGCGACGGGAACACCATCTCGCGCTGTGCGCCGAGTGTCGAGATCTGCACGCAACGCGCATAATCAGGTTCTGACTGTCCTGTCAATATGCCTTTTATCTCCCGGAACTGCCGGCGCACTTCTTCCACCATATGTGCGGCAGCGCGTCCCACCGCATTCATAGTCAGGCCACAGAACAGGAATGCCATCATCGAACCGATAAACATTCCCGACAGCACCTTCGGATTCATCAGGTTTACATCAAAATAGGTCATAAAATCGGTAAACGATGCCTCATGGATCGGCTTGGACATATCGCCGAGATCGATTGCCGTCTCACCAAGTCTTACCAGACCGATCCTGATCTCCTCTATATAAGACGCCAGAAGCGCGAGACCTGTCAAAGCGGCTGAGCCAATAGCAAAACCTTTGCCTGTGGCTGCTGTAGTGTTGCCAAGAGAGTCAAGAGCATCGGTACGGCGACGCACATCTTCTCCCAGACCACTCATTTCGGCATTACCGCCGGCATTGTCGGCGATAGGACCATATGCATCCGTAGCGAGCGTAATGCCAAGCGTAGAAAGCATGCCTACTGCAGCTATGCCTATACCATACAGACCCATGCTTACATTAGAAAAGTCATACCCCGACGCGAGCCAGTATGACATGATTATACCGACAACCACAGCGAGCACCGGAATGGCTGTGGACACCATCCCGAGCCCGACACCGGATATAATCACCGTGGCCGGACCGGTTTTGCCACTTTCCGACAGCCTGCGGGTCGGAGCATAGCTCTGCGAAGTGTAATACTCCGTGGAACGGCCTATCACAATTCCCACAAGCAGTCCGATTACTACCGACAACGATATATTCACCCAATTCTGGAGGCCGAGCAGCCACAGAATCAAGAAGGTAGCACCAACGATAAGCACAGAGCTAAGGTTTGTGCCAAGCGAAAGCGAATTGAGCAGATCCTTCATTTTCGCATCCTCGCGTGTCTTGACGGAAAACATACCTATTATGGACAGCACTATGCCCACAGCTGCAATCAGCATCGGCGCAAGCACCGCTTTAAACTGCATTACGGTATCGCCTGTAGCCATATAAGCCGCAGCCCCGAGAGCTGATGTCGCCAGTATCGAGCCGCAGTAAGACTCATACAAATCCGCACCCATACCTGCCACGTCGCCCACGTTATCCCCGACGTTGTCGGCTATAGTGGCCGGATTACGGGGATCGTCTTCAGGAATGCCGGCTTCCACTTTTCCTACAAGATCTGCACCGACATCAGCAGCTTTGGTATATATACCTCCGCCAACGCGGGCAAAAAGAGCCTGAGTAGAAGCACCCATGCCGAAAGTAAGCATCGTCGTGGTAATCATGCACAGTTTTGCAGTCGGAGTATAAGGATCCTCTGGCACGAACCAATCAAGCACGAGATACCAGAAAGATATGTCAAGAAGGCCGAGGCCGACTACAACCAATCCCATTACGGCGCCACTTCTGAAGGCCACACGCAAGCCAGAATTCAACGATTTCCTGGCTGCGTTGGCTGTACGCGCAGAAGCGTGTGTTGCAGTCTTCATGCCAAGAAAACCAGAAAGACCCGAAAAGAAGCCTCCGGTCAGAAACGCTACAGGCACCCAGGGATTTTGCAACTGGAATCCATAAGCCATTACTGAGAACAATATTACAAGGCCGAGAAACACCAGTCCGACAATTTTGTACTGTTGTTTCAGATAAGACATGGCGCCTTGGCGCACATACGATGCGATTTTTTGCATCGTCGGAGTGCCCTCGCTTTCGCGCATCATCTGCCGGTAAAAGAACCAGGCCAGCAGAAGTGCCAGCACAGAAGCGGCAGGCACAATCCAGAATAGTAATTTTTCCATGATATTATAAATAATGTGAATTGATTTCTCGGGCGGTTATGAGAGAAAATGCCGGTGCAAAATTATCAGAAACAACTCGTAACACCTTGAAGCGGCCTTGCAAAGTTAACATAATTATTTAATATATCTTCCGCGCGACACGTTTTTTATGTACGTTTGGCCCATTCTTTTTTACATAAACCGTATATTTGCACCCGCATATGGCAGGTCACCGCTTCCCGCGAACAATCGCCGGCGAGGAAACGTTGGTTTTATATAAATAAATATATGCGACACGAATACATTCAACTATAAACTTAATATCATGGCAAGAGATAGAGACAATCGAGAGGTCCAGATACCATCTACTATGAGAGTGGTGTTCGGAATAATAATGATAATTGTATATGTTGGGATGGGCATATTGCTGCTTATCAACTTTTTCGGATGGCAAGGAGAACTTCTCACCTGGTTAAGATGGTGCGGAGGTGTTCTTTTTATCATATACGGCATCTGGCGCGCAATACGCCAGTTCTGGGGAATAGACAGCAGCCTATAGGCTTATCAGACGCCGCGAATTGCAAAAATCAGTTCGCGGCGTCCTGTCTATTGCAAAAAAAATAAAAAAACGGAATTTTTTGATTACAGATTTGGCGAATGTTAATTTAACATTGACTATCTTTGCATAATATCGGTTGCTTATACCCGGCAACCTTAAACCATGCGGGTATAATTTCGAGATGAAAAAACTTATATTGATATTAATATCAGCCTTATGCATCGGTTGCTTGATGCCTGCATGCAAAGGGAAAGGCAAAAAAGAGAGCCCTAAAGGCAACACCTCCACGTCAGGAGTAGTTGTCATGGCTTGTGACGCTTCTTTTGAAAGTGTAATGGAGCAGGAGATCGAGGTGTTCGAATATATTTACCCGTATGCGAATGTCCTTTCTCGTTACCTTGACGAGAAAGCATGTGTGGATTCGCTTCTTTTTGGAAAGGCTCGTCTGGCTATCGTCTCCCATGAATTGACCAAAGACCAGATAAAATTCCTGAAAGACAAAAAACATTTCGCAAAGACAAAAAAAATTGCCATTGATGCCATAGCCGTGATCGTCAATCCCGAAAACCCTGTCGAGAACCTCTCCTTGACAGATCTGTCGGAAATATTGTCTGGAAAAGTTACGGAATGGAATGACATTTACCCTTCCAAACTGGGTAAAATACAGGTGATTTTTGACCACAACGGTTCTTCTATAGTAAAATATATGTCTGACAGCCTCCTGCACGGAGCCCCGTTTGCAGAAAATGTATATGCGGCAGAATCCATGCGCGGAGTGTTCGATGCCGTAAAAGAGCGCCGGAATGCTATTGGTCTTGTCGGAGTAAGCTGGATTTCCGCAGACTTGAAAACCGCCGAGCTTACTGCCGAAGAACGTGTAAAGACGCTTGAGGCTGACGATACGACAGCTACCACATTTACCAATGATGTCAAAGTACTTGCCATGCGTCGCGACGACTCCACCATCGCATACAAACCCTATCAGGCATACATATTCGATGGCAGTTACCCGATGTACCGCTCCATATATATGATCAACACCGGCTCTTCCGGATCACTTGCCAACGGATTTTTTGCTTTTGTCACCTCATTCAGGGGACAAAAACTGATGATGAGCACAGGAGTGCTTCCCGCTACGGTACACCACCGCATGGTATCTGTAGATTAACAACTTAACCAAACCGAATAAAACTGAATAAAAAACTAAAATAACACATACGGATATGAAATTAAAATTAGTGGCATCCCTGTTTCTGGGATCTGCGCTCGGGCTTTCCGCCCAGGGATTCAAAGACGGTGTGGAATATTACCGCGCCGATCAGCCTGAAGAGGCAGCGATTATTCTGAACAACACACTGGGAGAAGCTGGCACAGATCAGGCTACAGCCTATTATTATCTGGGACAGATTGCCCTCCAGAACGGCGACAAGGCCGGAGCACAGGACTTGTTCAACAAAGGTGTCGCCGCAAATGCCGACAATGCATACAATTACATCGGTCTCGCTTCACTCGCGCTTGCAAACGGCAACACTTCAGATGCGAACAAGTATTTCAAAGATGCCAGAGGACGTGCTAAAAAAAATCCTGACATTCTTACAGAGATAGCACGCGCATATTTTGTAGCTGATCCGGTAAAATACACTGAAGATATAGACAAAGCGCTTGCCGATGCGAAAAAAGCAAAAAAGAATGCACCTGCGCCTTTTATTCTCGAAGGCGACCGCCTTGCAAAGACAAACGTTGGTGAGGCTGCCGGCATGTATGAAATGGCTGCCCAGTTCGACGCCGCTCTCGAACACCCCGAGGCATACGTAAAATATGCACGCACATATTTCCCCGTAAATCCGGAATATGCGATCCAGAAACTTCAGGATCTCCTGAAACAGCAGCCTAATTCCGCTCTGGCACAACGCGAACTGGCCGAGAAATATTATGACAACAACCAGCTTACACGTGCCGCCGAACAATATGAGAAATACATCCAGAACCCCAACAGTTTCAAGAAAGACAAACAGCGTCTGGTAGGACTTCTTTTCTTTGCAAAGCGTTACAATGAGAGCTACGATCTTGCATCTGAACTGCTGACAGAGGATCCCGGCAATTTTTATATGGAGCGTCTGCAGTTCTATAATAAGAAAGCCCTCGAACAGAAAGATGAAGCCCTGCAGGCGGCAGAACGTCTGTTCGCAAATCCTAAAGCACAGCTCAACTCGCAGGACTACATCCAGTATGGCGAACTGCTTCAGGAGATAGGCAAAGATACCCTGGGAGTGGAGATGTATGAGAAAGCTGTTGCAGCAAGCCCTGAAAAGACATCTATACTTAAAGATCTCAGCGGCGCATATTCCAATGCCAAAATGTATGACAAAGCTGCCGACGCTATGGCACAGTTCATTGATTCGGAAGGTGACAACGCCAACCCCAATGACATCCTCGCTCTCGCACGCCGCTACCAGAACCTTGCAATTTCCTATATGGAAACCGACAGCGTGGCCTCACAGAATGCCGCAGACAAAGCACTTGTGACTATTGACAAAGTCATCGCGCGTATTCCTGACAACCCCCTTGTACTCAACACCAAGAGCGACATCATACGTGTAAAGGCCATGGGTAACGTGACACCGGAAGTCGTTGCCGCTGACGAGGCAACCCTTGGAGTGCTTGACTCAGATCCTTCAAACCTTGAGAAGCGCAAGAATATCTATACAAGTGTATACGGCCGTCTCGGTAACTATTACCTGAACGGCGAAGGCAAGAATGTTGCCAAAGCAAAAGAATACTTCGAGAAATTCTATCAGCTTAGCCCCTCCGATGAGCTGCGCACTTTCATTGACGGGCTTAAAGTGGAATAAAACTGTATTATAAAACATTTTTTGAGACCGGGAAATTCTATCAATTCCCGGTCTCAATGTATTTTGCCCATATATGTTTCAGAATATTTTCCATACTATAGAACAACGCAAAAGCTGTCGTACGTATTCAGACACAATATCGGCGAGAGAGATTATCGAAAAGTTCAGCAATGCATATCTTCACCGCATTCCATCGCAGGCGAAGCAAATGTTTCCGCCGGATATGATCTTTCCGGAAATAAGACTATTGTCATTTAACAGCAACGTCACTCCCCCATCTACATATGGCGTAATAAAAGGCGCGCAGGTGTATGCCGCCCTTGGAATCCCCGACAAAAACTCACGGCAAACGATGGTCGCAGGAGGCATATTGTTTGAAAATTTCATATTGCATGCGACGGAACTCGGCTTTGCGACATGCTGGCTTGGTGGGACCTTCGGGAAATCTGAATTTCAGAAAGCATTTGAAGCGAACGGAGGCACAGGATCTGTTGAAATAGTCTCCCCCGTCGGCAACGCGGCTCCGCATATGCGTCTGAGCGAAAAACTCATGCGATCCGTTGTAAAGTCCTCGTCACGTAAAAGCCTTGACTCACTGTTTGTTTTTGAAGAAGATTGCAAAGATCTACGTGCCGCCTCAAACGGGCAACAGATGAAGCCTAAGATAAAGGGGATGCTTGAAATGATACGCTTGGCGCCCTCAAGCCGTAATTCACAACCCTGGAGAGGAAAAATTTCATATGACGGTGAACAGATTATAATATGCATCAGCTGCATAAATCCCGGCGGTAAATTCACGGCAATAGACATGGGTATAGCATTGTGCCATCTTTTCGGCACAGCTGAAGCGTTGTCATTGGAGCTGTGTCTGCAAAAGGTTGATTACACCTCGTTAAAATTCACATTTTCAATTGCCGAATCGAACCAAACACGTTAAAAAAGCTTTATAATATCAAAGAAATGAAGTTGATGCCGATAGGTATCCCTACATCATCAGATATGTTGAACCGCATTTGATTTGATTATATGAATACAGGTAAAATTATTTTTTGGACAGGCTTTATAATCACAGTAGGAATAATATTGTTTTACCTGATACTGATTTCAATAGACGTCACATGCTTTACCAATTGGATCGGTTCACTGTCACTCTGCGGCACTGTGTTGGTCGGCTCAGTACTGATGCTTATCGGAAGGGCTCTGGAGCGTCGTTCATAAAATCCGGATCTCTCCTTAATATGGGCAGGTCGTGTATGGATGTAAAATCCATGCACGGCCTGTAAAATTTCCATCCCGGCGTTATACTCCGGGAAATTATTTCAGGAACCGGGCAATACCGTTTTTTGAATTCCAATTAGTCTTCGTACCTTTGCAGGTATGGAATTCAACAATACCCAATCCCAACGCAACAATCGTCAGGGAACCTATGCCGCCAATCGCAAGAAAGGAGCGCCTCAGATCGAGACGCCCGGACGTATCCCGCCCCGTGATATCGAGGTGGAAGAAGCCGTGCTTGGCGCACTGATGCTTGAGAGAGACGCGTATACCATCGTCTGCGATCTCCTCAAACCAGAAAGTTTCTACGATCCGAGACATCAGCAGATATATTTTGCCATACAGCAACTCGGCGCATCCCAACAGCCGATAGATATGCTTACGGTTACGGAGCGCTTGCGTGCAAACGGAGCACTCGAGGAGGTCGGAGGGCCGGTGTATATATCCTCGCTGACATCCAAAGTGGCCTCGGGAGCCCACGTGGAATTCCATGCGCGCATTGTCGCACAGAAATATCTTGCCCGCGAGCTCATCAATTTCTCTTCCAACATCGAGGGGAAAGCATATGACGAGAGCAACGACGTGGACGATCTCCTTCAGGAAGCCGAAGGCAAGCTCTTCGAGATATCCCAAAGAAATGTCAAGAAAGATGTAACCCAGATCAACCCCGTAATCAAACAGGCGATAGCGCAGATCGAGGCTGCTTCAAACCGTGAAAGCGGTCTGTCTGGTCTTGCCACAAACTTCCATGAACTTGACAAACTCACATCCGGCTGGCAGAACTCCGATCTTATAATCATTGCTGCCCGCCCGGCTATGGGTAAGACTGCATTCGTTCTGTCTATGGCAAAAAACATGGCAGTTGACAACAATACGCCAGTGGCGATATTTTCGCTTGAGATGAGCAATGTTCAGCTCGTCAACCGTCTGATAAGCAATGCCTGCGAACTCGAAGGCGAAAAGATCAAGAGCGGGCGTCTGGATCAGCCAGACTGGGAAAAGCTGCAGGCCGGTGTAAAACGGCTCTATGACGCCCCCATGTACATTGACGACACCCCCTCGCTTTCAATCTTCGAGCTCAGAACCAAAGCGCGCCGTCTCGTCAGGGAACATAAAGTACGCATACTCATCATCGACTACCTTCAGCTTATGAATGCGTCGGGCATGAAATTCGGCTCCCGCGAACAGGAGGTATCAATGATTTCGCGAAACCTCAAACAGTTGGCAAAAGAGCTGAACATCCCGATAATCGCGCTCTCGCAGCTCAACCGATCTGTAGAGAGCCGCGGCACAGACAGTCAGTCAAAACGCCCGCAGTTGAGCGACCTCCGTGAATCGGGCGCGATCGAGCAGGATGCCGACATTGTATGTTTTATCCACCGCCCTGAATATTACCTGCATTCATCGCAGGATGCTGAGGGCAACGAAATACGCGGCCTCGCCCTTTTCATCGTTGCGAAGCACCGTAGCGGTAAAGTGGATGATGTGAAAATGCGCTTTGTAAACCAGTACGCGAGATTCCAGAACTGGGATGAAAATGAACTTACGACACGCACAGTCGTACCTTCGCGCCTCAACAGTGAGGATGTGACAGCAGATCCCTTCGGTGCCCCGAACCCACTGACCGGTGGCACCGCAGACATATCATACGACAACTCTGCACCGTTCTGACGTCTCGCCCATCAATCCATCCAACGTTTTCTCAACGGATAACGGCTCGGGTGTATAAGCAGGCGCAAGGAGGTGCTGTAGTTGAAGTATGCCCAGATCCAGTTCACCAATACGGTAATCTTGTTTCGCATACCCAGAAGCGACATGAGATGTACGAACATCCACGTAAGCCACGCGAAGAAACCGCTCAGATGTAAGTTTTTCATATCCACGACCGCACGGTTCCTGCCGATTGTGGCCATGGATCCTTTATCGTTATATCTGAAATCTTTCACCCGTGGAACGTATGTCTTCCCTGTTGCGTAACAACGCGACTGCTTTTCAAATTCCACAAGATTTCTGGCTACAAGCCTGCCTTCCTGTATCGCCACTTGTGCAAGTTGCGGATGGCCGTTAGGAAAGTTCGGATCGACATTTTCCATTATTGATATGTCGCCGAGCGCATATACCCCCTCAAGCCCCTTTACCCGGCAGAAGCCGTCCACTTTCCAGCGCCGTCCTCTGCCAAGCACATCCTGAGACATATCCCGGCCATTATCACCTGTAATGGCGATGTTCTCTCCCGTGACTCCGGCAGTCCATATCAAGAGCGAGCAATCCATCTTTCTACCGTCGGCAAGCGTCACTACATTGTCGGTATAATCATGCATGGTTGCTCCAAGCTCGATCTCTACCATCAGTGATTTAAGATCACTGAAAGCCTGTCGGGAAGATTTCTCACTCATCGTGCCGAGCAGTCTTTTGTTACCTTCCACCAAAGTGATCGTCATATTTTCCTGTGGTATTGACGGATATTCTCTCGGAAGCACATAACGTTTCATCTCCCCTATCGCTCCTGCTATCTCAACTCCTGTAGGCCCTCCACCGATAACTACAAAATTGAGCATCTTTTTTTGCCTCTCCTCATTTTTCTCAATAGCGGCATGTTCAAGTATATCCAATATCTCGTTGCGGCAGCGTAAAGCCTGGGAAGTCGATTTAAGCGTATAGACCGTTTTCTCCAATTGAGGCATATTGAAGAAATTGTTTGTGGTTCCAGCGCATATGATCAGAATATCATACTTCACTTCTTCGGATTTTGTATAGACTACATGTCTGTAACAGTCGATATGCCTTACCTCTCCAAGATGGAAATGAATATTGCGGCTTCCACGTTTTCTGAATTCCCTCCTCAACGGGAAACAAATACTTGCCGGATCAAGGCCTGCCGAGGCGACCTGATAAAACAGTGGCGGAAAATAATGGTAATTGTCACGGTCGATCACGGTGATATCAAACATTTCCGCATCCAGATGTTTTACAAGATTCAGTCCTGCGAAACCGGCCCCAACCACTACCACACGTTTAAGCGGGTGTGCGCCGTTATCTCTGATATTATTTTCCATAAATATGCGTTATCGGTTTAATCAACTCATAGATGATATTTAGTATACATATATTTTAACAAAGAACTCTGTTATTGGGTTTTGCCGGAGATAACACACATAAGAAGTCAGAAATATTCATGTGGTATAATACCACAGAAACATGCCGTTTATCCAGTATGGATTATACTTAAGTTTGAAAATTTCCGTTAATATACAGAATGATGTATTCACCCAAATATAACAGCGGCATTCTGTGGTATCGCACAGCCGCTCCACATCTATCAAACATGAAGATATTCCTGAAAGTACATATCATACTGTCACTTATATTTCTAACCGCCCTCAATGTCTCGGGACAGATAAAACTCCATGGAAAAGTCATAGATGCCGAGGATGCGCCTCTGGAGTTTGTGACTGTCCGCATAAGCGGCACAGCCATAGGCACACATACCGGCCTTGACGGAACATTCAAACTGTCTTGTCCCCCTCCGGCCAACGACACGCTTGTAGTGATATTCTCCTGCATCGGATACGACGAACTGAAACGCACGCTAATCGACCCAAAAGGAGATCTGGCACTTAACGTGCGCATGCGCTCAAAGGATCACGAGCTACGGGAAATTCAAGTGACTGATTTCAAGAAACAAACCAACCAGATGCAGACCATTGACACCGAGAGCTATAAACTTGCGGCGGATGCAACCGGGGGCAGTGTGGAATCAATGCTGACCACTCTCGCCGGTGTCAATTCCAACAATGAAATGTCAAGCCAGTATTCTGTAAGAGGTGGCAGTTATGACGAAAACTCGGTTTACATAAACGGCATAGAGGTTTACCGTCCTCAACTCGTATCATCGGGCCAACAGGAAGGCCTCAGTGTCATAAATCCTGATATGGTAGGATCTGTCAGTTTCTCAACCGGCGGATTCGGCGTGGAATACGGTGATAAAATGTCATCGGCTCTTGATATAACATACCGTGAACCGGAATCATTCGAAGGATCTGTAAGCGGTTCACTGATGGGAGCCTCAGCTGCATTGGGACAAAGTTCAAAAAAGTTCTCACAACTCCACGGTATCAGGTATAAAAGAAACTCATCACTACTCAGCTCTCTTGAGACAAAAGGTGAATATGACCCTAACTTTCTGGATTATCAGACCAATCTGGTTTTCCGGTTCAACAACAAATGGAAAGCGTCGTTTCTGGGGAATATCGCTGTAAATAATTATAAGTTCAGACCGGTGAACCGAGAGACAAACTTCGGCACATCCACCGACGCGAAACAATTCAAAGTCTACTTTGACGGCCAGGAGAAAGACCGCTTCGAGACATATTTCGGAGCGCTCAACCTGTCATACAACCATTCAAAAAGCACCAGTTTCTCGCTCCTTGCATCTGGCTACCTGACAAATGAGCTTGTGGCATACGATATCAGCGGTGAATACTGGCTTGACCAGGCAGGCACCACCGGAGAAGGGAATCCCGACAACGCTGTGGGTGGTGAGCTGGGAGTCGGCCGGTACCATGAGCACGCACGAAACCGCCTAAAGATTTCCGTATTCTCACTCGGACTGCAGGGACATACATCGGTGAGCAGACACAATCTTACGTATGGCATGACTTTCAATCGCCAGACGATTATGGAACGTACACGCGAATGGGAGTTGCGCGACTCCGCAGGTTTCACACTTCCTTCCGACGGCCAGAACATACGCATGATATACAACCTGACCTCGCGCCACAATCTTTCCACAAATCGCCTCGCTTTCTATCTGTCTGATTCATACCGTCTCAATACCTCTGCCGGATATTTCGCATTCAATGCAGGCTTACGTTTTTCATATTGGGATTTCAATAAAGAATTTCTTCTATCACCGAGAGCAAACGTGGCATTTGTGCCGGAAAGGAACAACTCATGGACATTCCGTTTCGCTACCGGATTATATTATCAGCAACCATTCTACAAAGAGTTCCGCCGTCCGGTAGAGGACTCTTACGGCAACACGATAATAGACCTGAACAGCGATATAAAATCGCAGCAGAGCATCCATCTGATACTCGGCGCGGACTATACTTTCCGCATGTTCGACCGTCCGTTCAAGTTTTCGGCCGAGGGATATTATAAGAAACTGAATAAGCTAATCCCTTATGAGATTGACAATCTGAAAATAGTATATCAGGGAGAGAATCTTACCGACGGATATACCACCGGGCTTGATATGAAACTTTTCGGACAATTCGTGCCCGGAACGGATTCGTGGATAAGTTTTTCAGTTATGAAAACCGGCGAAAACCTCAACGGTATAACCGTACCACGTCCTACCGACCAGCGATATTCCCTTGCAGTATTCTTCACAGACTATTTCCCGAAATTCCCGAAACTCAAGTTCTCGCTAAGAGGAATTTTCTCGGACGGACTGCCGACAACAGCGCCACACTCCTCGCGTGACCGCGGTTATTTCCGTGCTCCTGCATATAAACGTGTGGATGTCGGGCTGAACTATGCGTTGTTGTCGCCTCTCAAAGAGGGAGACAACCCGGCGGGTCTTCATAAATGGTTCAAAAGCGTATGGCTCGGAGTGGATGTATTCAATCTGCTTGATATATCCAACGTGTCAAGCTACTACTGGGTAACCGATGTGAACAACATTCAATATGCTGTTCCCAACTATCTTACCCGCAGACAATTCAATGTCAGATTATCTATCGACTTTTGATCACAATGGGTAAACTGCAGTTAAAGAAAGAAATACAGGCGCTTCCGAGAGAGCAGCTTGAGTCTATGATACTCGAGGCATATGATGCCCGTAAAGAAATAAAGCAATACTTCGATTATTTTATCAATCCGGACGTAGAAAAACTTACGGACAAATATATGCGGGAGATCTCCGGCGAGTTTTCCCGCAGCAAACGAGGATACACCAAAGCCCGTATAACCAATATACGTCGACTGTATAAAGAGTTTCAGGGGTATCATCCGGGGTTCGATAAAGAGATTGAGTTACTTATGCATGTAATCACCACAGCATTACAGTGCGAAAGGCAATATTACTTTACTGATACCCTCATCCGTGGCATCAGATCCATAGTGATACTTACAGTAGAAATAGCCGACCGCAATCTTGTGGCAGACAAGGTTCTCGCTCAACTTGCAGAGATCCTGTCGCATGAACGCTATGGGACAAAGCACTTCCGCTCATACCTGTATAAGGCCCTTCAGGAAGTACGTCCGTCATAATGTGTAGTATCGCACGGCAAAATGCGTCTCCCTGGAGAAGTATTGATAATCAAAGGCACAGTTTCCAGTGTAACGATACTCGTATCCAGTCCCAGGGAAGTGCTGTAAGAAACACCGATACGACGCAGAGCTTCGTGAAGCCGCATAAGCATGGATTCTCCCTGTCTGCAGTTGCTTGAAGGAGAAAAAAGACGATGCAGAATAATAAACCTGAAATCACCTGGTATCCCGCGTTTGTGTAAAGATGGGTATGAACTGGTAAGATCCAGATCTCCGGACGCCACAAGGTCCTCCACTATCTGCCTTAAATAAACGCTTATTTTAGGCTCTATCCTGAAACCGAGATACAGTGTCACGAAATAGATGGCGTGTGGTTTTACTATATCCACAGAATATTCCAGTGTCTCAGGCGCGTCTACATTATCAATATGTATAAACCAATAATGGTCGGCGCGTTTGGGCTGCTTGTTCACTATGGAATATATCAGTTTGCTCTCTATCATAGTTTCATCGGAAGAACCGCTTAAATAGACCAGATTCGAGGCATATTTCGGTATCTCTCTGTCAGCTTTTATATCGGAAATAAGTGGTACACAATCATCTAAATTTCTGTATTCGATAAACCTGGAACGCACGAGAGTGGAATTGCGCCATATTATCATGATCCCCGCCACAATTCCTGCGATAAGCAGACTGAACCATCCTCCATGAGCGAATTTGAATAGATTCGCCGTAAGAAATATCCCTTCTATCGTAATAAATATGAGGGCGAACAATCCGCATAAAAAACGGTTCACTCCCCGCTCATGAAGCCAAAGAGTGAGAAGAACGGTGGTCATGATCATCGTCACCGTGATAGCAAGGCCATAGGCAGCCTCCATGTGTCCTGAATCACGGAAAATCACTACTGTCATCAGACAGCCGGCAAGAAGAGACCAGTTTATAGCCGGAATGTATAATTGTCCTTTCTCTACAGAGGGATATTTTATTTTCAACCTTGGCCAGAAGCCCAGATTAATCGCCTCTGAAAAAATAGTAAACGAACCGCTCAGCAACGCCTGGCTTGCTATTATGGCTGCTCCCGCCGACATAACCACACCCACAATCCTGAAATGCTCAGGCATGATCGCATAAAAGGGATTTAGCGTGGAAATTTCTGCACCGGAATGTGAAACGAGCCATGCGCCCTGTCCAAGATAATTGAGTATCAACATGGATTTTACAAACGCCCAGCTTATAGTGATGTTTTTTCTGCCACAATGACCGAGATCGGAGTATAATGCTTCCGCTCCGGTTGTACACAGAAAAACTGCGCCAAGTATAAGAAACCATTCAGGGGAAGCGATCAACAATTTTATCGCATACCACGGATTGAAAGCCTTCAATATCTGTGGATATGCAACCAGATTCATGCCACCGAGAATGCCCAGCATCAGAAACCACAACATCATGAACGGTCCGAAAAGAGTGCCGATCTTTCCGGTACCGGCCTGTTGCATCAGAAAAATCATTATTATCACTAACGCTACGACAGGCACTACAGGTATAGACGGGATAATCTCCTGCAAGCCTTCTATAGCGGAGGTGACAGTAATGGCCGGTGTTATCACACCGTCAGCCACAAGGGCAGCCGCTCCCAATGCGCCTGCGATATACAGCCATTTTACGGGCAAACGGCGCAACAGAGCGAATAATGCCAATATTCCCCCTTCTCCATGGTTGTCGGCACGCAATGCGAATACCACATATTTTACGGTAGTCTGAAGAGTAAGTACCCATATTATACAGGATATGGCGCCGGCTATATAATCCTCGTCAAAACGGGGATTAACGCCTACGATGGCTTTCATTACATATAACGGTGATGTGCCGATATCACCGAATACAATACCGGTCGTAACCAAAAGCCCTGTCAGTGATACACGTTTTAAAGTAGACATCTGTGATGGATCGGGGTTATTCATATTTCCCAAACGCCTGTATGCCGTGGATTGTTGACACAAATCTCCGACAAAAGTTCTCGATCATCCATGCACCCCACAGGATGAGGCATCTGTCGCTTAAAATAATTTCAGACTGCCGGTCACTTGATTTTACAGTTAGTGGAATTTTCGCTAATTTTGTAACTTGAATATTATGGTACGGAATAAATTAAAGATCTATATATATCTGACAGTGGCATTTTGCACGGTCTTTATGGTCCAGGCAAAAAAAACCGTCCTCGAGCCCTCATATGCATGGAAAGCGGTTCCTCCTCTTGGTTTGCGCGAACCGGTTTCAATTGATACACTCTATCAGAATTATTCACTTGAGTTCATACCTCAGGAAGTAAGTTATGCGTATGCTGCCACCGGAAACTATTGCGGTTCGGGACGTAACATGCTTTTTATGGAGAGACCTGTAACCAGTGATTTCTATTATCGCGATGCCATAAGCGCATGGATCCCGTCGGAGAACTCCATCAAATGGTACAACACACGCATACCCATGACCCTGCTGAGCTATAATTTCGGAGGTGGCAAGCAGGACGGACAGGACAGGTTTCAGACCATTTTCTCGGCAAATGCCAACAAAAGGGTCCAGGTGGGCGCTATGATTGATTATATTTATTCCAAAGGCTGCTATGATTATCAGGCTGCGAAAGATCTGACATGGGGTCTTTCAGGATCCTATATCGGGGAACGATTTGAATTTCAAGGTAATTTCTACCATTTCAACCTCCTGCAGAAAGAAAACGGAGGTATTACCGACGACGCGTATATCCGCGATCCGGCCATTGTGCAGGGTGGCAACACTTCTGTAAACTGTAAGGACATACCGGTTAACCTTACCGGGTCGTTCAACCGTGTGGAAGGTACAGACCTGTATCTCAACAGCCGTTATAAGATGGGATTCTGGAAAGAAGAGCAAGTGAATGACACCACGGTAAACCGCACACTTGTGCCCGTAACAAGTGTGATATGGACATTCCAGTATACCGACGGATTCCATAAGTTTTTTAACGACAATGCCGAACAGAACCTCTCATTCTGGGATAACACCTACTTTTCGCCAAATTATACGAATGACCGGCAGAAATTGTGGAAAATCCGCAATACAGTAGGCATTTCACTACTTGAAGGGTTCAACAAATATGCGAAAGCCGGACTTTCAGCTTTTGTAACACATGAGGTGCGTCATTACTCTATGCTGACAGACCGCGAGGAACCCACAGAAGCGCAATCCGAAATAATGAAAGATGATCCTTTCCCCAATATGACTACGAGCGAAACACAGAACCTCGCCTGGGTAGGAGCACAGCTGACAAAACAGCAGGGGCGCATTTTCAACTACAACGTTACCGGAGAAATCGGATTGATCGGACCCGCAGCAGGAGAAATCAAGGTAAACGGCCACATCATCACCCGTATACCACTCTTCGGAGATACCGTCGCTGTAAAAGCGGGCGGTCATTTCACAAACCTGACCGCTCCCTGGCTTATGCAGCACATGAAGTCCAACCACTTCGTATGGGAGAACGATTTTTCAAAGACCCGCTCTTTGCGGCTCGGAGGCGAATTGATGATACCCTGGACACGAACATCGGTATCGGCCTCTGTAGAAAATCTGCAGAACCAGATTTATTTCAACGAACAGGCGTTGCCGGTACAATATGGCGGAAGCGTGCAGATATTCAGCGCCACACTGAAACAGAATTTCAAATTCGGCGTGTTCAACTGGGACAATACAGTGACATACCAGACAACAAGCCAGTCTTCAGTGATACCATTGCCAAATCTGGCACTTACAACCAATATGTATGTCCTGTTCCGGATAGCGACACTGCATGTACAGCTCGGATTGAATTGCGATTACTTCACGAAATACAAGGGAGTTGATTATCAGCCTGCCACAATGGGATTCTATAATCAGAGCAAGATTGACATAGGCGATTATCCTTTTGTAAGCGCCTATCTCAACTGTAAACTTTCAAAATGCCGGTTCTATCTCATGATGTCGCACCTCAATCAGGGCATGACTGGCACAATGTATTTCTCAATGCCACATTATCCGATGAATCCGCGCAGATTTCAACTCGGCCTTAGCATTGATTTCGCAAACTGAGCAAATTCATCAGACCTAACTCGTAAGCAGGGGGGTGAATGAACTTCATGGCATCCGGATTTTTTATAAATAAGTAAGTCATGAAAATTATTCCGCATAAAACATACAACAGGCTTTATATTCCCTGCGGCATCCTTTCGCCGGTTTTCGCCCTCATCTTCAGACAAAAGCCGACTGAAAATATGCTCCCGGATAATATAAAATAATTTCCACGACTTACTTATGTGGTAATACCTTATACGTTATGTTTGAAAAAATCCCGCAGAAAAAAGGCAACATGTCGCTATACCTGCTTTTACTGGTTGTGGCTTTGGGCGGAATGTTCATGCTAAAGGAATGTTCCGCGAGGCAGTTGCCTCCCAAAACGGAGCACTTAGCCGGAGGCGACACGCTTAATGTCGCAATAGAAATATCCCCTATGGGTGTTTCCATGTCCGGCGACACCCTCGGAGGTGTATATTACACAATGCTTGATCAGGCCGCCAGAAAACATGGCAGGACTATAAAATATCATCCTTTCACTCAGCTTGAAACGGCGTTACAGGGACTTGATGCCGGCAAATACCGGCTTGTCGTCAGCGACATCCCGGCTACAGCTGAACTCAAACAGAAATATCTTTTTATAGATCCGGTCGGCATAGACCGTCAGGTATTGGTACAACGGAAAGACAGCGCCACAGACTCCCCGCTCATAACAACACAATTTGACCTTGCAAAACAAGAGGTTGTCCTTCCGAAAGGATCGCCGTTCATATCACGCCTCAGAAACCTGTCTCACGAGATTGGAGATACTATCTACATACGCGAAGACTCCGCCTATTCGTCCGAGCAATTGGTAATACTCACCGCTGTTGGAGAACTGCCACGTGTAGTAGTAAGCGCCCGTGTGGCCGCTCCTCTTCTTGAGCGTTACCCACAGCTCGACGCCTCACTCGGCATTTCATTCAATCAATTCCACGGATGGGTATTAAACCAGTCCGACTCTCTTTTGCGTGACACACTATCACTATGGTTTCCCGCAAAACAATGACGGCAACAGCGTGATCCACACCGATGCCGTCAGCTATAATCATTTTAATAATCTCGGTGAGAGATTTATCGAATGTTCTCTACCGGAGGAAAGGATTGGTATGTTCCTCCCGTGAAATGGTTGTCGCAGGGCCATGTCCGGGATATACGATTGTCGAGGGGGGCAACGACATAAGTTTATTCCGCACACTGTTCAATAATGCCGTGCCGTTTCCCCCGGGCAAATCCACTCTTCCTATAGAACCTGCAAACAATGTATCGCCTGTTATCACCATACCCGCCGATGGGATATAGTAACAGACACCGCCCGGAGAATGTCCTGGTGTGGAAATCACCTTTATTTCCTCCTTGCCAAGGGTCAGTATGCTTTTGTCATCTACGAACCGGTCCATTTCAAGCGGTGTGACATTTATTGGCAAATGAAACATTTTCGCCTGTTGTACACGGTTGGCGGCGAGAGGCAGATCTGCCTTATGTCCCACAACCGGCACATCGGGATACATGACACGCAACGCATCTATTCCAAAAGTATGGTCTATATGTGCATGGGTCAGGAGAATGTATTTCAGTTTAAGGGAATGTCCCTTGATATAGCCGGATAATTTATTCACCTCCTGGGCATCTGACATTCCGGGGTCTATGACAGCTGCCTCCAACGATTCCGCATCATAGATCACATATGTATTTTCTCCGAAAAGATTGAATTCAAAACGTTGTATCTGCATACTTTCGTAATTTAATTGCTATAAGCTATAACTCCGGCATAATTCCGCATATGTCGCACCTTATCACAGTCTAAAACAGATGACTGTTTCCATTCAAACGGTTTACGCGGCACACCTGTTCAGAGTGGCTGATATATCAGCTTCTTGGTTTCAAAGAAAGGATCTTCCGGAAAATAGTTTGTAATGCTGTCTATCATTGGTTCCGACGCGATTTTCGCAGATGCACGAAGTTCCGCGGCAAGATCCCCCCCTTTCAGACAAACCAGACCGTTCGGCATCCCATAAGTGACATCCGGATGTTTTTCATGCAGGATATTCTTACGCACCAACGGAATGAGGCTGTCAAGCGGCATTACCGCGCGCGAGACTACAAAGTGGTATTTGTCTTTGCACTCCGCGATATCGCCATGTTGGAAAGTCACATTCTTAAGACCTAAGGCGGATGCGATTTCTGTCGCCACTTTTATTTTCTTTCCGATACGGTCGATCAGATGGAATCTACATTGAGGCATGGCAATAGCCAGAGGAATGCCTGGAAAGCCTCCACCGGTACCCATGTCAAGTATCTTTACTCCCTCCGGGAGACCGGGCAGAAATTTAGCGATGGCAAGCGAATGCAGCACATGGTGTGAGTACAGATTCTGTATATCTTTCCTTGATATGACATTAATCTTCTCATTCCACTCCGGATACAGCTCGCCAAGGCGGCATATCTGTTCGCGTTGAACGGTGGAAAATTCAGGAAAATGCCTGAAAATCGGTTCTACATCATATTCCATTATATCCTAATATCTATTTTTACGTAACTGTTCGAATTTATTCACTTTAACACAGCCCTTTCCATAACCAACCACAGGCAGGTCTTTTTATGGGCAGGCATACAGAGAAGCCATATACGGTTATCAGAAACCTTAAGCACCACAGCCCTGCTTAATTCCACATTCTCTCCATTCACACCAAGGCTCGGAGAAACAATAGTATACGGAACCATATCATCTGCAACATCCATAAAAGGGGATGGGGAAGACACACATACTCTACCGCCTGTATGGAGAGATCTGGCTGTGACAGTGCAATGATCAGACGATACTGCGAACATATTCCCCGGATCATCGTATTTCATAACCATGTTACCATACATCAGCCTCACAGACATATCCGCCAACTGTTCTGCCGTGTCATCCGGAAACGCATCATCAGCGACGTCGGGCACATTCAGCACCTCTACGGTACATCTCAGCAAATACCCGTCGGCCCTAATATCCAACTCCCCTTTTCCGACATTCTTTCCAAAGACTGTAAGTATATTGCCGGTCGCTGTTACTTCAACAAACGACGGGACACTGGCGGCATTAGCTTCGGTCGCATTCCTGATCTCTATCTCTCTTGACTGCCCCAGTGGAATGGAGAGGTAAGATGTTTCCGCATACGGACGTGTCTCATCGATCATGGTATTCTTATGACTCTCGCTGCAGGCCGAATGGACCATACAGACTATCGGCACAAGAACGCCATATAATATCGTCCGGAAAAGCGGTCGTAACATTCCTCTGCTCATCT
This sequence comes from uncultured Muribaculaceae bacterium, assembly GCA_949742535.1. Classification (GTDB taxonomy): domain Bacteria; phylum Bacteroidota; class Bacteroidia; order Bacteroidales; family Muribaculaceae; genus UBA7173. Next base: position 39,549 of record CATJQX010000095.1, on the reverse strand, counting down.
TATCTCTATTTTTACCATTCCCTTGAATGTACCGCTGTCAAATCGCAACTCATGAATACCTGTTCCGATCTTTGCCGGCACAAGATATTCCCCCTCAACAATTTTCCCATCAATTTCCCATATCGCATTATCTGGAATACCGTCAAGGTTCAGATATATGTATGGTTCGTCCACAGAATATATACCTTTGAGCGTCGGATGAGCTTCCTCCGGTGGCACTGCGGCGTTTGCGTATGCTTCCCCTTTATGATCGCCCCAAAGATATTCTGCCAGTCGCGGAAACTCCACGAAAGGATTTGCATTACCTTGCAATTTGCCCAGCACCTCGTTGCGTCTCATCTCATATTCAGATGGAGGATCAGCTCTGTGCCACGACATCAGCTGGCTCGCATACGCATTCGTGAATCCATCTTCCTGCGTCATTCCCCACACAACTCCCCCACACGATTCATATCGCAATATCCCATCGGGATATATGCATGCCATATACATAAGAATGCGTGCAACATCACCTTTCAATACTTCCGGGGGAGCCCACAACCTTACTTCCTGCGAACCTACCGCTCCCCTCCCTATACACCATATGTCATTCCCGTATTCAGACTTCATAACTGTTCCGGGAGCGCAATTCCCGATGACCATTCGCATACCGGAAGGGGCGGGAATCATATTCAGAAGATCATATCCTACGCTTATATAATTCTGGGATGTTATTTTCCACCATTCCGGAGACGCTATGTAGAGTAATTCAAGATTTGAGGGAGGACCGCCGTTTTTTCCGTATGGGAGTTCGTCTGATGAAAAATAATTTATGTAGGCCGTCCCATACTGGTTGCCGTCCGTAATTTTCAAACGTTCGAATATTCCATCTTCTCCATCAAATACAGTAAAGTAATTTTTCGGAGAATGTGTAGAGGCAACTTCGCGCATAAGATTTCCACCCGACTTACCTATCCACCTGTCATCAGACTTGCCGCATATATATGCCGGTATCGCACCGGCAATAGCAATTGCAGTGCATGCAGCACGTATGATTTCAATGGAATGCATAATGTTCATGGTTGTTAAAGCGCCACAGGGGCATATCCGTCGTGTGCGTGCTGATTTCAATCATTTCGCACACCAACGCATATGCCCCTGCAGTGCACCGACAGGCCACGTCTGCCGGGGATGTATTATTTACCCTGATGTTCGTACTTGAGGGTGAGGGTTGGCTGATCGCATACCTCTGCCGGACCGAAGTACTGGATAGGACCGGGATAGATATAGCATGTGTTTAATGCCCAGTCGTCACGCTTGGAAGCAAACTTCAGGAAAGGCGCTCCATCAAGTTTCACAAGAGCCTTCTGGATGACAGGTTTCATCATACCGTGACGGCGCTCCATGTTCATCATCATTGTGATAGGTATACCGCCTGCAACCCACTGCACAGCAGGTTTAGTGAGGTTACGTACCGATGACATGTAACCGGTAACACCACAACGGATCAGGCAAGCTGCATTATAGCCGAGGGCATAGCAGTAGTCGGCGTCAAAGTTGGAGGGATCGGCACAACGGCCTTCATAACCGAAGAAGTGGTGCAGAGCGGAGAATTTACCGTCATATTTACCATCCTTGCGCATAGCTTCCAGACGCTTTCCTACCATCTCGGAGAGCAGTTTCTCTGTCTCGATAAGAGATACCTGTACATTTCCGTGGGGGTCACGGTCAAGACTGAGCTGACGAGCGACACCTTCAGGAAGTGATTCATATACAGCCGCATTTTCAGCGGAGAGGTGATTGATGATATACGCACGCTGGTCGGCAGCAGCTACGGCAGCGAATTCATCGGCATTCTTGGCAAGCAGATCGTTGAGCTCGGCGATAAGGCGTTTTACTGCAGGAATGAACTCGATAAGACCTTCGGGAATGAGGACAGTACCGAAATTCATGCCGAGACGGGCGCGTTCTGCCACGATGTCGGCGATATATCCTACCACCTGGTCAAGTGTCATATCCTTGCTTTCTACCTCTTCCGAGATGATGCAGATATTAGGCTGGCACTGAAGAGCGCATTCCAGTGCAATATGGCTTGCGGAACGCCCCATCAGTTTAATAAAGTGATAGTATTTCTTTGCAGAGTTACAGTCACGCTGGATATTGCCGATTACCTCAGAGTAAACTTTAGTGGCTGTATCGAAGCCGAAAGAAGTTTCGATCACATCGTTTTTCAGGTCACCGTCGATAGTTTTGGGACAACCGATCACCTGGACGCCTGCGTTGATGCTCTTATAATATTCAGCGAGGACAGCGGCGTTTGTGTTGGAGTCATCGCCACCGATGATTACAAGCGCCTGGATATTGAGCTCTTTGAGAATCTCAAGACCTTTGTCAAACTGTTCTTTTGTCTCCAGTTTGGTACGGCCTGAACCGATAATGTCGAAACCTCCGGTATTGCGGTAGTCTGAAATAAACTCAGAAGTAAGTTCCACATACTTGTGATCAACAAAACCGCCGGGTCCCATAAGGAATCCATAGAGACGGCTGTCGCGATGTACCTTCTTGATACCGTCGAAAAGGCCGCAAATCACATTGTGTCCGCCGGGAGCCTGGCCACCTGACAGGATAACGCCCACGTTGATTGGCTTTGTCGCGGTAGGATTGGGATTTTTCTCGAATTTCAGTTCGGGAAGGCCGTAGGTATTGGGGAAAAGATTCTTGATATCTTCCTGATCAGCCACAGATTGTGTGGCATGTCCCTCTACTGGACGCACGGCCCCTGTGAGCACAATAGGCAACTTCGGCTGATAAGCCGCACGAGCTTTCTGTAAAGCGCTCTTTTTCATATGTTCTGAGTATTTTATTTATGAGTGATTATATATTTCTTGTATTACCGGCTACATTATACTCCGGCGTGATGTTCACAGTTTGAAATTATGATGTCTGACAGGATTTTATCTGTTTTGCGTAGCAATCGCACGCACACCATAACGCACTACAAAGTTACGTATTTTATCATAATTTTTATGTGAAATTAATTTAACGGAGCACAACTCAACCGCATGCTATAATTCCATTAATTACTATCAAGATCGCTTAGTATATGGGGGTGCATGCGACAATTTGCCGCAGATTTTCGACACCGCCCCAAATATAGCGTCGAAACAGTTAAAATATATTAACGAAGCTACAGCCGATATAATCTTTTCGCGGACGCCGTAGTTGTCTCGGCAACTTTTTCAATTGAGACTCCAAGCGCAGACGCTATGGCAGAAGCTATAAGAGGTATATAACTGCTGTCATTAAGCTTGCCCCTATATGGAACAGGAGCAAGATAGGGGGCATCTGTTTCCAATATAATGCGTTCAAGCCCTATGGAGGGCAATGTATCCCTCAATCCGGAATTCTTGAACGTAACTATCCCGTTTATCCCAAAATAGAAATCGCCGGTAGCACGTATTCTCTCCACATCCGATGGGGTGCCCCCGAAACAATGAAAGGCGCCTTGTGGCATTGCAGGCAGACCTTGTAATACTTCAAGGGTCTCATCAAGCCCGTCGCGGCAGTGAATATTGATTGGCAATCCGCGCTCAAGCGCCATACGGCACTGGGCATCAAACGCTTCCATCTGACGCTCTCTATGCGCGGGATCCTCATGCAAATCTATACCGATCTCCCCTACACCGACATACGGCAGCCCGGGAGTATCCAGTTCCTTCCTTATCACCTCAAGCGCGCTTTCCGGATCATCTGTCAGTTCGGTAGGATGCAATCCCGCGAACATGCGCAACCGATCGGGAAACTTGGCTGCGAGGGCTTTCATTGAAGGCAGTTCGGAAAGAGATGTCCCTGGCAGAATCATCATCTCCACCCCAGCAGCCACAGCCTTGTTTACTGCATCAACGCCTTCATTCTCATATACACTGTCATTAAGATGTGTATGCGTATCTATAAATATCATCTGAAACAAAAGTTACTTGCCGCAGGTCATTTCAGTTGCTGCGGCTTATCAGACCTGATGCCAGATTCTCAAAGAAAATCTGTCCTTCATGCGGCATGCCGGCGCAATCAAGCGCTGCGATTGCCTCTGCGGCATACTGTTCAATCATTTTATGTGATCTTTCCGCCAGATTCAGATCGTCATATACCGATTTGATTTCTTTAATTTTGAGATAATCCGTCAGTTTTTTTGACAATATCCCTTTTATCTCTTCGGGACGTTCCGACATCGCAGTGATCCACAGCCATGTCTTTTTCTCATTTATTATATCTCCTCCGATCTCTTTGCCGAAAAGAGCCGGATCGCCATACGTATCCAGATAATCGTCCTGAAGCTGAAATGCAAGCCCCAGCAGTTCCCCATAGCGATAGATGGCATCCATAGATTTCCCGGGGGCACCAGCAAGCAACGCCCCCATACGGGCGGCACATGCCAGAAGCACCGAAGTCTTGAGGCGGATCATTTCAAGATACTCTTCTACCGACACATCGTCGCGTATCTCGAAATCCATGTCGTATTGCTGCCCTTCATACACCTCCATAGCGGTTTTATTGAAGAGCTTCAAAACATCATGCGCCTTCTCGGAAGAAGCATCCGAAACATACTGTGTCGCCATCGTTAGCATGGCGTCACCGGAAAGTATCGCCACAGACTGATTCCACCTGCGATGTACTGTGGGACGGCCGCGTCTGACAGATGCGTTATCCATCACATCGTCATGCAGCAGAGTGAAATTATGAAACATCTCTATCCCCACAGCCTGCGGAATGGCTTTTTCCGGGGCAAGACCATATGCATCAGCGGCGGCAAGAAGTAACATCGGGCGCAGTCTTTTGCCTCCCCCCTCAAGAGTATATCTGATGGGGGCATACAAGCCGTCAGGATGTTGGGGATATGATATCCCTGTGAGATTTTTTTCTATTAAGTCTGAGTAATATTCTGGCGAGTGCATCGGTATGTTATAACTTATTTGATGCAAAGTTACGCATCTTTCCCGAATTATGGCTAATTTTGCATTATTATAATACAACGAGCCTCGTTTGACCGTGTCATGTTTAGCTTGCACCCCGGGGCATCCAAATTACCGTATCCATATGACTTTTGACAATATACCCAACGATCCCGTTATACTGCTTGGAGTAATCAATACTAAACTCCGTGACTTTTACCGTTCTCTCGACGCACTGTGCGAGGACATGAACCTTGATCAGAATGAAATCAAGGCAAAACTGGGCGCAATCGGTTACATATACAATCCGGGGCTAAACAAATTCGTGTAACGTCATGCTATTGCACACCCTACATGCAAGATTATCTATCAAAGCTTAATCCACAGCAACAGGCCGCGGTCAAGTATCTGGAGGGGCCGCAACTGGTGATTGCCGGAGCCGGCTCCGGCAAGACCCGTGTGTTGACATATAAGATCGTCCATCTTCTATCCCACGGATATGAGCCTTATCGCATCATGGCTCTGACCTTTACCAATAAGGCTGCGAGAGAAATGCGCGAGAGAATCGAGCCGTTGGTTGGAGGAGCAGTGGCCAAACGGCTGTGGATGGGAACGTTCCACAGCATATTCGCTCGCATTTTGCGCAACCATGCGGACAGGATCGGCTTCAAACCGGCTTTCACTATATATGACGCTGCCGACTCCAAACAGGCGATAAAGGCGATTATCAAGGACATGCAGCTCGATGACAAGGTATACAAGCCGTCAGTTGTGCAGAATGCCATATCGGCAGCAAAAAACTCACTGATCAGTCCGGAACGGTATATGATGGACAAGGATCTCATGGAAAATGACAAACGTGCCAGACGTCCCCTGACCGCCGAGATATACCGTATTTACCGTCACCGATGCCTGGTGGCTGGAGCCATGGACTTTGATGACCTGCTATATTATACAAACGTTCTGTTGCGTGACAATCCGGATATACGTCGCCATTATCAGGAATTTTTCCGGTATGTACTGGTTGACGAGTATCAGGACACAAATTTCGCGCAGCATTGCATAGTCACGGAATTATGCCGCGAAAGCAACAGCCTTACCATGGTCGGCGATGATGCCCAGAGCATCTATTCTTTCCGTGGGGCAAACATAAAGAATATACTGAATCTCAGGAAAGCTTATCCCACACTTAAGATTTTCAAGCTTGAACAGAATTACCGTTCGACACAGAATATCGTAAACGCCGCCAACTCTTTGATCGCCAAAAACAGCGAACAGATAAAGAAAGAGGTGTTCTCGGAAAATGAGACAGGCGCAAGGATTGAAGTGCTCAACAGTTCGACCGATTTCGAGGAGGCATATCTGGTAGCCAACCGCATATCACAGCTGCAGCGCTCGACTCATGACAATCTTGATGAGTTCGCCGTGCTCTACCGCACCAATGCGCAAAGCCGCCGCCTGGAAGAATCTCTGAGAAAAAGGAATATTTCATACCGCATATACGGGGGCCTCAGTTTCTATCAGCGCAAGGAAATCAAAGACGCGATCGCATATTTCCGTCTCGCCACAAATCCCGATGATGACGAGGCGCTCAAAAGAGTAATCAATTATCCGGCGAGAGGTATCGGTGAAACCACCGTCAGCAAACTTATAAGAACCGCGATAGACAGCAATGTAAGTATCTGGAGTGTAATCTGCGATCCCGACACATACAATCCTGGCGTAAACAGCGGCACATTAAAAAAGCTTGCCGGTTTCCGCGAGCTTATAGGTGATTTCGTCAACATGGATAAATCGGGAGCCGATGCATATACTCTTGCTACGACCATAATAGGACGCACAAAGCTGCTTTCTTCTCTCATTTCCGACACTACTCCGGAAAGCATCTCGAAACAGGAGAACCTGCAGGAAATTCTGAGCAACGTAAAAGACTTCGTAGACGAACATAACGAAATCGGTGAAACCGACCACACGAATATGTCGTATTTTCTTGCGGAAGTATCTCTTGCCACTGATCAGGACGAAAAAGACACGGCGGAACACAAGGTGACGCTTATGACCGTGCATGCTGCAAAAGGATTGGAATTCAACAATGTCATTATAGTCGGTGCGGAAGAGGAACTGTTCCCCTCTGCCATGGCATCATCCTCATTAGGGGAAATCGAAGAAGAACGGCGTCTTATGTATGTTGCCGTTACCAGGGCGCGCAAGTTCTGTATGATAACCTATGCGTCGTCGCGTTTCCGAAACGGACAGACAAAATTGTGCCAGCCATCGAGATTTCTACACGACATCGACCCGAAATATCTGAAACTTGTCCAGGGCACTGAACTCGGCGGAGGTTATCACGGCATTGATCCTTATGAAAATTACCGCTCCTCGTTCCACAGCCCGGCCATAATGTCGGTTATCAACCCTGCACCGGCAACTACCCCTCCGCCGGGACATGCTTCCGACAGATGGACAGAGCGGGTGGCATCAAGAAAAAATGCCATAGGGACAACCACGCCTCCCCGTACGATGCCGTCGGCAGGGCAATATTCTGTGCACGGCCTCGATGAGGTATGGGAAGGGATGGTCATAGTGCATGAAAGATTCGGCAGAGGCAAAATCCAGACCGTCCATCCCGATCCCTCCGGTGCTAAAATCACGGTATTGTTCGCCAACGTCGCACAACGGACACTGATGCTTAAATATGCCCGGTTCGCCATTTCAGACCAATAACAATCATCAACGAAGCAACCGGTCGAAATTATTTTTAACAGTTTACTTATAAACCGAATACAACAAGTGCTGAACACTCCCTGCTATATAGTATATGAGGATCGCCTCAGAGCCAACCTCAACCTCATTACCGACGTAAGCCGTCGCTCGGGCGCCAAAATCATAATGGCATTCAAGGCCAACGCCCTATGGAAAACATTCTATATTTTTCGTGAATACGGTATAGAATGTACTGCCTCTTCGGTCAACGAGCTGAAGCTCGGCATGGACGAGTTGCACGTCAAGGTACACTCATATTGTCCGGCATACACACAGGATACAATCGGTGAGTACCTCCGTGGCAGTTCACACATCACATTCAACTCTATAAGCCAGTGGAAGGCATTTAAAGAAACACTCGAAAGATACAATGCTGAAAATCCAGACAGTAATGTCTCTCCCGGCTTAAGGGTCAACCCGAGGTGTTCTGTTGTGGAGACTGACATTTACAATCCGGTCCTTCCCGGCAGCCGCTTCGGAGCGGAGGCTGGAGAACTGGCAGACGGATTACCTGATGGAATAGAAGGATTGCATTTCCATGCTCTGTGTGAATCCTCAAGCCAGGATCTGCAAAAAGTTCTTGAGGCATTTGAGCGTCAGTTCGGACATCTGTTGCCCCATGTAAAATGGGTAAATATGGGTGGCGGCCATCTAATGACGCGTGCAGGTTATGATACGGACCTGCTTGTCAAGCTGATCCGCGATTTCAAAAACCGTTACCCGCACATAGAGGTGATACTTGAACCTGGAAGTGCGTTCACATGGCGCACAGGCGACCTCGCGGCATCTGTGGTGGATATTGTGGAAAATGACGGAATACGGACAGCGATACTGGATGTATCGTTCGCATGCCATATGCCTGATTGTCTGGAGATGCCATATAAACCGGCCGTATCAGAGGCTCTGGATGAAAACGAAGCGATGGCATTGCCGGCTGACAGCGTGTACAAATACCGTTTCGGAGGCAATTCCTGCCTCAGCGGCGATTTTATGGGCGACTGGTATTTTGATAAGCCTCTTAAACCTGGCGACCGTCTTACCTTCGAGGACATGAACCATTATACAACCGTCAAGACCAACATGTTCAACGGCATAACACATCCATCCATCGCATTGGTGGAATCCAACGGCAACGAACGTTATCTGAGAAAGTTCACGTATGAGGACTACAAGAACCGTATGTCCTGAAAAGAATAGATCATCCCGCAATAACCCTCCCTATACGACCTGTTATGAAGAAATATTCGGTTATAATACCGGTGTATAACCGCATTGACGAGGTAAACGACCTTCTGGACAGCCTGGGCAAACAGACAGCATCAAACTTCGAGGTAATCATAGTCGAGGACGGTTCCACGGCTCCATGCAAGGACACGGTCGAAAGATACAGTGATCGCCTTGATATAAAATACTTCTTCAAGGATAACGAGGGACGCTCCATCGCCCGCAATTACGGAATGGAACGCGCGACAGGAGATTATTTCATATTCTTTGACTCCGACTGTGTGATACCGCATGACTATTTTGCCAAACTGAACTCAATGTCGGAGGCTGATTACTTTGATTGTTTCGGTGGTCCGGATGCGGCCGACAGTTCTTTTACTCCAACTCAGAAAGCCATCAACCATGCCATGACCTCATTCCTGACAACCGGAGGAATAAGGGGAGGCAAAGTCCGCCTCGAAAAGTTCACTCCGCGCACTTTTAACATGGGATTTTCCAGAAATGTATATGAGAAAGTGGGCGGTTTCAGGGAAATGTTTTCAGAGGATATCGACATGAGTACAAGAATACGGCTTGCCGGATTCACAATCGGTCTGTATCCCGATCTTCCGGTGTATCATAAAAGGCGTGTGGATTTCAAAAAATTTCTACGTCAGGTATATGTATTCGGCATGTCCCGCATCACTCTGAAATTGCTCTATCCCGACAGCCTCAAGCCGGTGCATTGCCTTCCTGCCCTTTTCGTCATCGGTGCGGTTGCCTTGACTCTGTTGGCTATATTCGCTTCTCCATGGTGGATAGCGCCACTTGCATTATATTTTATAGCGATATTCGTCAGCGCATTGTGCGCGACACATTCCCTGAATATCGCAGCACGTGCGGTCCCTGCATCCATAATCCAGCTCGGAGGATACGGTTGCGGATTTATAAAGGCTTATACCCAAAAGATACTTCTGCGGAAAGGACGCGATGAAAAAGAAGAGATCGCCCTGCGCAAAGGGAAGTGACATCTCAGCTGTCCACATTTCATAATATTATCAGAAACAGCATATGGCTATATCAGACATTATCTGCACAGGATCGCATACACCTGCTGATAGCAAACCGGACACAAGCGCACAAAAGGTGGTACCGGTGCTGATGCGGGATCTGAACGAGGAAGAGAAACCTCGCGAAAAAGCCGGGCGTCTGGGGCTGGACTCACTTACTGATGTGGAGCTTCTGGCGCTTCTGCTCGGCTCAGGCATGTCTGGAAAATCTGTCCTTGACCTGGCACGTGAGATTCTACAGGACAATGACAACAAACTCAGCCGCCTTTCGCGCATGTCGATAGCGGAGCTGAAAAAGAAATATAAAGGTGTCGGCACAGCAAAGGCCACATTGCTGTCAGCAGCCATGACATTCGGTGCAAGAGTACAGAAAAGCCTCACTCTTGTGGAGGAGCAGATGGTAAGCAGCCGGCATGTATACAACTACATGCGCGACACTCTCGAAAGGCTGAATTATGAGGAATTCTGGGTGCTTCATCTGAACCGTGCTAACCGGATTCTTTTCAAGGAACGTGTTAGTAAAGGGGGAATGGCATGCACGGCGGTAGATATAAAACTTATCGCGAAAAGTGCCATTGATCATCTTTCGTCGGGCATAATATTACTTCACAACCATCCGTCGGGCACAATGCAACCGTCGGGCCAGGATGATAATCTGACCCGACGGATTGTTGAGATCTGCAAAATCATAGATGTTCCGGTACATGACCATCTTATAATCGGCCCGACCGGATATTACTCTTATCGCGACAGTGGAAAACTTTAAAAAGGCCGCACTGCAAGCCTGAGAAAGTCAGAAATTGTATCCCAAAGTTATAGAGAACAGATTGCGGCGGAGATCACGCGGAAGCATAGCCGTGCCACTCTTCATGTTGGTCAGACCCCATGCTCCGCTGAGACCGGCATAATATGTCTGGTATGCCACACCCACACCAAACTTCCACTGAAGGTCAAGATGCTTGAACCCGTCAGTACCAAACAGTGATCCATCGCGGTCAATCATATCCTTGTCATTTCCATACGCAGCTCCGACCTTATAATTTGCATACAGGCTCATATTCAGCTGGGGGCCGGTAAATACATTCACTTTCACATCCTCAGCGAAGTCAAAATGGTATCCGATCATCAGCGGAACCCTGAAGCCGAAATTGCGGATAGATCCGTCAACCTGATATAATACAGACACCGGCTCTCCGGTCTCAGGATCATATATAGGATTGTCGGGGATAAAACTGTTCCATTTGCTCGTACCGAAAGCATTATAAAAGAAAGAAAGACCCGGCTCAAAATACAGATTCATAAATAACGGGATATTATATATGGCACCCGCCGAGAAACCTGCATTGCTGCTGTAATTGCCACCACCGTTGGCTGCTGAACTTATGTCGACACCTACACGGACGCCGAAAAACGTTTTGTTGTCAGGATTGTCGTACATATAACTTGTCTCCGCATCTGAGCAGACAGTTCCGGCTGCCAAAGCAGACATGAGCAATATAGATTTTATCTTTTTCATTTTTCATTCAATTATATTTTGCAAATGTAATAAGAATTAATGAACCCGCAACATTTTTCGAAAAATAAATACCCCTATGCCGGGTAGGCTCCCACCTCTGACATCCTACGATATTAAGTTTTCATTAAATTTTATTTTAGTAGAGGAATTCAGATCTAATTGAGCTAAATTTGCGTTATCATTTACACTCCTGATACATAATGACAAATGAGCAACTGTTAATTTTGAAGTATGGCTGAAAAAATACTGATCGTCGATGATGAAGAGACATTATGCGAGGTCTTGAAATTCAACCTTGAAGCGGAAGGGTATGAAGCGGATGTGGCTTACAGCGCTGAAGAGGCCCTGTCAATGTCTCCTGAGCGTTACTCTCTCATACTCCTTGACATTATGATGGGAGGTATCAGCGGAGTGCAGATGGCCAATATTCTGAAAAGGAATCCCTCTACGGCAGACATACCCGTCATTTTCTGTACAGCTAAAGACAGTGAGGAAGATATGGTCAACGGATTGCACCTCGGTGCCGACGATTATGTCACCAAACCATATTCTGTCCGCAATATTCTCGCCCGCGTCAAGGCTGTTTTGAGAAGAGCCGGAAAGTCCGCTGCAAGATCGGAAGATACAGATAAAGTGGCATACAAGGGGCTCGTACTGTTCCCCGACCGGAAAGTATGTCTCGTAGACGGAAACGAAGTGAAACTTCCACGGAAGGAATTCGAAATCCTTCTTACATTGCTTTCAAACAGAGGCAAACTGTTTTCGCGCGATGAACTGCTACATCGCATCTGGCCCGACGAAGTGATTGTGCTGAATCGCGTTGTGGATGTGAATATCACGCGGATAAGACAGAAGATAGGAGAATATGGAAAAAACATTGTAACACGCCCCGGGTATGGATATTTATTCGTTGAATAGGCTCCCATATCACCGGCGCCTTTTCCTATGGCTTTTAGGATATTCTCTCCTGCTTATGGGGTGTTTTGTAATCTTCCAGACGAAGCGTGAGAAACAATTCAAGGCGGAAGAGATCAATTCACAGCTGCAGCTGATCAATACCTATATACAGTCTGAACTTTCCGACGGAGTGGATATAAAAGATGTGCCTCTGCGGGAAATACACCCGTTTGAAGATCTCCGTATAACAATAATAAATCCAGAAGGAACAGTTGTTTACGACAATTCCCTTGACTCGCTCCCACATATCAATCACCTCAACCGCCAGGAGATAGCCGCCGCTGTAAAAAACGGTACCGGTTATACCATCAGGCGACACAGCGAGAGCACGGGCGCCACATATTTTTATTCCGCGAGCAAGAGTCCCGACGGGCAGATTATTAGAACAGCCGTCCCCTACTCCATATCCCTGAGCGAACTCCTTGATGCCGACTATGGCTTTTTATGGTTTCTCGGGAGCATAACAGTTGTCATGTGTACACTGGGATTTTTTGCCACACACAGGCTCGGACAACATATCTTACGCCTCAACCGATTTGCGGAAAATGTAGAAAAAGGTCAAAAGATCTCGGACACAGAGCCATTTCAGCACGACGAACTCGGAGACATATCAAACCATATAGTTCGACTTTATGTCCGTCTGCAGCAAGCCAATGCAGACAGAGACAAGGAGCACCGTGCGGCCATCCATGAGCAACAGGAAAAAGAGCGTATCAAAAAGCAGCTTACAGATAATATAAACCACGAGCTGAAGACACCCGTCGCCGCAATAAAGCTGTGCCTCGAGACTTTACTCGCCCATGAGGAACTGCCACAGGAAAAAAGGCGGGATTTCTTGCAAAGAAGCCTTGCCAATACAGACCGCCTGAAAAAACTGCTTGAAGATGTGTCACAGATAACCCGTATGGACGACGGCCGTGAACAGATAGTAAAATCGACTGTAGACATAAACGAAGTCATAGCAGACGTATGCATGGAATGCCGTCATGCGGCACTGTCAAAAGGAATTGAAATCAAGAACGTGACTTCGGGAGAACTACCGGTTATTGGCAACCAGTCGCTGTTGCTTTCTGTATTCCACAACCTGATTGATAATGCGATCGCTTATTCAGGAGGGACGGAAATCATCATCCGTGTGGCAGACGAGACAGATGACAAAGTCACCTTGGTTGTCGCAGACAATGGAAACGGTGTCGGCGAGGAACATCTCCCCCGCTTGTTCGAACGCTTTTACCGCATAGACAAAGGGCGATCACGTGCCGCTGGAGGAACCGGCCTGGGATTGTCGATCGTAAAAAATGCCATTCTGCTCCATGGCGGTAATATCACTGTCGCAAACCGGCCAAACGGAGGTCTGGTTTTCAGAATCACGTTGCCGAAACACTGATCATACCTGTCTCTAAATCGGACCGGATGCTTGAATGTTTCATAAAAATTTAAATTTTATGAAACATTTTTGAAATGTCCGGATGTTAATTTTGTAGCAACTTAAACAGATCGATTTATGGACATCCTATTTTTGTGCGTCATAATATTCCTGTTTATGCTGGCAGTCTTTGATCTGTCAGTAGGAGTAAGCAATGACGCAGTAAATTTTTTGAATTCAGCGATAGGTTCAAAAGCCGCGTCATTCAAGAGGGTAATAATCGTAGCGTCTATCGGCGTATTTATCGGAGCCGCTATGAGCAACGGCATGATGGAGATAGCCCGGCACGGCATTTTCCGGCCAGAGCATTTCTCGTTTTATGACCTTATCTGCATTTTTATGGCGGTCATGATCACCGACATAATACTGCTTGATATTTTCAATACATTGGGAATGCCGACATCCACCACCGTCTCAATGGTATTCGAGCTTCTCGGAGCCACATTCGTGGTAGCATTGATCAAAATGGCAGGAGGAACGGATCTGGGATTTAACGACTTGCTTAACACTGAAAAAGCACTGTCTGTAATCATCGGAATTTTCCTGTCGGTGGCAATCGCTTTCTTCTTCGGAACTGTCGTGCAATTCATCACCCGCATGATCTTTTCTTTCAACTACAGGAGCAATCTCAAATGGAAGATCGGGATATTCGGCGGAATATGCGCGACAGCCATTGTCTACTTCCTGCTCATCAAGGGGGCAAAGGACCTTACGTTCATGACCCCTGGAGTAAAGATGTGGATCAGCCTGCATACAGCCCTCATAATATGTGGCTGTCTTGTTTTCTTCACTCTTCTGATGCAGTTGCTCCACGCCTTGAAGGTGAATGTCCTGAAAGTGATCGTTCTGATGGGTACATTCGCGCTCGCCATGGCATTCGCCGGCAATGACCTTGTAAACTTCATCGGTGTGCCGCTAAGCGGTCTGGCATCCTATCAGGATTATGTAGCGAGAGGTGCCGGCGACCCGACAGCCCATCTGATGGGTGCCCTGAACGGTCCGGCAAAGACACCGATATGGTTTCTGATAGGCGCCGGCACTCTTATGGTGGTCTCTCTCGCTTCTTCCAAGAAAGCACGCAATGTCGCCAAGACCGAAATAGGTCTGGGAAGCCAGCAGGGAGGAGAAGAAATGTTCGGTTCGTCGCGCATAGCGCGGCGGCTTGTAAGGTGGACGCTCTCCTTCATCAGCTGGGTACGCAAAGTCACCCCTCCCAAAGTGCGTATGTGGTTTAAGCGCCGTTTCAACGTCGACGACACAATCATGGAACAGGGAGCCGCCTTCGACCTCCTGCGAGGATCGGTAAATCTCGTTCTGGCCGGCGCATTGATCGCATTGGGCACCTCATTGAAACTTCCACTGTCAACCACATTCGTTACTTTTATGGTAGCGATGGGCACATCTCTCGCCGATAAAGCATGGGGGCGTGAAAGCGCCGTATTCCGCATTACAGGCGTGATCTCGGTTATAGGCGGATGGTTCCTCACTGCCGGAGTGGCATTCATCGGAGCGGGAATAATCGTACTGCTGATGCATTTCGGCGGACACTGGATGATGTTTGCCCTCGCATTGGTCACTGTATTTCTTATTATCAGAAGCAATCGCCGTTTCCGTAAACGCCAGAAAGAAGAATCTGGCGACGTGATGTTCCAGACCATCATGACTACCGAGGATAAAAAAGAGATCTGGAACCTGTTGCTGCTCTATATTACCGAACAACAGGATAAATTCATGGGCTTTGTCAAAGAAAGTTACGCAAACATAACATATGCGTTTATCCGCGAGAACGCGGGAGCACTGCGCAAGACCGACAAAAGCCTCACCATGCACAAAGATATCCTGAAAAATACGAGGCGCAAAGAAACCCTCTGCCTGCGTCAGGTAAACAAAGAGGTAGCCATCGAGAAAAGCACCTGGTTCCATCTGGCCAACAACTGCTGCATGGGTATCCTGTACAACCTCAGGCGTATCAATGAAATCTGCAAGGAACATGTGGAAAACAATTTCCATCCTCTCCCCAAGAAATACCACGAGGATTTCGAAACCACACGCGCCATGGTAATCCATCTACTTGAGGATGTGACCTCTACGCTGCCTGCGAACGAAATAACGGGAGTGACCGATCTACGCAAGCGTTGCGACGAAATCAAAGACCATATCTCCGAGACATACCACAATCTGCACGACCAATTGAGGGAAGGAGATCCGGCTTCGATGACAGTGGTATATGTATATCTTAACATGCTTCAGGAAACCCAGGAAATGGTATCGGCAGTGCGCAAATACCTGCGTGCCTACGCCAAACTGCATGACTCCGAGTTCAGCAGCCGCCGTGCCAGAAATCGGTGAGCTAACAGTCTCTTGCATAAGTCAAGGCGCCGTGATGAAGTTCCCCTTCATCACGGCGCCTTGATTATGTCGTTTCATTGAGATATCAATAATCGTACATAAGCTCCAGATCATCCAGATAGAGCACACTGCCCGCTCCGCCGGTAAAATAGTCGCCGTACTTGCTCGCACTGCCTACGATCAGTATGTATGTCGGCACCCTTGATGTGGAGTTATAATCCAGTTCTATCTCAAACGGTATGTATTCCGGTATCGACTGACCGCTTTGGAATTTGCCATATGCCACAACATCCGGTCCATTGGGGTCAAACAGACTTCTGTTCGACGGGTTGGTGCGGATTTCCACAGGCTGCGGGGAATCGATGAGAGCGCACCATACGATGCAGGTATCCGGCTCACCTTTCAGTGAGGTGAATTCATTGTTGGTATGGCTTATCGGGACTGAATTATACTTGAGATATCCGCGCAGCTTTGTAGGACGCTCGGTAAACGGCCGCCCCATACTCAGCACTCCGTTAGTGCCGTCAGTCCTCACATATGTACCGACAAAGATGTTTCCGGCAGCAAGTTTGCCGATTACTCCGATTCCAATGAAACGGGTTTCAAGTTTAGCCGCCAGTCCGGTGCCGCTCGAGGTGTCCTCCGTAGGCACTGTATTGCTTTCACCAAGTGTGGTAGCGCCCTTGTTGCCGGTTCCCCAATAGGGTTCTCCCCCTTCCGGCCATGGGTTCCATATTTTGCCGTCTTTGCTCCACTCGTCAAGCGCCGAGTTAGGCACCTGTACGATACCGCCTGTCGTGAATTCCACAACCTTTCCCGCTTCCGCGTCTGAATATGCACGCGCTTCATATGTAGTAAGCGGATTCAGGTTGATTATACGTGCGCAGAACGTTCCGCCGGTATGTGTCACCCAACTGTCCGGCACACGCGCCCACTCGGTGTCTCCTTTCTGCCGGTATTCAACGCCGTTGTCATGTCCTGCAACACCGGAGCCATATACCCAACCCACCTGGGTCCATCCATCGGCACTTATTGTCTCGACCGAGCTTTCCACAAACTCGCCGTATATGGTCCAGACTTCATCCCGGCCGAATGCACTCACGGTAACTTCCACCGGTTTCTGCAGATTTATCGTCTTGCCGGTAAGATCCGGAACAGCAGTAGAATTTTCAGGCCCAAGTTTCATTGTAAGCACTTTTACCTCCTTCAGAGCTTCCTGTCCCGCCATGGTCACCACGACACGCCGTCCCGTAACATCGATGATAGTTGCTCCTACCTGATTCTCTACGGTAAAGTATCTTTCGATATTTTGGACACCTCGTATAACCCAGTCGTAATCCTGATATAACCGCAATGTGACGATATAATAGTGTGACAGGTCGACCGGTCGGTCCAGGTCACCAGACACGATAGTCGCGCCCTGGGACAATTTGTATGACGTTATGCTGACATTCTCTATATCCACACTCTCGTCAAAACTCAGTGTCACCAGCCGGTTTGCGGAGTCAATCTCCGCGGCCTTTACCAGACCGGGAGCTTCCATCTCCGTAAAATTAGGCTGTATACGCGGGTATGGTATATCGTTTTTCAAGCATCCTTGCATGATTAATACCAGTGCCGCCAACGGCAGTAGGATGCATAATTTATCAAAACGCTTTATCATATCTTATCTATTATCGGCCATCTCAGATATAGACTGCCATACCGAAATTTATATTGAAAATATTGAAACGGAAATTGGCTCCGGACGAGAAACGCCATCCCTCGTCAACTCCGTTCGTACTCTGCCTTTCGTGATGCACATTCACACCGAACACACCAAACGAGACATTGAAACTCACATAATCCATGATAAAGACACACAGACCGGGAGAGAAATTCAATGCCGCCGACATGGAACTGGTGCGCGTGTCATACAGCTCACCTGCGTAATGCCTCAGAAACCGTGAAGAACCGGCACCAAAAGCCACTTCCACTTCATTGAATACCCCGAAACGGCGGTCGCGTCCAAGCCCCACATAGTTACGGTAGGCAAGCGCGGCCGAATAATTTTTGGAATAATAGCTCACGTCGGAAAGCGAGAAGTTCAGGTCGTCGCTTATGTCAAATTTCAACCCAGCGAGATCAGCCACCATACGGGTATATTTGAAATTCACCCCGATTGACTGGTTATTGGTGAAGAAATACGAGATGGAGGGCTGCAGGGAATATGCCTTTACCTTTATATTGAAATCTTTCAGTACCGAAAGCAGCTGCACATCGTCGGTATTGAATTCCCCATATGAGGCAAGCATACCGAATGACCATTGTCCTTTGGGTATAAACAGATAGTTGAACAGTCCGCGGTCATAACGTCCGTAGTTTTTTTGCGGCAGGATCAAACTTACCGTATCGCCTTTCACAATCACTTTTTCGTTACGCGCCGCTTCCTGGAGCGCGACAGAGTCCAGCGGGATCTTTTTGGAGTCGGCAAGTTTGTCAAGTATATTGAACGGAAGGACACGTGCATGGCACCCGAACGAGGCCGAGACCATCGGCACCATAACAAGAATCAATATCTTCAGTAATTTAAGCATAAGATCAGACTGTGTATGGCATCAGAGATAGAATGCAACGCCGAAAGTGATTGAAAAAAGATTTATTTTGAACCGCGCTTCCTTTGAGTTATACGACGCGTCGTATATGCGGTCTGTCGTGGCCTTCGTATGGTTGTATGAAAATCCGAGAACACCGACGTTCACCTCTATGGCCGAATAATTGTTGAGAAACATCACCATACCGGGAGCAAGACCCACATTCACATTCCAGCTGTTCTGGAACGTACCCGAAAAATCAGCGCCTTTGCCATTGGCGATTTTCGATTGTCCTCCTCCTACCTGCAGCTGCACCTCATTGAAAAAAGCGAACCTGCGGCTATGTCCGAGACTCACATAGTTACGGAAAGCTCCCATAACTGAGTAATTATGTGAGATAGAATAAAGATTCTCCACACTATAATCCGTCTCACTATCCAACTTTACCGTAGCGTTGTCAAGCCGGGTGCGGGTGCGGGTATATGCGAATTTTCCGCCCGCAGCCATATTATCCTGAAAGCAATACAGAAGCATCGGACTTATCTTGAATGTATAGGCATCCCCGCCGATATTCTCTATTATGAGGAACTGATATTTGCTCTGATTGGACTGCGAGAAACTCACACTTACTCCCGTTATCCATTGACCTTTCGGGATGAATGAGATTTGTTCCAGGCCACGCTTGAATTCGACTTGAGCCGATGAAGACACCCAAACCGATACAAGCATTGCAAAAAATGTTAATAGTTTTTTTACCATAAATAAAGATACCGTGGAACCCTTTTTCCGCGGTAGTCAAAATAACCCACTGAGTTTGAATAGCCAAAGCATATCAAGACGAGCCGTTTAATATACTTTAACTCCTATCTAAATTTTTTGTAAAGTTACAGATTTATTCGCAATTGACAATAGCAAACAATGGTTAAAAATTTTAACATCGCAGAAATGAATTATGCAGGGTGCATATTTTTCGTTATTTTTGCAAAATATAGTAAGAATGCACATTCTGACTAAACTTCTTTTTCATATTACGCAGAGGACCTGAATCTGTCTCCTGCAATTGATAAATTACTGTAAAACAACCATTCATATACAGATATAAATTACAAATGAAAAAAATCGTATTGTTGATTATGTTATTCGCGTCACTGACGAATAATACTGTTTCTGCCAATCCAGACATCACAGATCTTCTCAGAGGGGCTGCCGCAAGCTTGTCGGGAGGAAAGAATTCTGAAAACACTCAGGGGAATGACGTGCTTTCCGGATTACAAGGACTCGTAGAGGGCCTGATTTCAAAAAGCAACCTGACCGAGCAGGATCTGGTCGGACAATACAAATACTCCGCCCCCGCAGTCGCATTCAAAAGCGACAACCTGCTGAAAAAAGCCGGCGGATCCGCTGCCGCAGGTGTGATAACCGCAAAAATAGCGCCTTATTATGAGAAAGTCGGCATTACAAGCCTCACTGCCACTTTCAATGAAGACAAGACATTCCTGTTCACAATTAAAAAAGTAAAACTGTCCGGTACATTTGAAAAAGACCCCGACTCGGAAACAGGTGATTTTATATTCACATTCAACGCCGGCGGAAAAATCCCCCTCGGACACTTCAAAAGCCATGTTGAAAAGGTAGGCACGAAACTTACAATCACATTCGATGCCTCCAAACTCATCACTCTTGTCAACACAATCGCTTCAGTTAGCGGCCAAAAAACTCTTCAGGGGGTAGCCACGATGCTGAATTCATATGACGGCCTCAACTGCGGTTTTGAACTGACACCCGTAAAATAAGGCGCCTGCGCCTATAATATAAGACACACGCACCCCCCAGACATGAAACCGGGTTGGCATATACTTGACAAAATAGCTCGTCAGTGGCAGAAAGCGCGTTGCAGCTATCTGCGGCTGACGACCCATTTTGTACAGCTGCTGAAGATTATTTCCGCGACACTCGGCGGTATCACGATCTTCATGTCGCTCATATGCCTGACCGCCCTTATAATATACGGCGGCTTCGACCACGCCCCACATGATGTAAAACTGATTTTCCGCATCATAAGAGCATGCCATATAGTTTTCATCACCAATGTGCTGTTCAACTTAATACTGATTCCGAAACAGACATTCCGGCAAACAAAAATTATAAAATGGATACTTGACGGAGCCATACTTCTAAGCCTGCTGCCACTTGCCTATCCGCATCCGGAACATCCGTGGATACCGATGCTTGAGAAGATACTCTACAGCCGTGGATTTCTCATATCAGTACTCGCTGCATATTCCGGCATGGAACTGTCATATGGTATAATCGCCGCTATTGGAAAACGTACAAATCCGTCGCTGCTGCTTTCCGCAAGCTTTCTCTTTCTCATAATTATCGGATCACTGATACTGCTGATGCCGAGATGTACCGTCAACGGCATCTCCTACATCGACTCGCTTTTTGTCGCCACATCAGCCGTCTGTATTACCGGCCTCACCACAGTGGATGTCTCACAGACTTTCACTCCGGCCGGATTGATTGTACTTGCCGTTCTTATCCAGGCCGGTGGTCTCGGATTGATGACCTTCACCAGTTTTTTCGCACTGTTTTTCAGCGGCAATACATCCATCTACAGTCAGCTTATGGTAAAAGACATGGTCTACTCGAAGACATTCAACGACCTTATCCCAACCCTTCTTTACATACTCGGATTCACTGTCGTAATAGAAGTCATAGGAGCGGTTGCCATATTCTTTTGCATCCATGGCACACTGGATATGAGCCTGCATGATGAAATTGTGTTTGCGGCATTCCATTCCTTGTCGGCATTCTGCAATGCGGGCTTCTCCAACGTGGAGGGCGGACTGTCAAATCCGCTCATCCTCCACTCCGACCAGTCGATATTCATTGTTGTCAGCATACTCGTTTTTGCGGGTGGAATAGGGTTCCCGATACTTGTGAACTTCAAGAATGCCGCGATCAGATACATGCGGTCTGTCTGGAACCGTATGGCGGGACAACGGCATCTCTCATCGCCGGCGCATATCTACGACCTGAATACCAAAATTGCGCTTTGCACTACCGGAGTGGTTTTCGTTGTCAGTACGATACTGTTCTTCATATTCGAGCGCGGCAACGCATTGAAAGGGATGAGCCTGTATGACCAGATAGTACAGAGCGTGTTCAATTCATGGGTACCACGTTCGTCGGGCTTCTCCTCGGTCAACCCGGCGGGATTCATGAATATAACTCTGCTGATGTTCGTGGTACTGATGTGGATCGGAGGGGCGTCGCAGTCAACGGCAGGCGGCATCAAAGTGAACACATTCGCCACCATGATCCTTAATCTCAAAGCAGTGATACTCGGACGCGACCGTGTGACGGTTTTCAGACGCGCCATTGCCATCCCGTCGATCCGGCGGGCGCATGCCGTCATAGGTATCTCCATTGTGTCATATGTGGTATACGCAATGATATTGATCGGTCTCGAACCATATCTTTCCACCCGCGATCTTCTCTATGAAACAGCCTCGGCACTGTTTACCGTGGGATCGTCACTCGGGGTGACCCCATTGCTTGGAACCACATCAAAACTTCTCATCTCATCCGCCATGTTTCTGGGCAGAGTGGGCATCATATCCCTTCTTGCAGGAATAGTCAAATCAAAAGCGGAACTTCCTGCCCGCTATCCGTCAGAGAATATAATCATAAACTAAGCTGCTACTGAAATGCGTTACCTCATAATCGGCCTCGGCATTTACGGAACCAACCTTGCGAAGGATCTTACAGACCTGGGGCATGAAGTGATTGGCGCCGACATCAAGGCGCCCAACGTAGATGCGATCAAGGATTACATCGCCACAGCATACATCATCGACTCCACGGAAGAGAGCGCCATCGGTGTACTCCCCTTGAAAAACGTGGATCTTGTAATAGTCACTATCGGAGAAAACTTCGGAGCAAGCATAAAGACAGTCGCGCTTCTACGTAAAATGGGGGTACGCAACATATATGCGCGAGCCATCGACGAGCTTCACCGGGCAATACTTGAAGGACTGCAGGTCAAGCGCATATTAAACCCCGAGCAACGTGCGGCCCACGATCTTGTCAACGAAATGGAACTCGGCACCGGTGTGGAAATATTGCGTGTAGACCGCGACACGCTCGTCATGCGTTTTGCCGCGCCGGAATATTTTGTCTCGATGCGTTACAGCAGCCTAACTGCAGACGCGCTTATGGGGTTACGGCTCATCGCCGCTTCACGTCAGAAAAGCGCCACCAACCTATTGGGGATCAAATCTCAGGAGACAGTTACGGTAGATCTGTCAGCCAATAATGACGAAGCGGTACAACAGGGAGATATATTCACATGTATCGGGACAATGGAAAATTACAAGGCCCTGTACCGCCACATAGCCCCTTAACCTCCGTATAAACAGAATATGGGAACAGAATCCGCCATCACAACCACCTACACACTTTCTCCGGCAGCATATGCCAGGGTGGTTTTCACACGCATAGCCATGCGTTACGGACCTGTTGCGGCGATACCTTTATCGGCAGCGATAATATACGGAATGTATGCCGACTGGAGATGGCTTGTCGTTGCGGCGGCAATAATATTTATTGCCATTCCCACCATCCTCATGTTCGCATGGATACACCTTCTTGCCACACCGGGAGTAAGCGAAGCCATCTTTCCATCCCGACTGTTTTTCAACGGGAAGGAAAACCGACTCAGGATAGTATATTATCCCCTGCCCGAACCTGAACAGGAGTCTCCCTCCCTGTTCTCCGAGCCACAACCCAACGACACACACCGGCGCACCCCCAATGCATGCGACATAAACCTCGATACTATAACAGAAGCTGCGCAGTCAGGCAGCTATTATATGCTCCGCTATACCATTGCCGGGAAACATGCGATACACCTCATACCGGTATCGGCTTTCTTACCAGATAAAGCTACAGCCTCTTTATTCGACAAAATCGAATCTATAAAATAACGCGGTCCTGTACGACACACAAAATCCTTAAATCTCTGATCTCATGAAACAACATTTTATTACGGTTATCCTTTCGCTTATTGTTTTTTCTGTATCCTCTGCCTCAGAATGGTTATGGCCGGTAACCGGGAGGAAAACCGGAGAAAACGTGCTCTATGCCCCCCAGACATATATAGACCATGAGCCGAATGCCAATTCACTGTTCATAGGCGGTGAGGAAGGTGATGAAATACGATGGAAATGTGGCAGATTACGTGAAATCCTTCCAGTTCCAGCATCTTGTTGGATTGTACACAAACCAGTTCCCCGGGGGTGCCAGAGACAAAGGGTACACAGTGACATTCGACAACGGCGAGACGCTGAAAGTAAAAAGACATGTGTGGCGCGGGGAGGCATTAAGGCTGAATCCCAGCCGTTCCAGTTTCAACCGTATAAACCGATACCGAGGAAAAGATTTCGAGACCAGTCTGCTCAATGACTCCACCGCATACATCGGTCTCTCGACTTTCAACCTTGACGAAATCTCTGTAGACAGCATCAGGGATTTTATCAGCAGACATATCACAATCCCACATCTTATCGTGGATGTAAGGAACAACGGAGGGGGTGACGATGCTGTACTGCGAA
Organism: uncultured Muribaculaceae bacterium; assembly: GCA_949742535.1. Lineage (GTDB taxonomy): Bacteria > Bacteroidota > Bacteroidia > Bacteroidales > Muribaculaceae > UBA7173. The sequence continues at coordinate 15,146 of CATJQX010000095.1, read as the reverse complement.
AACTCATGCTCTGCGGCAACGCTCTTCCCAGCCAATGTGTTGCGTTCCCATCGTGGCGTCATTGTCGGCAGAGAGACCAGAACCGCATACTCACATATGACTGCACTCAAATTCGCAGACTTCATGCTCCCGACTTCCAAATACATCTGGCGCATCCCGTTAGTCAAATGCATATTTGACGAAACGGAGTCGCCACGTATTCCCCGTGGTCGCGGGAAAACGGCGCAGAAAAAATAAAACCGGGGCATAACCGGCCTCCTGTATCGCTTTTTACGGGGAAAATCGTAACTTTGCACCGAATATGGAATTTGAACTCAAAGCTACACCGGAGGGCACCAAAGCCCGTGCCGGCATCATACATACCGACCACGGCGACATAGAAACCCCGATTTTCATGCCCGTGGGTACATGTGGCGCCATGAAAGGCGTGCACATGCGTGAACTACGCGACGACATCAAGGCACAGATAATACTCGGCAACACCTACCACCTGTATCTGCGCCCCGGCACCGACATACTCAATAAAGCCGGCGGCCTGCATAAGTTCGGAGGGTGGGAGCGCCCCATACTTACCGATAGCGGCGGTTTTCAGGTATTCTCCCTGTCAGACAACCGTAAGCTCACAGAGGAAGGAGCCTGGTTCCGCAGCCATATCGACGGCTCAAAACATCTGTTTACCCCGGAAAAGACCGTTGACATACAGCGAGCCATCGGATCTGACATAATGATGGCGCTTGACGAATGTCCCCCCGGTACTTCCGAGAGGTCCTATGCCCGCAAGTCCCTTGATCTCACCATGCGCTGGCTGAAAAGAGGATGGGATCATTTCAACGCCACCGAACCGCTTTACGGCCACCGGCAAAGTTTCTTTCCTATAGTGCAAGGATGCACATTTCCTGATCTGCGCCGCGAAGCTGCCGAACGTGTGGCCGAACTCGGCGCCGATGGAAACGCCATAGGCGGACTTGCCGTGGGAGAGCCTGCGGAAACGATGTATGACATGATCGAGGTGGTCAACGAAGTGCTCCCCACCGACCGCCCCCGTTATCTGATGGGGGTCGGAACACCCGCAAACATACTTGAGGCGATCGACCGCGGAGTAGACATGATGGACTGTGTGATGCCGACACGCAACGGCCGAAACGGGATGCTCTTTACCCCACGCGGCATCATGAACATGCGAAACAAAAAATGGGCCGACGATTTTTCGCCTATCCAGGAAGACAGCGATTGCTTTGTCGACCAGGTGTATTCCAAAGCCTATCTTCGCCATCTGTTCATCAGCCAGGAGCTTCTGGCCATGCAGATCGCATCCATACACAACCTCGCGTCCTACCTGTGGCTCGTCGGCGAGGCACGCAAGCATATAATAGCAGGAGATTTTCCGGAGTGGAAAAAAATGATGGTGGGACAAGTGACACAACGTCTGTAATCATAAACCGTAGCAATATAAAACCGATAACGAACATCCGGAACCAATGAAAAGAAAAGCACTGGCTGCCATGACGGCATTCTGGAGAAAGGTTCCAGTGAGCCTGCTTGACTGGTATATCATACGCAAGTTTCTCGGGACATATGTTTTCGCCATTATACTCATATTGGCGATCACAGTCATGTTCGATATCAATGAGAAACTCGATGCATTTCTAAAAGCACCGTTGCGTGCCACCGTATTCGAGTATTTCATGAACTTTCTCCCCTACTTTGCAAACCAGTTCTCCCCTCTTTTCACTTTCATCGCCGTAATATTTTTCACATCGAAACTTGCGGATAACTCCGAGATTATCGCCATGCTCTCAAGCGGTATGAGTTTCAGGCGTCTGCTGCGTCCATATATGATATCCGCAACCATAATAGCAATCGGCACATTTCTGCTCGGAGCCAACATAATCCCTCCCGCCAACGTCAAACGCATCGACTACACAAATACTTATGTAAAAAACAAGCGTGTTGACTACGGAGACAACATTATGATGCAGGTAGCTCCCGGCACAATAGCCTTCATGAGCCGCTACGACAACACCACACGCACCGGATACCGCTTCTCGCTTGAAAAATTCCAGGACAAGAAACTGGTGTCGCGCCTTACATCAATGTCCATAAAATGGGACACTCTTTACCAGTGGCAGGTGCGCGACTATGTGATCCGCGATTTCAAGGACAACCGCGAATTTATCACCCGCGGACAGAGGCTTGATACTGTCATCCCGTTTGAGCCGCGCGATTTTCTCATATCGCGCAATGACCAGGAGATGCTCACCTCACCTCAATTGCGCGAATATATATCGCGCCAGAAAGAACGCGGTGTAGCCAATATAAAGGCATTCGAGATTGAATATGAAAAACGTATCGCCATGTGTGCGGCGGCCTTCATTCTTACCGTCATAGGCATGTCATTGTCCTCGAAAAAAGTAAAAGGCGGTATGGGCGTCAACATCGGTCTGGGGCTTGTGCTGAGTTTCAGCTACATCCTTTTTATGACCGTCACATCTTCATTCGCCATCTCCGGCCTTACCTCACCGATGGTAGCCATGTGGATCCCCAATATAATTTATTCGGTTATCGCCGTGATACTGTATGTGAAAGCATCACGTTAATTTTCTCCCGATGCATATTAAGAATCCACCAGACAGGGAAAAAGAATTCGAATCACTGATAGAAGAGAATCGGGGGGTTCTCACTAAGGTATGCTACATGTATGCCCGTGACCCCGAGCACTTCAAGGACCTCTATCAGGAAACGCTGATAAACCTGTGGCAATCCTTCACACAGTTCAGGGGCGAAAGCGCGGCAAGCACATGGATTTACAGAGTATGCATCAACACATGCATCAGTTGTTTCAGGAAAACCCGCAAACATGACGAGAATCTCTCCATGAGTAATCCTGAAATGATGCAGCTGGCTGACCGGGCTTGCGATGACCACGAGCATGCAAGATGCCTGAGTGAGATGTACACTCTTATCAATCAGCTGCCCGCCCTTGACAAAGCCATAATACTGATGTGGCTTGATGAGAAAAGCTATCAGGAAATCAGTGAAGTCACCGGACTACAACGTAATAATGTCGCAGCCAGACTGCACCGGTGTAAACAGAAACTTATGAAAATGAGCAACAGCTGACTGCCACACCTCTCATCGCATAATTACAATAATGACTACAGATAACAACGATAATATATCTCCGGATATAGAACAATTACGGAATAAATGGAGGCGCCTCTCCATAGAGGCGCCTGCCCCGGGGCCTCGGCCCGGGGGCAGGCGTCGCATACCTCATTCAGAAAAGCAAAGGGTTATCCGCCGCTTGCGGACCCTTGCGATCGTCGGATGCCTCTGCATGGTTTATTTCATCCTTATGACCAGACATTATCCTGTTCCGATGTGGCTCACTGTTCTGTATGAGTTTTTTATAGTCCTGACGGTAGGAGTAAACATATATATGCTACGAATGTTGCACCGGGCCGATTTTGCATGCATGACCACTGTTGATGCAATTTCATTTATGAAACATTTCATACGCTTGCGTGCACGGCTGAAATTTATGCTGATCTGCATAGCGACTCCACTTGTCGTGCTGATCATATGGGTGCTTGACGATGGCACAGATTCAGGAATTGTCATCGGAGCCGCCGCAGGTGCGGCCATAGGAGCTATTGTGGGCATCTCAATTGACCGGCGTTTCAAAAAAGACCTTAAAACAATGAGCGACATATTGGGAGAAGAATAATTCTTCCGAATTCCACCCTGTAGTATTTGATATTCACCAAAATTCATTAATTTTGCGAAGTTGACCAGAAACTATAATACCAATCAATATTTCACAGTTCAGATTATGAAAAAATCCCTTTTCCTCTCTGTTTTTGCTTTAATTGGCATGATGTTGATAACATCATGCGGCAATAAGAATCAGAATGAAACGACAGACAATTCCGTTGCCGTTAGTGTAGACTCTGTCGTAGCCAACCCTGAGGCATACATGAATGACACAATCACCATAGAAGGTGTAGTATCACATCTATGCGCACATGGCGGTAAAAAAGCATTCCTGCTCGGAAGCGACGAAAACACCCTGCTGCGATGCGATGCAACCCCGGAAATCGGCGGTGCTTTTCCTCAGGAATGCGTACAACAGAAAATGAAGGTCACCGGAGTAGTTGTAGAGTCGCGCCTTACCGAAGAAGATGTACAGCAATTTGAGGCGCAGCATGCAGAACAGGTGAAAATGATTGCAGAGCAGGCTGGCGCAGAACAGGCGGCAGAAGTTGACAAAGCAGCAACCGGATGCGACACAGAGCGCAAAGCTCAGGGCCAGGGAGACATAGATTCGTTTGCCGCACAGATCGCCGACTATCGCGCACGCATCGCCGAGCGCGCGGAGAAAGAGGGCAAACCCTATCTGTCAAGCTACTATGTAGTTGCAAGCTCATACGAAATCCTTCAGGAATAATCATCTATCACATACAACTTTGCGAAACAGGCGCCATGTACGTTTTGGCGCCTGTTTTGTTTCCGTATATACTAAATCGGCTCACACAAAAAACCGGCGCCTTGATGTCTCAAAGCGCCGGCGTCTATAAGTTGCCACATCAAAGGATGCGATGAAACTCCGAAAGACAGGTTTTGAGTTCTCGCTACCCTTTGTAATCCGCCTGTTTCATATGAATGAAATTCTCACAAGGAGAATGGGGCCCGCCATCAGGCAGCAGAGTTTGTCTCGGTATTTCATAAAAATTTGATGAGTTTCCCAATCAACTTTGGTGTGGCATTATTTCATTGGCTTGGGAAGGAAAACCGCCGTTCTCCTTTTGCTTTTATAACGCAAATTTACGCATTAGAGTTTAAATAGACAAGAGGAGGATAAAAAAACTTGATGTCAATTGCAACTTTATGCGCCCTATCATCGTCTAACGAATGTCATTATCAGAACAACACTGAATAAATCGCCTAAACACTCTCCGCTAAACAATCTAACAACATAAACGCGCATCCGCACAGGCTGCGCTGACACTCTGAAACATAAGTATGATTTCTTTGAAGGATGTAAACAAGACATATCCCGGCGCAGTGCCGCTCCATGTGCTCAAAGGCATAAATCTCGAAATTGCCAAAGGGGAGCTCGTATCAATAATGGGAGCCTCCGGTTCCGGAAAATCTACATTGCTAAATATTCTTGGAATATTGGACAACTATGACACCGGGGAGTATCGCCTCGACGGCACTCTGATCAAAAACCTCTCGGAAAACAAAGCTGCTGAATACAGAAACAAGATGATCGGCTTCGTATTCCAGTCGTTCAATCTGATCAATTACAAGAACGCCATTGAAAATGTATCATTGCCATTGTTTTACCAGGGGGTAGGAAGAAGGAAACGAAACCTTCTGGCTATGGAACAGCTTGAAAAACTCGGTCTGGCCGACAGGGCGCACCATCTTCCGGGAGAGCTTTCCGGAGGCCAGAAGCAGCGAGTGGCAATAGCACGCGCGCTTATAACAAATCCCTCGATAATACTTGCCGACGAGCCAACCGGTGCGCTGGATAGCAAGACATCGCATGAAGTGATGGAACTGTTCAAAGAGCTTAACAGGCAGGACGGCATAACCACGATTATCGTGACACACGACCCCGGTGTAGGCAACCAGACAGACAGGCTTATCAGAATCTCCGACGGGGTGATACTTTAAATATCGGAAGTGTATTCGCACACTGCCTGGCTACACCATCTTTAATCATCCACGGTTATTTAACCATTCAATATCACATTACAAGTGTTCGATTTATTTCACGAAATATTACAGACCCTACAGCACAACAAACTACGCACTACCCTGACAGGCTTTGCTGTAGCATGGGGTATTTTCATGCTCATTGTATTGCTCGGAATGGGAAACGGAGTCACAAACTCATTCCGTGAGGAAGTAACGAAACCCGGCTCACAAAAAATCAGTATCTGGGGAGGGCGCACTTCAAAACCTTACCACGGTTATCGTGAAGGACGCGATATACCACTGAAGTCCGGCGACATAAGCCAGATAGAAACCGAGCACAACGATTTTGTATCTGATGCGAACTCTACGATATACGGCAGCAACCCTACTATCTCGGCCGGAACACGCTCTATTACAGCAAGCTATATCGGTGTATATCCATCGGAATTCAATTCGTCTGGCGGCAACAAAACTATGTCAAAAGGGCGTTTCATCAACGACAGGGACATGTCAACACAGGCAAAAGTCATAGTTATACCCGAACGAGACGAGCAACGCTTGTTTCCCGACGATGACGGCCTCGGCAAATATGTGAATATAAGCGGGTTATCCTTCAAAGTAATCGGAGTGTACACGGCACGTTGGAGCCGCAACATATATATACCTTTCACAACGGCCAAAATGCTTGCCGGGAATAACGACCGCCTCGGAAGCGTTAGCGTGCTTCTGAAAAATGTCTCAACAGAAGAAGATGGCAACAAGGCAGAGAAAGAGCTTCGCAAGACGCTTGCCGCCAGACATGATTTCAACCCCGACGACGAAAGCGCAGTATGGATATGGAACCAGTTCTCGCAGGGCATGAAAGGCCTGGCAGGAATGAACATCCTGAACACCTCGATATGGATACTCGGTCTCCTTACACTGTTAAGCGGTGTGGTCGGCATCAGCAACATAATGTTCGTCTCCGTTAAAGAACGCACTCACGAGATCGGAATAAGACGTGCCATCGGTGCCAAACCGCATTCCATTCTCATACAGGTAATCGCAGAGAGTGTGGCTATAACCACTCTGTTCGGATATATCGGTATTGTACTCGGCACTGCTGTCACGCAGATTCTTGACATGGCATTCGGCGATACTGATTTTATAAATAATCCGACTGTAAGCCTTTCCGTGGCAATACAGGTGACAATAGTCCTCATTATCGCAGGTGCATTCGCCGGACTTTTTCCGGCATTAAATGCCATAAAAGTAAAACCGGTAGAAGCCCTTAGAGACGAATAACAAATTCAGCACATGAAACTTACAATATTCAATATAGAAAACTGGAAGGAGATCGGAGCGACACTCGCCAGAAACAAGACGCGCACGTTTCTCACCGGATTCGGCATTTTCTGGGGAACAGCCATGCTCGCCATACTGCTCGGAGGAGCCCGCGGAGCCAAAGACATGCTAATGAGAAACTTCGACGGATTTGCCACCAACAGTGCCATAATCTTAACAAGTCCCACATCGCTCCCCTACAAGGGACATCAGAAAGGACGATACTGGAACCTTGATGTTACAGACATGGAACGTATCCGTGATGCTTTTCCCTCACTGAAAACAGTCACGGAACAATACACCAGTAGTGGTGTCAGTTTCAGAAACGGGAAATACTCATATTCAGGTGACGTGAACGGGGCTTCACCGGAATATTGCGATGTAATGGCTCCCACCATATACAGCGGCCGGTTCATCAACCAAGCTGATGTATCGCTCGAACGCAAGGTGGCTGTTGTCGGACAAAAGATTGTCAACGAACTTTATCCCGGAGACCCTTCTCCGCTGGGCAAAGACATACTTGTCAACGGTATTTCCTACAGCATAATCGGAATTGCCGGACAGACCAATGAGATCAGTCTTGGGTCACGTATAGATGAATCCATCATACTGCCCAGCTCGACATACCGACGCGCTTTCCGTCGCGGCAACACAGTGGATATAATCATGATGGTGGCAAAAGACGGAGTAAAGATATCTGATATAGAGCCTCAGATAAAACGACTGCTTTTTGTAAGACACAGCATATCGCCCAATGATCTTTCCGCATGCGATATATTCGATGTATCCGAACAGTTTGAAATGGTTGACAATCTTTTTCTTGGTGTGTCACTGCTGGCTTTCTTTATCGGATTCAGCACGTTGCTCGCCGGAATTATAGGAATAGGCAACATAATGTGGGTGATCGTAAAGGAACGCACACAGGAAATCGGCATTAGACGTGCAATAGGGGCAAAGCCGTCTGATATCATAGTACAGATATTGTCGGAAGGGATAATGCTCACTGCAGTCGCCGGTATTGCCGGTATATGTTTCGCCACTGCAGTTCTCGGAATAGCCCAATACCTCACAACAAACGAAATATCAACTCCCCGATTCCAGATGCATACGGGACAGGCCCTGATAATTATGGTAACATTTATCATACTTGGCACATTGGCCGGCCTCATCCCTGCCACAAAAGCGATGAAGATAAAACCGGTGGAGGCACTCAACGACAAATAATACAATCTAACGACAACTATAAAATGAAAAAGTTTTTCAAGATCCTCATGTGGGTAATGATCGGAGCCGCATTTATCGGAACGTTCGTCTACCTCGTGCTCAATTCAAGAACAAAAGAGCCGGAATATGAGCTGGTGAATCCATCGGAAAATACAATCGAACGCACCACTGTGCTCACCGGCAAGATAGAACCTCGCGATGAGATTGAGATCAAACCACAGATTTCGGGTATCATCAGTGAGGTGATGGTTGAAGCCGGCGACCATGTAAATACCGGCGACATCATAGCTAAAATAAAGGTTATACCCGACGAGTCACAGCTTTCCTCGGCACAGAACCGCGTGCGCGTGGCTAAAATCGCACTCGAGCAGCAACGCCTTGTGTATGAGCGCACCAAAAGCCTGTATGAAAAAAAATACGAAAGCCGCGAGAAATTCGAGGCAGACGAGGCGGCTTACAATCAGGCCAAATCCGAGCTTGCACAAGCCGAGGATCAGCTTGCCATTGTAAGAGACGGCGTATCATCCACAAACGCCCAAGGCTCCAATACCCTTGTAAGATCCACTGTCAACGGAGTAGTGCTCGAAGTACCTGTAAAAGTCGGCACATCGGTAATACAGGCCAATACATTCAACGACGGCACCACCATAGCCAAAGTTGCCGACATGACAGATCTTATCTTTGTCGGGAAAGTGGACGAGACAGAGGTCGACCTGCTGAGCGAAGGGATGCCGACACGCATTTCAGTCGGTGCAGTCAACGGATCCGATCTGGGTGCGGTAATAGAGAAAATTGCCCCTATAGCCACAGACGAAAACGGCACCAACACCTTTGAAATAAAAGCCGCGCTCACAGCCGACGAGACCACCTCAAAACTGCGTGCGGGATACAGCGCCAACGCCACAGTGATACTCGAAAAAGCAGAAAATGTATTTTCCGTGCCCGAACGTGTGGTTGAATATCATGGAGACAGCGCTTTTGTATATCTTCTGAAAGGTGAAGAAAAGCCCCAGAAATTTGACCGCATTGCCGTTAATACAGGAGTATCAGACGGTTTACAGGTTGAAATTAAAGACAGTGATCTTACAAAAGACAGCAAGCTCCGCGGCAATGTGGTCAACAATAAATAATCCGTTCATGACCTTTTTCACAGACAAGATGAGAACAATATACAAAAACATCCTTCTTGCCCTGGCTCTGTCTGTAGGGAGTCTGGCGTCAGCCGAGACCTGGAGCCTTGAGCAATGTGTGGAGTATGCCGTAAGCAACAACTTCACGGTCAAAAGCAGTCTGCTGAATATCACAGACGGCGAACTCTCTGTGACAGAAGCCAAAGACAGATTCCTCCCTTCGGTAAGCGCAAGCGCTTCCGAGGGAGTGAGTTTCGGCCGCGGTCTTACCGCATCCAACACATACGCGAACCGCAATACCTCCAACCTGTCGTGGGGAGCATCCATGAATCTCCCCCTGTTTCAGGGAATGAGCGAGTACCGACAGTTGAAAGTGGCCAAGTCCAACCTGCAGAAAATGCTTTACGAGCATGAGGCTGTGAAAGACAACATAACCCTGAATGTGATTACCCAGTATCTTCAGGTGCTTTATGCCAAAGAAGTATGCATGTCGGCGCGCCGGCAGCTTGAGCATACCACATATGAAGTAGGACGTCAGAAGGCGCTCGTAGAGGACGGGAAAGTGGCGGAGGCGGATCTGCTTGACGCCGAAGCGCAGATGGCACAAGACAAACTTCAGGTTGTAAACTCTGAAAACGACATACAGGTGGCGCTTGTGGAACTCGCGAACTTGCTCCAGCTCCCTACAGCCGTGGGGTTCGATATCCTGCCACTGAACGAGGGCGAACCGATCATACCCACTTCCGACGCCGTATTCAATTCCGCCCTGCTGCACAACAACTCTATTCTCGCATCGAGACAGGGGATAAAAGTGGCTGACCAGAGCATATCGCTGGCAAAAAGCGGATATATGCCGAGAGTGAATTTCAGCGCCGGCGTAGGCTCGAGTTATTATACCGTAAGCGGATACGAGAGTGATCCGTTCGGCGAACAGATGCGCCACAATTTATCTACCTCGCTAAGCGTGAGCCTGTCGATCCCTATCTTCGATGCATTCTCCACACGCAATTCCGTGCGGAAAGCACGCCTGCAGAAAATCTCCGCAGAACTCGAACTCGACCGTCAGCAATCCGAACTCTTCAAAACCATACAACTCGCATATTATCAGGCTCGCGGTGCCCGTGACAGGTATTTCGCATCTCAGGAAACACTTGAGAAGACATCCCTCTCATTCGAAGCCACAAAAGAGAAATACAATCTCGGACGCGCCACCCCATATGAATTCGAACAGGCGAAAAACAACCTGTACCGTACACAGATTTCATCGATTCAGGCGCACTATGAATATCTGTTGCGCTACCGCATCCTGCTCTTTTACCAGAGCAACAGACTTTGATGCGCTGAATACATAATAGCGACGCCCCCGGAAATGCCATACCAGTCGGTTTCCGGGGGCGTAATGTTTAATCAAAAACGATATCAGGTATCAGAAATACCATGAATGGCTGTTCACAGACATCTGTCTGAAATCCTCTTCCGACAGACGCCGCACACCGAGAAGGTCAAGATCGATATAGTCTTTGTCGGATGGTTCGAGCGAGCTAACCATCACACGTCCGGCACAATGTACAAAATGGTTGTCGCCGATGTACATGCCGACATGGTTCACACGCCCCGTTGACGGATTTCCGAAAAACAGGAGATCGCCCTTACGGTACCGTGACGCATCCGACACCGGCGCTCCGATTTTCGCCTGCTGCGACGCGTTGCGTGGCAGAATGACCCCCTGCGACAGGAACGCGATTTTGGTCAGACCGGAACAGTCCATGGATTTTGACGATGTGCCGCCCCACAGATATGGTGTGCCGTTCAGACGCATTGCAAATCCGATAATATCGTCCATGTTTACCTGTGCGGCACCACGCTGCCTCAGAAGAGTTACATCTTCCAGACGTATATAGCCCGCCCTTCCGTCAGGAAGTTTCACCGCACAGAATCCATCAGCAGGCACACCGCCTGTTTCCAATACAGACCCATTAACGACATCTGTCACACGGTGCATGGCAAGCATATCGCGTGTATCTCCAGCCGAAGCCGCATCACCATCGTATATATAAGTCTGATCAAAAGAACTTACAGTTATCCTGTCGGCCAAGCGCCACCGAGCCATCTCCTCGTCTGATTTCAGTCGAACAGAGTTTTTTATTATATACCCTTTGTAGCCTTCCGGCGTCTCTATGCGCAGCCAGTCGCCCTCGCTTCCTGTCACTTTCAGCGGAGTTCCCATTATCACCTGTGATCCGAGTTCTGCCGCATGTCCGGGTTTCTCGCGGACGTTTGCCACCGAGACCCTCACCAAAGCCCAATTGTTCCCGGCCCACAATACAGGATTGCACTGCAGCAGAAGCATTATGAAAGCCGCCACATATGCCATATGCCTTTTTATCGATCCGAACATAAAGATGATGATTAAAAAATATGCGTGACGCATCGGCCTGACTTGACGGCCTCAACGCCACGCATACAGATGGATTTATCGGTTATCAGGCCATAGATGCCATAACCTGTTTTACATTGTCTGCGAGCGCCTCGGCCTCTTCCATAGTATGCGCCTCGGCATAGATGCGTATGATCGGTTCTGTGTTAGACTTGCGCAGGTGCACCCAGGAATCCTTGAAGTCTATCTTCACGCCGTCTATGTCTGTGATTTTTTCTGAAGAATACTTTTCCTTCATCGCAGCCAGTATCGCATCCACATCAATATCCGGTGTAAGCTGGATCTTGTTCTTGGCAATCGCATACTGGGGATATTCTTTTTTGAGTTCGCTGACCTTTTTGCCGCTTTTTGCAAGCAATGTCAGGAAAAGAGCCACACCAACGAGGGCGTCGCGGCCATAATGGGCTTCGGGATAGATAACTCCGCCGTTGCCCTCGCCACCTATTACGGCACCGGTTTCCTTCATTTTTGTTACTACATTCACCTCACCCACAGCGGCCGCATTATATTCACAGCCATGGGCACGTGTCACATCGCCGAGTGCACGCGAGCTGCTGAGGTTTGACACTGTGGCGCCTGGGGTATGGCGAAGGATATAATCGGCAACAGCTACAAGGGTATATTCCTCCACAAACATCTCGCCATTTTCCATTACGATAGCCAGACGGTCCACATCAGGATCCACTACGAATCCCACATCTGCCTTGCCCTCTGCCATAAGCGCAGATATCTGGGTAAGGTTTTCTGGAATGGGTTCCGGTGTATGCGCGAAACGGCCGGTAGCCTCACAGTTCAGTTCTACAATGTTCTTTACCCCGAGTGCACGCAGAAGCTGAGGTATTACAATGCCGCCGACGGAATTTACAGCGTCTACCGCCACAGTGAAATTCGCATTGGCAATAGCATCGCGGTCAACAAGCCTTAGGCCGAGAACCTGCTCGATGTGACGTCTGTTCCAGGTCTGATCCGTAAGAATGGTTCCGATACGGTCATATGTCGCGAATTCAAAATCTTCGGCCTCCGCAATGGCCAGAACCTCTTTCCCCTGCTTGTCATTAAGGAATTCTCCGTCGGAATTAAGGAGTTTAAGCGCGTTCCACTGCGCTGGGTTATGCGATGCCGTAAGTATTATGCCGCCACATGCTTTCATGCCGGTCACGGCAACCTCTGTCGTAGGAGTGGAGGCAAGCCCGATGTTTACCACATCGAATCCCATACCTGTAAGAGTGGCGCACACGAGGCTGTCGACCATCGGTCCCGAAACCCGCGCATCACGACCGACCACAATCAGATTTGATGCACATTCCGAACTTTTACGTATAAACGCGGCATACGCTGCTGTGAATTTGACGACATCCAGAGGACTTAGACCTTCGCCGGGGCGACCGCCTATGGTTCCGCGGATACCGGAAATTGATTTGATCAGTGACATATGGAAAACTGTAAAACTTTATTTATATTCTTGAAATATTACTGATTTTCTTCTTGATCGAATTCTCCGCTCGAGGCTGGCGGGAAATAACGCACATCGTAATAGTAGAACGGCACTACCTGCGAGATCTCGTTGCTAAGGCCATACTGAGATTTAATGACAAGATTTACACGGCAGTACATCCCCAGATACAGCAACGGCGCCTGTAGTCCCGAGCCCCATTGCGCAGAACTGCTAAGACTGTAGTTGTTGAAACGGAATGAGGCGGATCCTACCGAAAGATCCTCCGAATTTCCCCATCCTTCGGAGAACTCACCGTCTTCGGGATCATATGTATAGAGACTGCTGCGGGTAAAACGGAAATATACCAGATCGTCATCTTCGGCCATCATCTCAGTATCACCTTTGCTGAGCACCTGCATATACACATTACCTTCCTCGTCAAGACGGTAAAAAGGAGCATCTTCCCCAATGATAAAATCATTATCTTTAGGGAGGTCAAGTATCACATTCTGGTCGGCCAGAAAAGTATTGACCGCCTTGGCCTCATCGTTCAGAAGATCGGCGTAGCTTTTACCGTCGTTGCATGATGTTGTCAGCATGGACAGTCCGGCAAGAGCTACCCCCAGCACCGGAAGTCCCGGCTTTAAGGAATTGAAACTCATTATATCAGTTTTCATAATTAGTTACTTGTTGTCTGCGGGAAGATATTTGTCGAAATGAGGCATCAGCTCGCCAAAAACCTCGACGGCTTCCTCCATCGTTCCATAAAATTCTCCCCCGGCGGCATTCAGGTGTCCCCCGCCGTTGAAATGCTCCTTGCACATTAGATTCACCGGGAACTCCCCCTTGCTGCGCGACGACACCTTTACATATCCGTCTTCTTCACGCAGGAACACCGAATACACCACATCTGGCATCGTAAGCGGTTTGTTTACCAGATCTTCGGTATCGCCTTTCTGATACTGGAATTCATTAAGCTCCTTGCGTGTCAGTGTTATCAGAGCCGCCCTGTGTTCGGGAAAGACAGTCAGATTGTTGAGCATCGCGTATCCGTTCAGACGCAACCGGTTGAGGGAATTGGAGAAATAAACCTTACGGTAAATCACATCCTTGTCTATTCCACGCCGGATGAGATCAGCTACAACCTCGTAAAGATCCGGATCATTTGAATTATAAGAGAAATTACCCGTATCGGTCATCATGCCGGTAAAGAGGCATTCAGCACAGTTGCTGTCTATACATTCTCCCATACCAAGCGCCATAAGCACACGGTAAACCAGAACGGAGGTGGAACTTTGTTCCGGGTGGGAAATCACCACATCGGGAAACGGATCGGGATGCAGGTGATGGTCTATCATCACTTTCTTTGCAGGAGACGCTATCATCGCTTCCTCCATATGGTCTATACGCTTTGGCTCGTTATAGTCCAGACAAAAAATCAGATCGGCATTTGCCATCTGTTTTTTAGCGAACTCTTCAGAACGTGAGAAAATCACTATATCTTCCGCACCTGGCAAAAACGACAGATATTTGGGAGGGGTATCGGGAGTGATCACCCTGGCTTTCTTACCCATCTTCCACAGCGCGCGACGCAAGCCGAGAGATGAACCCATTGCATCTCCGTCAGGCGAGAGATGGCAGGTAATCACTATATTGCGTGAAGTGACCAGAAGCTCATCCAAATCCTGCAACTGATCTTTGTCAATTATATTTCTGAGCATTTTGATAAAAAAATCGTATCTCTGCGGTTTTTAACACACAAAGATACGACAATCAATTCAGATACCATCAATCCGTCTGTCAAAAAACATTCCGGTATCCTTCGTTTTTACTTTATTTCACTTTTCCGGACGAAATAATACACCGTGCAGGATCAGGCGGGCTCCAGAAT
>CATJQX010000094.1 GCA_949742535.1 uncultured Muribaculaceae bacterium | reverse complement strand
CCGAGCCAAGCGACCAAAGGTCGATGACTGACAGCATCCTCGCCATCCGGGCAGAAACAAGGTGGTGTGTCAAAAATCGCGATTTTTGACACACCACCAGTTTCAGGTTATGGAATGGAGGTGTCAGCGCCGGCTGAGGCTGTTGATATCGCGCTCCAGATCGTTGACTACTGTGGATGTCGGGTAGTAGGGTCGCATGACGCCGGTGCGCATGGGCAACAGGGCGGCTTCGAGGGTCAGAAGGCCGTCGACATCCTTTTTGTCGGCAAATTCCTTGCGGAGGAGCCTTATCTTCTCGCTGAGCTGTATCCCTTCGAGCATCCTTTCATAGCGGATGGAGCTACGTCCGTCGGGATATACGAAGAAGGTGTCGCCCGGGGGAAGCCGCTGGAAGCGGCTGTCTGTCATGGGGGTGTCGTTCCAGTTGCTGAACGACCAGTGGAGATAGCCGTCGAATCCGGTGGCGGTGGCATATAGCGGTATGTATGCGCCGTATGAGGGGTCTGCGTTGATGAACTGGTTTGGCGTACTGGGAGCGCAACAGGTGTACATGAGCGATTTGTATCCTTTCCCGTGGCGCATGTCGAGGTCGGATGCGGGGAAGAAGTCTTCTTTCATGACTGTGTAAACGCTCAGTTTGTCGGCAAGCTCTTTGTGGTAGTTGCCGGCGAGCGACATGCGTATGCCCGGCACGGCGTCCTGGGCGATCTTATATGCGCGCAGCATATCGTCGAGACCTCTCTCGTCCATGCCTATCATAAGGCGGTCATACCACCCTTTCTCTTTGAAGTGCTGTGCGAGCGACTTGAGGAACGGGGTCCAGAGCTGTGCGTATTCCGGTGCTGATGTGGTGGTCTTGAGTGTGCGGTATTCTCCCGTTGGCTCGTCGAGGTACCGGAATTCCATCTGCCACGGTATCATGGTGAAGCACTCTATATCGCCCGTTACGCCGTTCTTGTCCATGAATTCCACATAGCGGTCGAGGATGGTGTAGTCGTAGGAGTAAGTGCCGTCGGCGTGGCGCACTGTTTCCACCATTGGCTGGAACTTGTCGTTGCTCTGTTCGCCCCAGGGCTCGTAGAATAGGATCACGCTGGTCACTTTCTGTCCGGCGCGTGCAAGCATGCGGGCATATGGTTCATAGAGTTTGAGATGGGCGTCGCTCCAGGGCTCTACGCCGTAGTAGCGTGAGATGGCGTAGGGCTGCTGCCACATATCGAGGTAGAATGCGTAATCTTCGGGCTTGGGCAGTGTGCGGCCGCACACATCGATGTTCAGGGTTATTGATTTCAGTGTATTGCCTGTTTTGGCATCCTTTAGGAGCAGGTCGGCTGTATAGATGCCGGGATCAAATTCCCTTGGTATCTCCACCGAGCACCACACGGGGCGCACGGTGCGTGGCGGGATGTTTATCACTGACCCTGCGGTGTCTATCATGTCGGGAAAGGAGGAGACGTTTTTGTCGGGATCCTCGCAGCTGCATGTCTGGCAGTCGTTGCCGGTGACGTATCGCATCCATGCGGCATATGCATCGGTGAGGGGGAAGCTCTTTCCGTTCTTGCGCAGTGCGGTGAGTTCTACAGTGGCGTTGTCTACTGCTTCGGGTGCTATCACAAGGGCTTCCGCCCCGATACGCTCGCCGCGCCATGCGTTAATGGTCAGGTTTTTAATGACATCCTGCGCCACGGGGGCCGTGGATCTGTAAACGGAGTCTTTCGATGCCCATGTAAGTTCAGCCGAGTTTCTGTATTGCGATGCATACCATAGCGTTTCGTCGGCAGGTGTGGCGCTGTCGAGTGGCTCGGTGTATTGCCGGGTTGCCGCGTTGATGTATGATAAGGCACACGCGGCGAGTGCCGTCATTAGCAGTCTGGATTTCATGGTAATGATGTGTTGTATTGGGGCGAGGTATTGATGTGGCGGTATTTCGGGTGGCGTTGCTGAACGCGCTTTTTACCGGGGCCGGTAAATAAGTGTGTTGGCACGCTCAGGTGTGAAGAGCGTGCGGGCTGTGGCTGAGATTGACTCGGGTGTGTGGGCGCGGTAAGGGAGTATGAAATCGTCGGGGTGCTCCCCGTGCATCTCTGCCATGGCGATGGTGGCGGCCACCGACAGGCAGTTGAGGTTGGAGAAAGTGCGGTTGCTCTCAAGGAGGTTTACGCAGCGGCGCAGTTCGCGTGGCGACGGTTCCTCTTTCCCGAGCAGGGTGAGTTCGTGCATTATGGCGCCGATGGCACGCTGCTCGGCCTCCTCACCCTTGCCGGTGAGTTTTGCCGAGATCAGGAACAGGCCGGGTTCTTCCGATCCCATTATGCTGGCGTCAAGCTCGGTGAACATCCCTGTGCCGAGCAGCAGGCGGCGGTAGAAGCGCGACGACATGCCGTTGCTGAGGATGTCGCTTATGGTGTCGGCCTCGTAATATCCCTGTGTGCCGTATCGGTCCATAGGGAATGCCATGCGTATGGCAGTCTGGGGCACGTCCCCCGCCATTATGTGGCTGCGGGAAGCGGTCTGGGGCGGTTCCTGGGCGTAGTCGCGTGTGGCTATCTCTCGTGCCGGAATCGTGGAGTAATAATATTCCACGAGTTTCACAGCCTCCTCGAAATCCACGTTGCCGCAGATGGCGAGTACGGCATTGTTTGGAGCATAGTGTGAGTGGAACCACTGCCGCACATCCTCCTGCGTGACTTTCGCGATGTGCGAGAAATCCTTGCCTATCACGGGGGTGCGGTAGGGGTGTGTGGTGTATGCCAGGGAGCGGAAGGCATGTTCCATGTCGCCGTACGGGCGGTTGAGGCATACCTGTTTGAACTCTTCGGTCACCACACTGCGCTGTACCTCAAGGGCGTGGTCGGAGAATGCGAGCCGGAGCATGCGGTCGCTTTCAAGCCATAGGGCTGTGGAAAGGTTCACGGCGGGCAGGATGCAGTAGAAGTCGGTGAAATCTGCCGATGTCCATGCGTTCGATGTGCCTCCTGCTGCCGAAAGGCGCCCGTCGAAATCGGGAATGTTGGCCGATCCTCCGAACATCAGATGCTCGAACAGATGTGCCATTCCGGTGAGGTCGGGTTTCTCGTCGCGGGCGCCTACATTGTAGAGCGTGTTTACCGCCACCATGGTCGTGGAGGTGTCCTGCACATGCACCATGCGCAGTCCGTTTTCCAGTATGTGGCGGTTGACTTTCAACTTTTTTTATTTGTCCAGCACTTTGGCTGAAAGGATGCGGATATCCGTAACTGGGCGGTCGTGACCGTCGGTTTCGGCTTTTTCAATTTTGTCGATCACATCCATGCCGCTGACAACCTCGCCGAACACGGTGTACTGGTTGTCAAGATGGGGAGTGCCACCTACGGAGGTATATGCCTCGCGCTGCTGTGGGGTGAGACGCGCCGGGTTCTCGGCCGCTTTTTTCTCTGTGATGGCTACCAGTTCTTCCTGCAGTGCGTTCAGGCCCGCGCTGTCGCGGTTGCGGCGCAGTGCCATTATGGTGTCTCTGTGCTCCTTGGCCAGGTCGTTGAATATCTGCTGTTGCTGCATCATCTGCATCTGGCGTTCGAGCTGGTTGACGGTGGAGTCGTTGTAGGTTTTTCCGGTCACGATATAGAACTGCGAGCCGGAAGAGCGGCGCTCGGGGTTCACCTGGTCTCCCTGGCGTGCGGCGGCAAGCGCGCCGCGTTTGTGGAAGTGTGCCGGATATACAATCTCGGCGTCGATGTCGTAGCCGGGTCCCCCTGTGCCGAGCATCTTGCCTGCGGGCGCGTCTTTTGATTCCGGATCGCCGGTCTGTATCATGAACTGGTTGATGACCCTGTGGAAGAGCACACCGTCATAAAATCCCTCGCGCACGAGTTTGAGGAAATTGTCGCGGTGTTTGGGTGTATCGCCGAAAAGGCGTATTGTGAAGTTGCCTTCTGTGGTGGTGAATTCCACCATGGCGTCGGCATTGTTTGCTATGGTTTCGGTTTGTGTCGGTTTTCCGGTCATTTTCTTGGCTGTTTTGCGGTTTGACAATGTTATGGCTCCCGCAACGATTATGGCGGTGACAAAAAACAGTGCCAGCGGTATGATTTTCTTCCTGTTCATTCTTTTTCAGATTGCACTTGTGGGATACAGGCGCTTGTATATGCGGCGGAAATTGTTGTCTGTTGCTGAGAGCTCTTCTGCTCTTTCGGCGAAATCGGCTCCATAGAACTGCTCCATAAGCGCTCCGAGATAACGGCGCTCGCGGTCTTTGTCGATGCCGAGTGCCACAAGGCGTTCTATCGGTTCTGCGAATGCTTCGGGATCGATGGCATACAGGTATCGTGCGGCAGAGATTACAAATTGCCCCGTGAGATCCACACGCGCCATGTTGTCGATGAGGAAATCAATGTCATCGGCGCAGGTCTCTATGTGGTTGGCGATGTATTCGTATGTGGCGAGCCCGTCCTGGTCGGTCTCCAGCCTTTTTTTCAAAGTTTCGTCAATCATGTCTGCACAGTTTTGATTGCTGCAAAAGTAGCAATTTTTTTGCAACTACAGTGCCTGCAGTGCCTTTTTCAGTGATTTCTCAGTTCTGTTTCAGGATGGTGGCGAGCTCTTCCTCAGTGGCTGTGAGGCGCTTGCGGCATTCGGCAATCAGTTCTGTGGCACGGCGTGTGAGAGCGGCAAGGCGGTCTATGTCGCATTCATCGCTCTGCATGAGGCGCAGTATCTGCTCGAGTTCGGCGATAGCCTGGTTGTATGTGAGGTCTTTTACTTCTGGCATGGGAGTTGGGGTTTGGGGATCAAAGAGTTATTAGAGTTATCAGAGGGATCAGGGTTGGGTGTCGCGGATTTCCTTTACCTCGCTCACTATCTCGCCCCGGGCGAGAATGGTGGTGAGGGTGGCGTCGGGCGGGAGGGTGGTGGCGTCGGTGACTGCTTTCCCGTTGTAACGGGTGATGGAATAGCCGCGGGCGAGTGTGGCTGCGGGGGAGAGGGCTGCGATGAGTGTGGCGGTGGCGTCGAGGCGTGCGCGCTCCCGCTCAATGCGGGTGGCTGCTGCCGTGGATATGCTGTCGCCCATCATCTGCAGGCGGGTGAACTGCGGCTGTATGCGCCGTGCGCCGATGTTCTGGAGTGTAGCCGCGGCGTCGCGCATCTTGTTCAGCCCTCGCTCCACCACTCCTCTGGCCAGTATAGGCAGTAGTCCCTCGGCGTGTGCGAGTTGCTCCTTGTTGCCGGAAATGCGTTGCGTGACGGTCTGCATGATGCGGTTGCCGATATTCATCAGCCAGGTGAGGGCGGCCTCTCCCTGGGTGATGAACCATTCTGCCACGGCTGTGGGGGTTTTAAGGCGTGTGTTGGCTATGTAGTCAAGCACTGTGATGTCGCGCTCGTGTCCGATGCCGATTACGACGGGGAGGGGAAACTGCGCCACGTTGGCGGCGAGATCGTAGTCCTCGAACGCCTGTAGGTCTGATGTGGCGCCGCCGCCGCGTATGATCACCACGCAGTCCCACATGTGGCTGTCAGCCGCCACCTGCTCAAGTGCGGCGATGATTGATTGTGGTGCCGATGCGCCCTGCATGATGGCTGGATAGAGCTGTGTGACGAAACGGAGATGCGATGGGTTGGAGTGCAGCTGGTTCATGAAGTCGCCATAACCGGCGGCACCGGCAGCCGAAATCACGGCAATGCGTTGCGGTACATCGCACTGCCATTTGAGCTCGCGGTTAAGGTTCAGGATCCCCTCTTTTTTCAGGCGTTCCAGTATCTCACGCCGGCGACGCAGGAGGTCTCCCAGGGTGTACTCAGGGTTTACGGCATTCACCACAAGCGAGAAGCCGTAGACGGGGTGCATTGAGGCGGTGACGCAAAGCATCACCTTGAGGCCGCTCGCAAAGCGCTGCCCCGTAGCTGCGAAAAATTGCGCGTCAATGCCCGGATAGAGGTTCGCCCAGATCACTCCGCGGGCTTTGGCAACCTGGCATCCGCGCTCGTCTTTCTGGAGGAGCTCCATATAGCAATGGCCACCCCTCACCGCCACATCAGACAGTTCGGCGGTGATCCATACGTTGCGGGTCTGCGGCTGCTGCACAAGCGATGCCACAAGCCGCGTAAGTTCAAGAAGGGATAATGTGGCGGGCATAGGAAATGGAGAAGTAAGAAGTAAGAGCTATAACGGGGGCAGGAAATCAGAGGTATCAGAGGTATCAGAGGAATCAGCAAAACTATTATTGCTTTACTTCTAATGCTCTGACTTCTAATGCTCTTGCTGTTGTACTAATTTTTCTCTTTAACCATCCGGGAGCCGTCCCAGCGGTAGATGAGGCGTGCCTTGAGGGCGCCCTTTGCGAGGTCGTTGGCTTCTTTGGGGAGGAAGTCTCCGAGTTTGTTCTCGAGGATCAGCTGGCGGGTCTCGGGCTTGTAGCTTAAGCGGGCGAGTATGAAAGGCACGGCGTTCTCGAGGTCCTCGCGTTTGACGGCGGTGTCTTTCGCTGTCCAGTCGTCAAGGCCTGGAACCATGAAAAAGCCCTCTTTTGCCTGCGCCCATCCGGGGTAGGTGTAGAACTTGACGTCGCTGTCAGGCACGGGGGTGTTGAGTGTGGTGACAACCATTATGATCGTGTCGGATTTCATCGGCAACAGGGAAAGCTCCACCTCCGAGATGTCTGAGGTTGACAGTGTGACCTGGCTGTCGGAAGCGGAGATAATGCGGCAGTCTCCCTTGAGATTGTTTTTCGAGGGTTTGGGCGAACCGGAATTGAAGTAGTCGGCCATATCCATGCGGGTCATGTGGTCGATGGTTGGGAACACAGCTACCGGCGCGTTGATGAACGCGTCGATAGCCGGATTGCCGGTGTATCTGGTGTCGGTATCGTCAACCTCGGCGGAGTCCACGCTCTGGGTGCCTTCCATGAAGTCGGGAATCTCCAGTTGTGTCTGCGCCGGTGCTACGATGGCGATTGCCGCGCCTATTGCTAAAAATAATTTCCTTAACACGTCTCTGATGGTTTTAAGTTGTCAGTCTTATCCCCGTTTCCCTTTCTTGCGGCTGCTCCGCTTGAATTTTTCAAAAGCGTCGTATGCGTCCATCGGTTCGCCGGGGTGTTTTGCTTCCTTGCTGCGTCGGTTGGATGCCTTGGCGTAGTCCTTGTCGGCCTGCGCTATCTCGGCATAAACGCGCTTGCCCATGAAGTCGGCTCCTTTCAGTGCCGCCACCACTCTGCGAGCGTCAGATTTCTTTACGTCGAAGAGTGAATAGGAGGGCATGAGGTCGATGCGTCCCACATCCACGCGGTGTCCTCCCACAAAGGTGTTGAGCATCTCTATGAGGTTTCCGGCAAAGAACCCGTCGCGTTTCCCGGCGCTGATATACACACGCTCCATGCCTCTGGCAGCGGTGCGGCGGTCCTTGTCGGTGTTGTCGTCGTCGCCGCGGCGGGATTTTTTCTCCTTCTCCTTCTTGGGTTTCTCGTCGATGAAGTCGATCTTCGGGGCGTCCTTGTAGTAGTCGAGCAGGCGGTTGAACTCGAGCGAGAGCACACGTTTCACAAGGTCTTCCTCAGTGAGCCATCCAAGTTTCTTCATGACCGGTGGCAGGTATTTTGTCATCTCTTCGTCGTTTACTTCCACCCGTTCCAGGCGGTCTGCGAGTGAGAAGAGCTGTTTCTCTATGATGTGTTCCGGTGTGGGCACCTCCTTGCGCTCGAAAGTCTTGCCGATAGTGCGTTCAATGTCGCGGAGTTTGCCTTTTTCACGGGAGTGTATTATGGCTATCGACACTCCGGTTTTTCCGGCACGCCCGGTGCGTCCCGAGCGGTGTGTGTATATGGCGGCATCGTCGGGTAGCCCGTAGTTAATGACATGTGTGAGGTCGTTCACGTCCAGTCCTCTTGCCGCTACGTCTGTGGCCACAAGCATGGTGATCACACGGTCGCGGAACTTTTTCATTACGATGTCGCGCTGCTGCTGCGAGAGATCCCCGTGCAGTGCGTCGGCGTTGTATCCGTCATGTATCAGGTTGTCGGCCACCTCCTGTGTGTCGCGTCTGGTGCGGCAGAATATGATGGCGTATATGTTGGGGCTGTTGTCGGCGATGCGTTTGAGGGCGAGGTATTTGTCGCGCGCATTGACCATGTAGTAAATGTGGCGCACGTTTGCAGATCCTTCGTTGCGGGTTCCTATGACGAACTCCACTGGGTCGTGCATGTATTTTTTAGCAATCTTCGCAATCTCCGGGGGCATTGTGGCCGAGAACAGGAGCATCTTGCGGTCGTCCGGCACATTGGCGAGTATGTCGTTGATGGAGTCGAGGAAGCCCATGTTGAGCATCTCGTCGGCTTCGTCGAGTATCACGGTGTGTACTTTCCCGAGTTTTACCACCCCTCTGTTGATGAGGTCGAGGAGGCGTCCAGGTGTTGCCACGATTATCTGTACGCCCTTTTTGAGAGAGCGTATCTGGCTCTCTATGCTTGATCCGCCATAAACGGGAAGCACTTCCAGTGTGGGGATATATTTGGAAAAGTCTGCCAGATCTGATGCTATCTGCAAGCAGAGTTCGCGTGTGGGTGATAGGATAAGTGCCTGTGGTTCGTGCAGGTCTACATTGATTCGCTGGATTACCGGCAGGCCGAAAGCCGCGGTCTTGCCTGTGCCGGTCTGTGCCAGTGCAACGACGTCTCCCTCCTGTTCGAGCAGATGGGGGATCACTTTCTCCTGTACCGGCATGGGGTTTTCAAATCCAAGTTCGGCGATCGCTCGCCTGAGAGGTTCGTTGACCCCTAATTCTTCAAATGTCATAAAATTGTATAAAGTATTTATCCGGATATTCCGGTTTTAGCAGACAAAGCTACTAATAAAAATCCTATCCATCCTCTTTTGGTTCATTCTATTTTTCAAGATTTAGTTAATTTAAGGTAAACCCTGGTGGTTTCAGTGACATGCATGCCATTGTGAACGAACAATAACCGTTTTTGGGGTTTAGATAAATTTGAGTAAATTTGTAAGCATATAAGTGAGTCATGAAAATTATTACGCATAAAACATAGCAAATAATTTCCACGACTTACTTAGGAAGTTTCAAAATATGGCCTGAATGGATATAAGACATACAGACAAGAAAGGAAAGAGGACGCTCTACGTGACCGATCTCGACG
The DNA here is from genome assembly GCA_949742535.1 of uncultured Muribaculaceae bacterium. GTDB lineage: Bacteria > Bacteroidota > Bacteroidia > Bacteroidales > Muribaculaceae > UBA7173. The sequence goes on along the minus strand of CATJQX010000094.1, from coordinate 3,287 downwards.
GCACGCTGCTCAACGCCGAGAGCCGTGTAAGCGAGCGTACGGCAGAAATACTCAACTCACTGGTGGAGCGGGGCGTGATGTTCACTCCCGCTACGGCACGCACTCCCGCTACGGTGCAGCCCCTTCTGAGCGGCATACGCCAGTCGGTGTATACCGGTGCGTCGGGGGAGGTGCATCCTCTTCCTGCGATTGTGATGACAGGCGCAGGGGAGTGGAACAGGGATAGCCGCACTTTCGAGAGTTGCATCACCATCCCGGAGGAGGATGCCCTGAAGATACGCGACGTGTTCGCGGCCGACGGCCTCAATCCGTTCGTGTACTGTCTCAGCGGAAACAGTTTCCTCAATGTCTATCATCCGGCGGCGATGACTTCGCGCGAGAACGGTTTCTATCAGGAGCGGCGCCATCTCGAACTCAAGCGGTTCCATCTTGACCAGCAGCCGTCGAGGTGGGATAGTGTGGCACTCTTCTTCGCCATCGGTCCGGTGAAGATGGTGGAACATCTGGTGGCGGAACTCAACGGCGCCACCTCATGCGCTGCCGCATGGTATCCCGATGTGTTCATTCCCGAAACAGGCCTTATCGACATTTATGCCCCGGGGGTATCGAAGGCGTCGGCCGTGCGTGCGATGGCACGGAAAGTGGAGGCAGACGAGGTTGTGGTTTTCGGCGACAATCTTAACGACCTGCCCATGATGGCAGTGGCCGATGTGGCGGTGGCTGTGGAGAACGCCCTTCCCGAAGTGAAGGCGAAAGCCGATGTGGTCATAGGCCGCAATACCGAGGATGCCGTGGCGCGATGGATAGAACAACGCGAAAAGGACTGAACAGATGAATATATACGAGATAAGGCGTTTCGGTCTGGCTGCGTTCCTGATAGTGTCTGTGGCTCTGGTGGCGTTTTTTATTTATGTCTCCAACAGTCTTGTAAACGATCTTGCCGTGCAGGAGCGCGAGCGCATGCAGATATGGGCCGACGCCACCAAACAGATTGCCGACTTAGGGCAGAACGACGATGCCTCCGCGGCCGAAAACATAGACTTCCTTTTTTCCATAATAGAGAGGAACCATACCATACCGGTGCTGCTGACCGATGACGAGGGGCACATACTGCTCCACCGCAATTTCGATCTTCCCGAGGAGGTGGATTCCCTTGCCCCATACTTCCTGTCTGATGCCAACGAGGCGTTTCTGCACCGGCGGCTTGAGGCATTGCGCCATAGCGCCAATGTGATCCACATCATCATATCGCCCGACAATCTGCAGCATCTCTACTACGACGATTCAAAGCTGCTTAAAAGACTGAGCTACTATCCGTATGTGCAGCTCGGCATAATGCTTGCCTTTATTTTTGTGGTATATTATGCCGTGAACTCCACGAGGCGCGCCGAACAGAACAAGGTGTGGGTGGGTCTTTCAAAGGAGACTGCCCATCAGCTCGGCACCCCTATCAGCTCCCTCATGGCATGGATGGAGCTACTGCAGGCGATGGGGGTAGACGAGGAGACTGTGCGTGAGATGAACAAGGATGTGAACCGGCTGAGCACCATAGCGAGCCGTTTTTCAAAAATAGGATCGCGCCCGCAGATGGATGTCGAGAATCTGAATCCTGTGATAGGGCATGCGGCGTCGTATATGGGTACCCGCATATCATCGCGGATAGAGCTTTCGGTGCACCTCTGCGACGAGGAACTGCCTGTGCGTCTGAGCGCCCCGCTTTTCGAGTGGGTGATGGAAAACCTCATCAAGAATGCTGTGGATGCGATGGAAGGTTCCGGGAAAATTTCCATCGAGACACTGCGTGAGGGGAAACGGGCGGTGATAAATGTTACCGACACCGGCCGCGGTATCCCCCGTAAGAACCAGAAAACGGTATTCAATCCCGGCTACACCACGAAAAAACGTGGATGGGGTCTCGGCCTCACTCTTGCCAAGCGCATCATCGAGCAATATCACATGGGCAAGATTTTCGTAAGCTGGAGCGAGCCGGGGGAAGGAACAAAATTCACCATTACCCTGCCGTTGGCAGAATAATGGTGAATTTAAGAGCGTTAGAAGCAAGAGCATTGGAAGTCAAGCAAGAATAGATTTTTGTATCTGGGATCAGAGCCATCAGAGAAATCAGAGGAATCAGAGCCATCAGCAAAACTATTCTTGCTTGACTTCTAATGCTTCTTGCTTTACCCAAGATTGCTGTTGAGTTTGCTCCACTGGTCGATGGGGGGCATGATGCCGAGGGAGATCACTTCGTCGCGGAGAGCGCAGAGGTGACGGTAGCTCTTGTCAAGGGCTTCCTCTTCGGCGGGTGTGCCTTTCACGGGCATCACTTTCACGCCGTCTTTGGTGATGGTGGTTTCCATCGCCATCATGATGTGCTGGTAGCGGTCGTTGTTTACGTATACGCCTGCAGGCCAGCGGAACGGTTTGCCACCCATAGCGGCGCCGATCATCTCGATGCTGAGGTAGGCCGGGCTCTGGAACGAAGAGCGGCCGCGCAGGTCGATGATGTTCTTTCCGCCCTGTACCACCTTGACCTTGATCTCTTCCCAGTCTTTTTCGGGGAGTTTCTCGGTGCCGACGATCTCGGTAAGCGGTTTGCCGTTCATCATCGTGGTGGAGGCGAAGACTGCCATCTGCTCGCCGTGACCGCCGTATGTGCGGCTGTTTACAATGTCGTCGGCGGGGATGCCGAAGTATTTGGCAAGCTCGCTGCGCAGACGTGTGCTGTCAAGTGCTGCCAGAGTGGTTACCTGCGAAGGCTTCAGGCCTGAATAGAGCAGGGTTACCAGGCCGGTAATGTCGGCGGGGTTGAACACTACCACGATGTGGCGGACGTCGGGGCAGTATGCGCGTACATCCTTGCCGAACTGCTCGGCGATGGCGGCGTTGCCCTTGAGAAGATCCTCACGTGTCATGCCTGCCTTACGGGCGGCACCACCTGAGTTTACTATATATTTGGCGCCTGTGAGCGCTTCTTTCACGTCGGTTGTGTATGTGAGGTTAAGTCCCTCGAAACCACAATGGCGGAGTTCTTCGGCCACACCCTCCAGGGCAGGGCCATAGGGATCGTAGAGGCAGATATTGGGGGTAAGCCCCATCATAATGGCTGTCTGGGCCATATTCGAGCCGATCATGCCGGCTGCACCCACGATCACAAGTTTGTCAGTTGTCAGATAGTTCATATTGTTGATTTTAGGTAGGTAATATTGTCTTTTTCAGGGAAATGAGATAATAGGCCGCGGTAAATTCATCGTTCGGTATTATTCGTTCTCTATATTTCTTGTCTG
>CATJQX010000093.1 GCA_949742535.1 uncultured Muribaculaceae bacterium | reverse complement strand
CAAGTTGAAATTCTATCGTCTGAAGATTTCTGTGAAATCGCTGATGCTCTCGCTTCGAAATATCGGCTATATGATAAAAATAGGGCTCGCCACATTCATCGCGGAGTTCTCTATCGGTATAATGATGGTCACCGGCAACTATATGTTTCTGTCATATCTCGGTGAGGCGGGAGTGGCGGCATTCAGCATAGGCTGTTATCTGTTTCCGCTTATATTCTCCATAAGCAATGCTGTGGCACAGGCGTCGCAGCCGATCATCAGCTACAATTACGGAGCCGGACATCTGGGGCGTGTAAGTCAGGCGCTGAGAATATCGGTCATTGCAGCCTGCATCTGCGGATTGGCTGTTTCGGTCTTGATGTGGATCGGTGCCCCGGTGTTGTCGGGCATATTCCTTGATCCGGCAGAGGCGGCTTATTCGCTTGCTGTGGAGGGACTGCCTTTGCTTGGCGTTTGTGCTCTTTTCTTTGCGCTGAACATCACGTTCATCGGTTATTATCAGAGCCGTGAGCAGTCTGTTCGCTCCATAATATACATGCTTCTGCGGGGAGTGGTGTTTATGGTGCCCGGCTTCATGCTACTTCCTCGCTTGCTTGGAGCCTGTGGGCTATGGCTTGCGATACCTATGGCCGAGCTGCTGACACTCGTGGTGATCGCGTCTCTTTATGCGGTGGGTGTTGGCAAGGGTGGAAAAAGTGCGAATTGAATAGGTGCGGAGTTTGGGGCAGCATGAAAGGTGACCACCATTAGGGATGGTGATGGATTTCTTTGTCGGCGAATATGTTGCATAACATAAGGGAAGTGGAGGGAAATACGGCTCCGGTTTCGTAAATTTGCCATGTGAGGGGGGGAAAAGAGGGTTGTTCTTCTCTCTCCGCATAACGAAAAGTCTAACCATGAGTACCAGAAAACTTTTACTTGGCGACGAGGCATTGGCCCTTGGCGCCATTAATGCCGGATTATCGGGTGCCTATGCTTATCCTGGCACACCGTCCACTGAAATTCTCGAGTATGTGCAGTCCAACGATGTGGCCCGTGAGAGGAAGATCCACTCCCATTGGTCATCAAACGAGAAAACCGCTCTCGAAGAAGCACTCGGAATGTCGTTCTGCGGCAAGCGATCGATGGTTTCAATGAAACATGTGGGGCTTAATGTGGCTGCCGACCCGTTCGTAAACTCCGCCATGACCGGCGCCAACGGGGGAATGCTTGTCATCTCTGCCGACGATCCGTCAATGCATTCGTCGCAGAACGAGCAGGACTCCCGTTTTTATGCCGATTTTGCCATCATGCCCTTGCTGGAACCATCCACACAGCAGGAGGCATACGATATGGCATCGTATGGCTTTGCGCTTTCCGAGCGCCTGAAAGTGCCTGTGATGGTGCGTATGGTCACTCGCCTCGCCCATTCCCGCTCTGTGGTGGAGGTGGATGACAACGCTGCTCCAGAAAACGGGCTGCATTATCCCGAAAATCCGCGCCAGTGGGTGCTCATGCCGGGTAATTCGCGTGTGCGTTACCGTCAGTTGCTTGAAGACCGCAAACTCATGGAGGATGAAGCAGCCCGCTCTCCGTTCAACAGTCTTACCCCGGGCACCGACCGCCGCATCGGTATTCTTGTATCCGGAATAGCCGCCAATTATGTGAACGAGTGTTTCGGCGAGGGATGTCCGTTCCCGATGTTGAAGATTTCGCAATATCCTCTGCCTGTAAGTCCTGTTGCCGGTCTTGCCGATGCGTGCGATCAGATTTTTGTCGTGGAGGAGGGGCAGCCGGTAATAGAGAAAGCGCTCCGCGGGGTGCTTGACCGCGGAGTGAAAGTGCGCGGCAAACTCGACGGCATACTTCCTCTTACCGGGGAACTTACCCCCGACAGTATTGCCGCCGGTCTGGCGAAACTGGTTCCGGACATGGCTTACGAGCTTCTCACCGAGGCTCCGGAGGCGTCGCAGATAGTGGTGCCCCGTCCGCCGGCCTTGTGCCAGGGGTGCGGTCACCGCGATGTGTATGCAGCCCTTAACGCGGCCCTTGAAGCCACACCCTCTGCAAAGGTGTTCGGCGACATCGGGTGCTATACCCTCGGGTGGCTCGCTCCATTCAATGCCATCGACACTTGCGTGGATATGGGAGCGTCGATCACAATGGCAAAGGGCGCGGCTGATGCAGGAGTGCGACCGGCAGTGGCAATTATAGGTGACTCCACATTCACGCATTCCGGCATGACAGGATTGCTTGACGCAATAAATGAAAATACCCCCGTGACGGTGATAATATCAGATAATCTTACTACCGGTATGACCGGTGGCCAGGATTCGCAGGGCACGGGAAAACTGGAGGAAATTTGCATTGGTCTCGGAGCCGATCCGGCGCATGTGCGCACGATAGACTCTCTTCCGAAGAACTTCGAAGAGATGAAAGCGCTCTTCTCAGAGGAATTCGCATATGAAGGAGTGTCGGTTATAGTGCCGCGGCGTGAATGCATACAGACTGCGCGTCGCCACGCCAAAGGTAAAAAACAATAAATTTTTGATTGCACCCTCTAAGATATTGAAATATGAAATCCGATATTATACTTGCCGGAGTCGGAGGACAGGGTATCCTTTCTATCGCCACCATACTCGGAGCGGCGGCTTTGGCAGACAATCTGTATCTGAAACAGGCGGAAGTGCATGGCATGAGCCAGCGCGGCGGCGATGTCATGTCGTGCCTTCGTCTGAGTTCATCGCCTATCTCTTCCGATCTGATACCTCAGGGGAAAGCCGACATGATCGTGTCGCTCGAGCCTATGGAGGCACTGCGTTACATACAGTGGCTAAGGCCGGAAGGATGGATCGTGACCAACACCACGCCTTTTGTCAACATACCTAATTATCCCGAACAGGAAGGTATTGCAGACGCTCTCTCAGCGCGCGCCCGCACCGTGGCGTTCGACATGGATACCGTGGCCAAAGAGGTGGCTACGGTGCGTGCCTCCAACATGGTGCTCCTCGGTGCCGCGGCTCCTTTTATCGGCATCCCTCAGGAGAAGATCGAGGATGGCATACGCACTGTGTTCATGCCGAAAGGTGAAAAGATTGTGGAATGCAACCTGGCTGCATTCCGTGCTGGCGTTGCCCGTTCCCGCTCCGACGAGAAATAATCAGTAACCGGTTGAATTTGTTTTGGAATTTATGATACCCGTATCACACGACCTTCTTGAACAGGAAATGAATGCGATGAACATTCCCAACATCGCATCGGCTACAATACGCCAGATCCTTTCGCTCGCCGTGCGCCTTGAGCATCATCTGGGTGAGCCTTTCGTGCACCTCGAGATGGGAAATCCGGGCCTTCCCGCATCACCGGTTGGGATAGAGGCCGAGCGCGCCGCGCTCCTGACAGGCATTGCCAACCAATATCCCAACATTGCAGGCATTCCGTCGCTGAAAGAGAACGGAAGCAAGTTTCTGAAAGCGTTTCTCGATGTGGATATTCCGCCGCGTTGCATCGTGCCGACCGTGGGATCCATGCAGGCTACTTTCACACTGTTTCTTCTGCTCGGGCAGAGACTTCCGGGGCGCGACACCATACTCTTCCTTGATCCCGGCTTCCCGGCGCAGCATAACCAGGCAAAACTTATTGGCCTGAAACAGGAGTCGCTCGATTTCTACGATTGCCGCGGGGCCGCTCTGGAGGAGCGTCTTGACGCCATGCTGTCGAAAGGCAATATCACCGCCATACTCTACAACAATCCCAACAATCCGGCCTGGACCAACCTCACGGCAGAGGAATATGCCATCATCGCCCGTATGGCCGAGAAACATGATGTGATTATAATAGAGGACCATGCATATCTGGGGATGGATTTCCGCACCCGTTATGGAGTTCCATATCAGGCACCTTTCGTGCCGACGGTGGCCAAATGGACAGACCGGGTGATAATGCTCGTCTCAGCATCGAAAATTTTCAGTTACGCCGGCCAGCGCATCGCCATGGTGTGCATGTCGCCCGCCGTGGCCGACCGTGTGTATCCGTTCTTCGAGCAGTTCTACGAGATGCCTACTTTCGGCGACGCCTACATCTATGGGGTGCTATATTGTGCCTCTTCCGGTACCACCCACTCGGCACAGCATGCTTTTGCCGCCATGCTCGAGGCGGCCGTCGAGGGGAAACTCGATTTCGTGAAGGAGACCCGCGAGTATGGCCGTCGTGCTGCCCTTGCCAAAAAATGTTTCCTTGACAACGGTTTCCACCTGGTATATGCCATGGATGGTGACCAGCCTATCTCCGACGGCTTTTTCTTCACGATGGGATATCCGGGCATGACTGGAGACCATTTGCAGAAGGAATTGCTGAGATACGGTGTGTCCACCATTTCGTTGCCATCCACAGGAAGCCGCCAGGAGGGTGTGCGCGTTTGCGTAAGCCTCCTCTCCGATGACGATGCTTTCCGACGCCTGTCTGAACGCCTTGCGGCTTTCCACCGTGATCATCCTGTCGCATGAAGACCGATAAACAATATGAATTATCCCAATATAATGTCGGCCGACGAGGCCGTTAAGCTCATAAAGAGCGGAGATCATGTCTATATCCAGGGGAGTACATCCATCCCCGAGACACTTGTGGATGCCATGACACGCCGGGGGCATGAACTGCGCGGTGTAGTGTTGCATTCCGGTTTTTCGGTGTCAAACCGTGAGGCGCCATACTGCCGCGAGGAGTTCAAGGATTCTTTCCTTGTTGATACCTGCTTTGTTTCCAACAATGTGCGCCGGTGGATAGGAGAAGGATATGGCGCCACTACGCCACGATTTCTCGGCGAGGTGCCTCAGCTGTTCAGAAGCGGCGTCTGGAAGTCAGATGTTGTGCTCCTAAACTGCTCGATGCCCGATGCCGACGGTTATGTGAGTTACGGTGTAAGCGCCGATCTGGCGTTTTCCGCCACAGAGTGCGCCCGCACCGTCATCGCACAGATCAATCCGCACATGCCATTCAGCTACGGCGATCCGGTGATCCATATGTCGAAAATCACAGCTGCCGTTCTTGTCGACGACCCGTTGGTGGAGGTGCCCACTCCGGAGCCAGGTGAGGTTGAGACCGCCATAGGCAATGCCGTGGCGGCCCTGATACCCGATGGCGCCACACTTCAGATCGGTGTAGGGGGAATCCCCAATGCCGTGATACGCGCCCTCAGTGACCACAAGCATCTCGGGCTGCATACCGAAGCCATGACCGACGGTGTGCTTCCGCTGATTGAAAGCGGTGTAATAGACAACTCGCAGAAAAAAGTAATGCCAGGCAAATCGGTGGCATGTCTCGCTCTTGGCTCCCGGAAGCTATATGATCTCATGGATTATAACAAGGAGATGATATTCAAGGATGTGGCATACACCAACGATCCTTTTATAATCGCACAGAACCCTCGCGTCACCTCCATCAACTCCTGTCTGGAAATAGATCTTACCGGCCAGATCTGCGCCGACTCCATCGGCACACGCATCTTCTCCGGTGTCGGCGGACAGCATGATTTCGTATATGGAGCTTCCCGCAGCGAAGGGGGAATCTCGGTTATCGCCATGACCTCTACGACAAGTAAAGGTGTCGGCAAGATCAAACCAGTGCTTACACCCGGCGCCGGAGTGGTTACCACGCGCTTCCAGTCCAACTATGTCGTTACTGAACATGGTGCGGTCAACCTGCTCGGTAAGTCGCTTCCCGAGCGTGCCCGTCTTATGATTTCCATAGCCAATCCCGCCGACCGTGAGGCGCTTGACCGTGCCGCTTTCGAGCGTTTCGGATATTCCTATCTGCGTCTCCGCTGATCGGCAATCGACGGAATATATTTGACTGTATCAGCCCCTATGCCGTTGGATAAAACCGGCATAGGGGCTGATTGTCTTTTTGGGGATATGGCATGTCTCACTGGCGCAGGCTCAATATCTGCGTCGGAAGGTCAGATCTCTTTCGAGAACTCTATCTCTTCCATCAGCTGACGGGCTACAGGTCTGGCAACCGTATCATTGAGCGCAGCTGAGGCGAGAGGTTCAAGGGGCGCGGGATCCATCCGCCCTGTTGCCACAAGGTTCAGAAGCAGGCGCAGGGAGGAATAGCGTTGCATCGACGTGGCTTCCGGGGTATAGAAAAGTTCTGTGGCTATCTCAGCCGCGAAAGGTAGCCGGCGCAGTAGTGAGTGGCACAGGTGATCGGCAATCTCGGTAGTCTGGGCTTCCGAAAGCCACAGCCGGGCTGTCTCGCGCGGCATTATGTCGGCCGGGAATATCATCGGGGCCAACAGACGGCTCTCGCGGGTGTTCATATTCTCCCACAGGCGGCAGGCAAGCTCAAGCTGCTCAGAGGAGGTCATGCCGGAAGCGAGGAGGTCAGCGGCAATCTCCTTTATCTGAGGTATGTTAAGGCCGAAATTCACCTTATAGGAAAGCCCGCGCGATCTCATCTGGTCTGCAAGCATGCCGTTGCGCATGGCGAAAAAGTGGCGTTTTACCTGCTGCATGCGTGAAAACTCGGGTAACTCTCTGTCTATAGGTTGAGTGGTATTATGGCTCATTGTATGGATAAGTAAGTCGTGGAAATTGTTTTAAATTATCTGGGAGCATACTTTCAGTCGGTTTTTGTCCGAAGATGAAGGAGTGTAGTGGGCTACACGATTTAAAATGAGGGCGAAAAGTTGCGAAAGGATGCCACAGATAATATAAAGCATGTTATATGTTTTATGCGGAATGATTTTCATGACTTACTTTGCTGTTTAACTTTGCAAAAATAGCAATTATTTCGCAAATAATTTGCTAACTTTGCCGTTTGGAAATATGAGGACTACTCCTTGTGCTTTTTAATTGTAAATTGTTGATCAGGTAATGAGCGCATTTTCAAGCGACCCAAATAAAAAGACTGTCAGAAACCGCAGGATAATACATTGGATGTGGCGAATCTTCTTCCTTGGATTCGCGGCTCTGATATTGTTTTTTATTCTTATATATAACGGATGGATCGGCTATATGCCGGAAATAGAGGAGCTTAAGAACCCCAACGACAAATTTGCCACGGTTCTGTATACTGCCGACGGCGAGGAGATGGGGCGCTATTACCGAAATTCGGGCAACCGTGTATATGCCGACTATTCCGAGATTTCCCAGCATGTTATCGACGCTCTTATAGCCACAGAAGACGCGCGTTTCGAGGATCACTCCGGCATCGACATGCGTGCTGTGATGCGCGTGTTGGTCAAGACACTTATCATGCAGAACAAGAATGCCGGCGGCGGTTCCACGCTCACCCAGCAGCTCGCAAAGCAGCTCTACAGCCCCTCGACATCAACCTTTCTCAGCCGCGCCATGCAGAAGCCGATCGAGTGGATGATCGCAGTCAAGCTCGAGCGCTATTATTCCAAAGACGAGATACTTAAGATGTATCTCAACCAGTTTGATTTCCTTTACAATGCTGTGGGCATAAAATCGGCTGCATATGTGTATTTCAGCAAAGCCCCGCAGGATCTGACCATTGAGGAGGCCGCCACGCTTGTCGGTATGGTCAAAAACCCCTCATATTATAATCCCGTGCGTCATAACGAGCGTGTGAGATTACGCCGTAATGTGGTTTTCGAGCAGATGGAGAAGAGCGGCATGCTCACTGCCGCCCAGGTAGACTCCTTGAAAAAACTTCCTCTGGAGCTTAAATTCAACCGTGTGGACCATAAGGAGGGACTTGCGCCTTACTTCCGTGAGGAGCTGCGGCGCATACTCACGGCTAAAAAGCCTGTGCGTTCCGATTACCGCGGTTGGGAGAAACAGAAATTTGTTGACGATTCTATCGCGTGGGAGGACAATCCGCTTTTCGGATGGATTGAGAAGAATCCCAAGCCCGACGGTTCTAAATACGACATATATACCGACGGCCTCAAGATCTACACCTCCATAGACTCCCGTATGCAGCGCTATGCCGAGGAGGCGGTGCGGAAGCATATGAGTTCGCTGCAGGACGCCTTTTTCCGTGAGAAGCGCAACTCCAAGACGGCGCCGTATACATCAAATGCCGAGGAGCTTGGCAAAGTAAAGGTGCAATCACTTATAGACCATGCCATAAAGCAGACCGAGCGCTACCGTGTGATGAAACAGGCCGGAGCATCGGAAAGTGAGATAAACACTGCGTTCAACACTCCACGCGAGATGAATGTGTTCTCATATGACGGTGTGGTGGATACGGTAATGACGCCGCGCGACTCGCTGCTTTACCAGAAACATTTCCTTCGCACGGGATTCATGTCGATGGATCCGCGCACGGGTCTGGTGAAGGCATATGTCGGAGGGCCGAATTTCACCTTCTTCCAGTATGACATGGCAGCCACAGGGCGCCGCCAGATAGGTTCTACAATCAAACCCTTCCTTTATACCTATGCCATGGAGGAGGATTTCACCCCATGCGACATGATGTCGAACACCCAACCCGTGTTCCACGACGAGACCGGCAAAGTATGGGCGCCGCGCAACGCCGGGTCGGCGCGCGTAGGTGAGATGGTGGATCTGCGATGGGCGCTCACCAACTCCAACAACTGGATTTCGGCACGTCTGATGGCGCAGCTGTCACCTACGACACTGGTGCGCAACATGCATAATTTCGGTATAACGAACCATCTTGACCCGGTAATGTCGATCTGTCTCGGATCATGCGAGGTCTCGATCAGGGAGATGGTAGGCGCGTACACGGCATATGCCAACAACGGAATGCGCGCCGATCCTGTATATGTGACCGCTATCGCCGATGCCAACGGCAATACCATATCGGAGTTCACCACACGCCATACCGAGGTCATTTCGGAAAAAGCCTATGCCAAGATACTGTCGATGCTGCTTAACGTCGTTGATGGCGGTACCGGCAACCGTGTGCGTCGCGCTCCTTATAATATCACGGCACAGATGGGTGGCAAGACCGGTACCACCAACTATAATGCCGACGGATGGTTTATGGGCTTTACCCCCGATCTCGTATCGGGAGTATGGGTTGGAGGTGACGAGCGTTACATACATTTCAATACGATGGCCCATGGTCAGGGCGCGGCTATGGCGCTCCCGATCTACGGTCTGTATATGAGCAAGGTGTATGCAGATCCCTCACTGCCGTATTCGCAGAATACCACCTTTAATGTGGATTTCTCGAATCTATGCGACAAGGAATTCTACGACTATGTGGAGGAGACTCCGGAGGTTGAAGAGTCGCTCGAAGGGGTCTTCGATTGATCCCCGGGCGATGCTGTGACCGGAATTATCTGAATGTTATCAGGCGGTTGTAGAGAAAATTGGCTATCGTATAGACGGCCATTCCTGTTAGTGTGGCTATGCCGTATCCCGAGAGGGTGAATTCATCGTGCAGGAATGGTATGCTCTTCAATGGTATATGGATAAGGAGGCCGTTTAGGCCGGTATGGGTGGAAAGTCCCCATACGATAAACAATTGCAGCAGATAGCAGCATGCAAATCCTGCCATGAAGCGTGTGGCCTCGCGTTTGCGTTCACCCGCAGAGTGGAATACCCAGGTCCGGTTCCACAGAAATGAGTTTACCAGACCGGCTGCGTAACCGGTAGCATTGGCGATATACGGATTTACACCCGCCACTGATTTCAGAAGGAATATCACCGCGAGGGTCACAAACGTATTGATCCCTCCCACTATCACATATTTTATGAATTGGCTCGCTGTCTGCCGTGTGGAGCTTTCTGTAGCCATCTATATTTATGCGTAATAATTTTAATAAGTGTAACTTATCTTTTTTTCTTTTTGTGTCTCCGTTTTTTAGGCGGGAGTTGCTGCATGTTTGATAGCCAGGGCCCTTGTTGCTGTGCGGTCTGCTGCGTGGTATCGCTTTCATATGAAAGGATCGGCAATGACCAGTTCCATCGCAAGGCACACATGCGCAGTATTATGATGGTGAGCGCGCAGAGGCTCTGTGCTGCGAAATCTGATCCTCCCACGGCACCGACTGCCCAGTATGCCATGCCGCCGGCCAGACATGCTGTGGCATAGATGTCCTTACGGAAAAAGAGCGGTTCCTGGTTGATGAGGATATCCCTGAGCACCCCTCCGAACGATCCGGTGATACCTCCCATCACTATGGCCACCCACATGGGATAATCCTCGGCGAGGGATTTCTGTATTCCTATCACTACGAAAAGCGCCAGACCCAATGTGTCGAAAATGAAAAGCATCCGGTTGCTGCTTACCAGCAGCTTGCGGAAAAGGATTACAACGGCAAGCGATGCGGCTGTCACACCGAGGTATATCCATGTCTGCATCCAGAATACGTCTATCCCGAGCAGAAGGTCGCGCAGGGTTCCTCCCCCGATGGCTGTGACCAGACCTACGGTGTAGGCTCCGAACCAGTCGAAACGGTGAAAAGCGGCGAGGCGTATTCCGCTTATGGCGAAGGCGAAAGTGCCTATGACTTCTATTATGAACAGGAATATATTGTCCAAGTGGCTATGGGTCTGTTAAGTTAACGGATCTGTGGAGATTGTTTGCCCTCTTTTTGATAATACCGGCATATGGCGGTCAGACCGCAGTTGAGGCAATCGGGGCGGCGTGCCTTGCATACATACCGTCCGTGTAATATAAGCCAGTGGTGAGCCATCGGTATCAGTTCCTCCGGTATATTTTTCATCAGCGCTTTTTCGGTTGTAAGCGGATTTTTGGAGTTAGTGGTAAGTCCTATGCGTTCCGATACGCGGAACACATGTGTGTCTACCGCCATCGCGGCGCGGTTCCACACTACGGCAAGCATCACGTTGGCTGTTTTGCGCCCCACTCCCGGTATGCGCATCAGGTCGTCTATATTGTCGGGTACCTCTCCTCCGAATTCTTCGGTGATAGTGCGGGCGGCTCCTATGATCGAGCGTGTCTTGTTGTTGGGATATGAGACAGATTTGATATACGCGAATACCTCTTCAGGGGTGGCGGCGGCCAGTGAAGCTGCGTCGGGATATGCCTCGAAAAGGGGAGGGGTGATCATGTTCACCCGTTTATCTGTGCATTGTGCCGAGAGTATCACGGCTATCAGCAGGTGAAACGGGTTGTCATATTTGAGTTCTGTCTGCGGAGCGGGCATCTCGGCGGCAAACCACTCGAGTGCTTTGGCATAACGCTCTTTTACGGTCATAGGTATCTGTGGCTTATAGGAGTTGTCTGGTAAGATAATATGCGCCTATGCATGCGGCCAGTCCTCCGGCTACGGACAGCACCACATAGGTTATGGCAGTCAGCGGTCTGCCTGCTTGGATGAGCTGCATGCTGTCGAGCGCGAATGCCGAGAATGTGGTATATCCTCCCAGAAAGCCGGCTATCAGCAGGCGGTGCATCCATTGCGGCGCTCCGAAGTGTGTCAGGAGCGCCCATACCACACCTATGGCTAAACATCCTGTAAGGTTCACGCCGAGCGTGTGCACATATTTTTCGTATGGTGAGAGGGCGCATTGCTGCACTAAGAAGCGGCTGATGGCGCCGATGGCGCCTCCAGCCGCTACAAGCAGTATGTCATATGTCTGTGGCATCGTCGGATATGCCTGTTTTACAGCATGTAAGTCGTAATTTTCATGACTTACTTGAAATCAGTGTGCGTGTGTGAACTCGCTTAGGAAACGACGGTCGTTTTCAGAGAAGAGACGCAAGTCGTTGACTCTGTATTTCAGGTTGGTGATGCGTTCCACACCCATGCCGAAAGCGAAACCGGAATACTCCTTCGAGTCTATGCCGCATGCCTCGAGTACATTGGGATCCACCATGCCGCAGCCGAGAATCTCCACCCATCCTGTCCCTTTGCAGAACGGGCAGCCTTTACCTCCGCAGAGGTTGCAGCTTATATCCATTTCAGCAGAAGGCTCGGTGAAGGGGAAGTAGCTCGGACGCAGACGGATTTTTGTCTCAGGACCGAACATCTCGCGTGCGAAATAGAGAAGCGACTGTTTGAGGTCGGCGAACGACACCCCTTTGTCAACATACAGTCCCTCTACCTGATGGAAGAAGCAGTGTGCACGGGCAGAGATCGCCTCGTTGCGGTACACACGTCCCGGGCAGAGGATGCGGATAGGCGGTTTGGAGTGCTCCATCACGCGGGTCTGTACCGACGAGGTGTGAGTGCGCAGAAGCACGTCGGGATTGCGCTGTATGAAGAATGTATCCTGCATGTCGCGGGCGGGATGGTCTGCCGCGAAGTTCAGGGCTGAGAATACATGCCAGTCATCCTCAATTTCCGGACCCTGCTCTACCGCGTATCCAAGTCTACCGAAGATCGAGATGATCTCCTGGCGCACAAGCGACAGCGGATGGCGGGTGCCCAGAGGCATCGGGGTTGCCGTGCGGGTAAGATCTATTTCGTCAACGCCATCCTCAGCAAGCTCTGTTGCCTCCTTGAGTGCGTTGATTTTGTCTGTGGCGAGGGTCTTGAGCTCGTTGATGGCCATGCCGATGGCTTTTTTCTGGTCGGCTGCCACATTGCGGAAGTCGGCCATAAGCTGGTTCACAGCTCCTTTCTTGCTCAGGTATTTGAGGCGGAGTGCCTCTACCTCCTCTGCCGAAGAAGCCTTGAGAGCCTCTACTTCGGCCTTAAGCGCATTTATCTTGTCTAACATTTCTGAAAATGTGCGGTTAGTCTTACTTGCTTAATTAATTGATTACAAATTTACAAAATAATCGTGGGCTGCGGACGTTTTTAAAATTCGTTAAGGAAGTGGTGAAAATAGTTGGCACACCTGCGGCCTACCTTTGTGGTGTAAATCAGTTGTTCACCTTTTAAACATAAAAATATGATCTCTCTTGCCACATATTCCTCCCGCACTTCCGCCAATGTATGCGGATTGTCCGGCAGAACGTTTTCAACCTTATCTGATAATGAATTTGTAGTGCAGCCGGCCGACGTGATATTTGTCTCGGCAATGCAATGCGACCGTCAGCTGCTTGAGTGCTCTTTCAGCGGCGTAAGTTCCGTGAGGGAACTTCTGGCGGTGGCAGGCAGGGCGCTTGGCAATGTCACGGGGCTGGTGACGCTGCATTTCCGCAACCGCGACCGTGGATGCTCACTGCGCCGGGCCGTGCGCTTTCACCCTTCAGCACCGCTTTTCGCAACTGCATGACAAATGTGTCGCCTCAGCGCCGCATGAGCCGGAAGTTCATCTGTTTTTAAGCAGCCGGTCCATATTCTTTAGCGCTATGGTAAGGCCGGGGCCGACCATGTCGCCGTGGTTATGGCCGTCAAGCTCATAGATGGAGACATCGGGGTGTCCCACAAGTTTCATCATGCGCCACATGTATGCGTTCTCCTCATATCGGCCGAAAAGTTCATCCTCGCGGTCGCCGGTCACTATCACGTAGGGGGGACAGTCGGGGCGCACATGATAGAGCGGGGCAGTTTCGTCGATAAGCGGTTGCAGTTCACCCATTCCTTTGTTTTTGCGTTGGGCGAAATGTGTTATTACCTGTCCGCTCATGGGCATGAGAGCCGCCAGCGAATCCGGATCCATGCCGTATTTTGCAAGATATTTTTTGTCAAGTCCCACCATGCTCGTGAGGTACCCTCCTGCCGAGTGGCCGCTGACTACGATTTTGTGTGGATTTCCGTTGTATTGCGCGGCGTTTTTCATGGTCCATGCCACTGCGGCTGCCGCATCGTCGATTACTTCGGCGAGTTCGGCTTTAGGAAGGAGGCGATAGTTCACAGCCACCACGGCAATGCCTTTATCCTTGAATTCGGCAGGTATGAATTTGCCTCCTCCGGTGAGTCCTCCGCCATGGAACCATACTACCACAGGCACGTCGGTCATGTCGGTCGGGTAATATACATCAAGTTTGCACCTTTCGGTGGAATAAGCGTCCGTGTTGGCGGAATAGGAGATATCATGTATCTCCTTGTATTGTGCCGCCACTGCGGCAACAGTGCACACTACACTCAGAAAAGCGGTTATAATCAGTTTTTTCATGTCGTATTTGTTGTTGGTTAAGTAACAGTTCAAAATTATTTTATTTACCGGTCAGATTATTTCAATGTTTCTCGAACAAACATTAAAATAAGTAAGACCAGCTACTTATGAAATTTCGTATTGTTTGCGCAGGCGGTTCTCTACGATTATTATGGCGAATGAGCGGGGTAACCTCACGTTGTAAAGGTCGAAAGCTTTGTCGAAAAGCGGGGCTATCTCCTCATCCTTGAATCCGGCTATGCCGCATCCGATGCGTGTCACCCAGAATGTGTTTTCGTCCCATTCATAGGCGAGATCTATGAACCGGTCCACGTATGGCCTGATCGTATCCACTCCACCCTGCATTGTGGGGATGGCATAGGATTGTCCCTGAATGCCTTCGCCCTGTCCGAGTTCCGCTCCGAATTTCAGCACGGCCGTGCGCGCGGCACCTCCGAAATGCATGCCGTCGAGATTGCTTCCGAAAACAAATATGTCATCCTTGTCAAGGCTTGTTATGTTTTCAGGCGTGAATACAAGGCCCTGTATCATCTCTTCGGCTTTTTTATGGATCTCTTTTTCTGTCATATGTCGTGGGCTTAGGGTCATGCAAATATACGGAAAATTCGGCGAAACATAATAGCGAAAGTCGCCCGTGGTGCGGTTAGCGATGGCGAAGTCAATTATGTGAGCCAAATAATACTGTACTATATTAGGGGCGCCTATATAAAAAACATGGTGCCGGACAGCTGTCCGGCACCATGTTTTTTATAGCAATGTTCTGTTACATCAGTGCAAGCACGAGAGCCTGGGCGGCAACCACACGCAGGAACATCGTGAGCGGATAAACCGTTGAGTAAGCCACGGCGGGAGCGTCGCTGCCGGTGGAGTTGTTGGCATATGCCAGGGCTGGGGGATCGGTGTAACCGCCTGACATCATACCCATGATGGTAAGGAAGTTGATCTTGTAGACACCGCGTGCGATGATACCGACTATCATCAGTGGTACGAAGGTGATTATGAAGCCCCAGATCACCCACCACATACCGGTGTAGTTGAACACTGTGTCGGCGAACCCTTTTCCGGCGCCTATGCCTACGGCGGCGAGGAAGAGGCATATGCCGAGCTCACGCAACATCAGCGATGCTGAGGATGAGGTGTATGTAACAAGTTTCACCTTGTATCCGAAGCGGCTCAGCAGGATAGCCACTACGAGCGGGCCGCCTGCGAGACCGAGTTTCATGCCGAAGCCGATGTTGATAGATCCTACGATAAT
>CATJQX010000092.1 GCA_949742535.1 uncultured Muribaculaceae bacterium | reverse complement strand
CCGTACAAAATAGTGCATAAAAACGCCTAACACTGACAGTTATCAGCATTAGGCGTTCTTGTAAGATTTAAGTTTTATCGTTCAGTAACAGTCAATTGTTATCAATGTAACGCATTAATAATCAGTCAATTACTTTCCGATGCAGAAGCGGGAGAAGATGGTGGTGAGGATGTCGGGGGCGGTGATGGCGCCGGTGATGGTGGAGAGGTGGTGGATGGATTCGCGGACATCCTGGGCGATGAGGTCGGAGGGGAGGGGATAGGGGGTGGGTTGCAGGGCGTCGAGCACGCGGGTGAGGGGGGCTATGGCGTTGTGGAGGGCTTCGTAATGGCGGCTGTTGGCAACGATCACGTCGGATGCGTCGGCAAGCGTTTCTGCCGACAGTTTATGGATCGCTTTCCGGAGGCTATCGGGATGGTCCAGGGTTGCAGAGAGGTGCAGTGGGGCAGCGCCGGTCAGCTTCTGCAGGCGTGCCGACAGCGCGGCGGTTTCCTCAGGGGTGTTGAGGTCGGTTTTGTTTACGATGGTAAGCAGGCGGCCGTCTTCCGGCATGGTTTCCCGGAGGGTTTGATACAGCTCTTCAATCGACAGTCGGTCTGGGGTGTCTGCGTCGTCAGTGGCGCCGGTGGTATCGGGGCTGAGAACCCACAGAATGATTCTGGCCTTGGCAGTTTTCTCCCATGTGCGGTTTATGCCGAGATTCTCGATTGTGTCATCGGTATGCCGCAGACCGGCCGTATCGATGAACCTGTAGGTATAGCCTTCTATTGTGGCTGTGTCCTCTATGGTGTCGCGTGTGGTCCCCGGAATGTCGCTTACAATCGCGCGGTTGTCTCCGAGCAGCATGTTCAGGATCGACGATTTTCCGGCATTCGGCCTGCCAACGATGGCTACCGGAATGCCGTGGCGTATGGCGTTGCCGGTGGCGAAAGAATCGGCCAGACGTGTCACTGTCTCCAGTGTTTCTGCGGCAAGTGTCCTGAGGCGTTCACGGTCGGCGAATTCCACATCTTCCTCCGAGAAGTCGAGCTCCAGTTCGAGCAGTGCAGCAAGGTCTACGAGCTGATCGCGCAGGGTTTCAAGTTTTCGGGAAAACACGCCGCGCATCTGCGACATCGCCACCCTGTGTGCCGCGCGCGACGTAGATGCTATCACGTCTGCCACACCTTCTGCTTCTGCGAGGTCCATTTTTCCTGCAGCGAAAGCGCGGCGGGTGAATTCTCCCGGTTCGGCGAGGCGGCATCCACGGCGGATCAGCAGGTTGATGAGCGCACTCTGTATATAGGTGGAGCCATGCACCGCAAGCTCCACCACGTCGTCGCCGGTGAAAGATGCGGGGTTACGGAAAACCGTGGCCACGGCCTGGTCCAGAGGCTCGTTGCCATCATCGGTGTCGACGATCATCCCCAGATGTGCCGTGTGTGACTTCACACCTGTAAGATCTTTCCCTTTCCAGATATTCTGAACAATGTCGATTGCCGATGGTCCGCTGATGCGGGCCACGGCGATGCCTCCTGTTCCGGGAGGTGTGGATATGGCGCAGATAGTATCCAAATTCTGTTCGTGTTAGATTAAATTCTGATTCAGCCACAGGTGGTGTGGCATATCGCTTATTTGTGTTTGTGTCGTGGTCTTATGCGGCTCCATCTTGAGAAATCGCACTGTGCCTCCACCTTGTTTTCAATCTCGTCGGGGAGTGCATGGAAGAAGTCATGTCCTGTAAGTCTCTCCACGCTGTCCACGCTCACGGCATGTTCCTGCATGCCGCCGGGCACCGGTCCGTTCGGCATGACGAAACCTATTGCAGCGGGTGGATCGGTGTATGGCGAAAGTATTACCTTGAAAAATCCGTCAGGCACAGCCACTCCGGTTTCCCCGATGGTGCGCCGTGGTTTGTCTTTATCGAAAACAGGGCCACATACGATCACCACGGCACTGTCGGCTACGGCTTTTTGGCGGCATTTCTCTTCCAGTTTCTTCCATGTGCCGCGGTTCAGCTCGCCGGCTTGCGGACAAATGTTTGTCATCAGGAATGACTGGTTCATGGTAGGGGCGCTCCATTTCATGTCGCCGGCCGGAGCCATATGTCCCCGGTCATATCCCGACCGTGTATAGTCTGCCGGCCGTGCGCATCCCGGTGCGTTAGGGTCGGCTGCGAATCCCGATGATTTTTCGCGTGCGGTCTCGCCGTCGGTTTCAGAGGCGAGAAGTTCCCACGCTACCCAGTTCGGTTGGTGTGTCTCGGAGTTGAACGACACCGTGAACCCCTGATATCGGATGAGCCATTCCGGCATTTCGCTGTTGGTGGTCACCTCCTCAAGGGATGTTCCGGGCGGCATGCGCAGTCCGCCGCCATTAGTCTCGGCGGAGTTCGATCTTGCTGTTGATATGAGCCATGCCACTACAAGCACAATTATCACTCCGGCTACTGCTCCCAGGCGTCTGTTTGCGGCGTCGGTGCGTGGCCGTGCTCCTCTTCTTGTGGGTTGTTTGCGTCTGGATCGGTTGTTGCCTTTCATTAATATGGCTTTATAAAAAAAACAGGGCAGCGGAGCCCGTCGCCGGGATGTCTCCGCTGCCGTATCATGTTATGGTTTCAATCAGAGGATAGCTGAAAGATTGAAGTTCTGGAACTCAAGGTCCTTTGCAGCTTTGGCTGCGAGGGAGCGGTCAAGTTTTACAGCCTTGCGCAGGTTGTTGTTCACCATAGTGTCGTTGTTGGTGCGTGCTCCGAGGATGGCGGTGAGGTAGTATGTCATCGCGTTGGGAGCGTTTATGCCGGCCAGAGTGCTCTTTGCTTTGCTGTAGTCCTTTGCGAGGATCTGTGCAAGAGCGGCATTGTTGGTCTTGGCGTTGCCGAATGCCTTCACGGCTGCGTTGGCGTCGCCTGTCATGAGGTAATATGTACCCATGGCGTCGTTAAGCTCGTTGAGGCCGGCAGCGGCACCGAACTTCTGGTTTGCCTGACGGTAGTCCTTGTTGAGCAGCGAGATCAGACCGAGGTTCATCTGGGGTTCTGCCGCGTCGGGAGCGATGCGGGTAGCTTTGGCGAAGTTGGCTTTGGCTGCGTCATAGTCGCCTGCTACATACTGGGTGAGGCCAAGGTCATTGAAAGCGCGGTAGTCGTTGGGGAACAGTTCGGCTGCGGTGTTGTAAACCTTCATCTTGTCGTTGTTTCCTTCCATCAGTGTAGCTGCATACAGCATTTCGTCAGCGGTCAGAGACGAGGGGTTGGAGGCGAAAGCCTGCAGGATCTCTTCGTCGCTCTTTCCGATCACGTTGATCGAAGCTGTGATGCGCGATTTACGCAGCTGGGGAAGGATCTGCTCTGCGAGCTGGTCGAAGATCGACGAGAGGTTGCGGATCTCCTTCTCGCGTTGCTCGGGATCCTTGTACATGGAGAGTACGCTCAGGATAAGCTCCTTGTCCTGGATGTTGCTTGCGGAAACGAGTTTCTGGAAGCCTTCCCAGTCCTCGGGAGTGAAGTTTGCTGTGAGTTCGCCGAATTCGGTGATCTTGTCTTTCTTCAGCTGGTTCTTCATGTAAGCCGAGGTGTTCTTCTCACGGTTCTCGGCCAGACGGGTGTTGAGGTCGAGAGCGCCTTCGGGCGAGGCATACGAGGAGATGTTGATCTCTTCGATCTCACGCTGCTTGTCAGCGCTGGCATCCTTGATCTTTTCGTTGAGGGTAAGCATCTCGGCGGTCTTGAGCTGTCCGTCGCGGATGTTTGCCTGGTTGATCAGGAAGTGGATGTCGGCGTTGTATTTCTCGTTGATTATGCGCTGGAATTTGTCGGGAGCCAGAGCCGGTGTCACAGTGGAGGCATCTGCCAGAGCTGCGGTGGCAACCACTCCGTTGGCCACTTTCACACGGGGAAGCACATACTGCTTTTTGCCTTGTGTCACATTGAATGCGAGCTCAAGCTGGCTCTTCATCATCTCGGGCTCGTATTCATACATTACCGGAATGGTGACGCTGCCGCCATTGTCATAGCTTATAACGGGATTGTTGCCGCGAACTTTCTCACCCTGGAAAGAGTAGGGCTGCGAAGCAACTTCCTTACCTTCGAAAACGAGATAGGGTGTTACAGTCACTTGGGCGTTCTTTACAAAGAATTTTGCCGGAACGCGAGCTGTCACGGTAGCCGGTACACGGTCACCTACAACTTCCAGAGGATTGGGATTTACTGTGAAGTAGTCAGCTTCGAAGCCTTTGAGCTTCTTGCTGCAGCCGGTGAGCATTATCATGCCTGTGGCTGCAAGCAGTAACATTGATTTACTGTTCATGTGATTTTTATGGTGATGAGTTTTACTTTTCCCGTTTTGTCGCAATATGTGTGCGGAGTATTGTTTATTATCAATGCAAAATTACAAATACTTTTTTACCCTGCATCCTTATCGGCTACTCTTTTCGTCTTTTTTGGCTTTAACAAAAGTTACAAACAGGGATTAATGTATTAAAACATGTTAACAAGCCGGCATGGCGCTGAATTGTGAAATAAATGTAACACATGTGTAATATTACTATTTTAACTTTGCCACCGTGTTAAAGGAAGCTGTGCTTCCTCACGCAAATAGAATTTAGGTTACAATATAGCCCGAATCTGTTTACCAGGAAAAAATACTCATAGTTTAAGTTTACAAAATAGTAATTAGAGCAAAGTAAATAAAATACTTCATTATCCCTTAAAGACGGGTCGTCGCCGAGACGCTCCGTTTTTTTATGCCCATGCTGCTGAAACTATGAAAAAATATTGTGTACCCGGAAAAGTCTGCCGAAATTTGCAGACGGAAATAAAAACATTCGCAACCATGATAGAAGAGATATTGCAGCACAACCGTCGCTTTGTGGCGGAAGGGGGCTACCGCTGTTACGAGACATCGAAGTACCCCGATAAACGTATTGCCATCGTCACATGTATGGATACCCGTCTGGTGGAGCTTCTCCCTGCGGCTCTCGGCTTTAAGAATGGCGATGTGAAGATTATTAAAAACGCGGGAGGCACCATCACAAATCCCTTCGACTCCACCATGCGCTCGCTGCTTGTGGCGGTATATGAGCTTGGAGTTGAGGAGATAATGGTAATAGGCCATACAGGCTGCGGTGTGCAGGGGATGAATTCACAGGAGATGCTTCATCTTATGCGTGAACGTGGGGTGAGTGACGAGCATATCACACTCATGCGTCATTGCGGGATTGATCTCGACGGCTGGCTGCATGGATTTACTGATACCACCGATGCCGTGCGCGAGACGGCCGATCTGATCCGCAACCATCCTCTGATGGCTCCCGACATAAGGGTAGGCGCATACATAATGGATTCACTCACGGGCGAGCTTACCGTGGTTGAACCGGCGTCAGCACAGTCCTGATCGCGTGCTTACGGCATTCAGCACTCTCCAGGTGTGTCAGGAGACTGTCTGTCGCGGGTATAGTCGCTCGGAGCCACACCATATCTTTTTTTGAACATTCTTGAGAAGTGTGCCGGATCGGTGAAGCCTGTGGCATAAGCCGTTTCCGAAACGTTATGACCGTTTTTCAGCAGTGTGCAAGCCAGTTCGAGCCTCCGGCATCTCATGTAATCCGCCGGTGCCATGGAGGTGAGCGCCTGCAGTTTAGTGTAAAGCAATGTCCGGCTGATACCGAGCGCCGCAGTAATGTCGGCCACGCAGAATCTGCTGTTTGAAATGTTTTCCCCGACTATACGGTTGAGGTTTTCAAGGAATTTGCTGTCAAGTTCAGTCAGGCCGGGCGTGTCGGGCGCATCTCCTGTTTGGCTGCTTATGGCTGTATTGCGTGACTTTATGCTGTGGAGTAGATTTCTTATCTGCAGCTCAAGTCTGTATGGTGTGAACGGTTTGGTCATATATGCGTCAGCTCCATGCTCGAGCCCTTCTATCATATCCTCGCCGTCGCTCCTGGCTGTAAGAAGTACCACCGGTATATGGGAGATCGCGAAGTCGTTTTTGATGCATCGGCATAATTCCATCCCGTCCATCACCGGCATCATCACATCGCTCAGGATCAGATCAACCTTTTCGCGTCGTGCGGCGGTAATGGCCTCCTCGCCGTTCGATGCGGTGATGATGCTGTAATGCGGTTTGAGTATCCGTACAAGAAAGCCGAGCATCTCACGGTTGTCTTCAACTATCAGAATAGTATGCCGGGCACTGTTTTCAGATTGGAGCGTATCTGCGGCCACAGCTGTTTCTGTGGGCGCGTCTTCAGTCGCTGTTGCGCCGTTCAGTTTGTCTTTGTCAAGTGATAGGGATGCCTTGAACACGCTCCCTTCTCCCTGTGTACTCTGCACTTCGAGCCGGCCTCCATGTTTCTCCACAAGCTGTTTCACAAGTGCAAGGCCGATACCCCACCCTCCGGCATTTGTTTCGGATGTGCCACGGTAATGGAATGTGAAAATGCGGTCAAGTTCCTCCGGTGCTATTCCGCATCCGGTATCGGCTACTTCTATCGTCAGCACGGCGCCCTCTGGAGTGTCTGTGGAAATGTGGGATGTCAGCCACACGTGTCCTCCCGCAGGAGTGAATTTTATGGCGTTTGTCAGCAGGTTGCTGGCGATATGGTCCAGATATGTTTTCGAGAACCACATTCCGCATGTCTCGGCGGGAGCGGGGGAGGTGCAGTCTATGTGGAGTGTGATCCCTTTTTCTGATGCATGCGCGGCAAACTGTTCCCCGGTCATGCGTATGGTCTCCACCGGATCGCCGCTCTGTGTCACCAACGGGAAATCGCCCTGCTGGAGCTTGTTGAATGTCAGCAGGTTGCTCACTATGCGCTCCATGCGGTCGGCGTTTGTTATCGCCAGATTAAGATCAGCTTCAAAATCGTGGGGAAAATTCTGGTGTCGCGCCATGTTTTTCAGGGGCGCTCCGATAAGCGTCAGAGGGGTTTTCAGTTCATGCGACATCATGGAGAAGAACTCCGTCTTGGTGCGGCTTATCCTTATCTCGTTCTCTTTCTCGCGCTGTGCTTCGGCGAGGGCGCGTTTTTCTCTCGTCCGGGCATTGGCAACGTGCACGATCACGAATATTGCCAGCAGTGCACATGACAGATAGATGATATAGGCCGCCGGGGAGCGGTAAAGGGGTGGCGCCACTGTGAAAATGAAACTTCTGACGGGCGCGTTTGCCCATCCGTCTGATGATGAAGAGGCGCGCAGCAGCAGTGTATATTTGCCGGGGGAGAGGTTGAACAGAGTGATATGCCTCTCGTGGTTCATATCGCGCCACGAAGAGTCTTCCCCGTCGAGTTTCGCCTGAAAAAGCATGTGGGCTGCATTGCCGGGCATTATCACGCCATACTCAATGCCTATGTTGCGTGACAGATGGTAAGGTATGATGACCGGTCCAGAGAGGTCGGCGGGTACGGCGAGTATGCCCGTGCTGTCGCCGGGCACTATCTCCTTCCCGTCGGCTGTAAGTTTCATAAGGTGCACGGATGCCGTGCGCGGTGAGGCGGAGGCGATGTTTTCGGGACGGAATGAGAAAAGGCCGTTTACGGTTCCGAAATATATCTCGTTGTCGGAGCTTACATGCCATGACGAGAGGTTCATCTGGGTGGATGGAAGTCCGTCAGCGGTGGTAAACCTTGTCAGTTTTCCGGTATGGCCGTCGCGGTGGTACAGGCCGGTGGCGCTGCTTATCCAGAGGTCCTTTCCATCACGGTCGGGCACAATCGCGCATATGGTTGTGTTTGCCAGGGGAGAGAGGTCTGGTGCTGTGGCAGGCGCTTTCCCTGTGGGGAGCATCTGCAGTCCGCTGTTGTTGCTTCCCACAAGCAGGTTGCCGTTGCTGTCCTCGCAGATACATGTGACGAAAGAGTCGTTGAGGCGCAAAGGCGATGTGTCCACGTTGACCGGGGTTATTTCCCCGCTGTGTGCATCGATGCGGCGTAGTCCGTGGCGGGTGGTTCCGATCCAGAGATTGGCGTTGCGGTCGGGATAGATGGTGTATGTGAAGTTGTTGTCGAGAGTGGCGTCACCTGTTTTTATGAAACTGTCAGATGATGGATCGTAATAGCTCAATCCCTGGGTGGTGGCTACCCACAGCACACCTTTGCTGTCGGTGTTGATATGGAATATGGCGTCGGAACCAAGGCCGTCTGCCGGCAGATAGCGTCGCCATGTGCCGTTTTTGAGATTGTAGCGGAACAGACCGTTGCGGAATGTGCCGATCCACATATGGCTGTCTCCTCCTGCATGATAGAGGCTGTGTATGTTGGCGCCAAGTTGAGGGATCTCTGTGAAGCGTCTGGTTGTTCCTGTCTTGCGGTCCATCTGTAGCAGACCGCCGTTTTCAGTGGCTATCCAGAGTGTGCCGTCATCTGTCTCGCACATCATTCTCACAACTTTTCCGCCCAGTTCATCCTCTCCATATCCAGGTGAGGGGACATTGAAAATATTACGGTCAGGCACATACAGGTTTATTCCTCCGAAAAAGGTGCCTGCCCATATGTTGCCGTCGCGGTCAGGCAGGATGCTGTACACGGAGTTGTCGCTGAGCGATGGCTGTGACGCCCCTGCCCGGCATATATGTCTGACGCTTCCATCGGTGTCGATAATGTCGATCCCATCCGATGTGCCAAGCCACATCCTGCCATGTCTGTCCTCGGCTATGGTGCGCACAGTGCCATGCGGGGTGATTGTTTCCCTGCGTCCTGTCGCAGGATCTATCGTCATGGCGCCATGCCCGTTGCGGCCTGCCCATATGCGCCCCTTGCTGTCGGTAAATAGCGGGATTATGGCGTCGAGGCCGGTTATGAAGTCGGCATAAAGGCTGCTGTCA
The DNA here is from genome assembly GCA_949742535.1 of uncultured Muribaculaceae bacterium. Taxonomy (GTDB): domain Bacteria; phylum Bacteroidota; class Bacteroidia; order Bacteroidales; family Muribaculaceae; genus UBA7173. The sequence continues at coordinate 5,670 of CATJQX010000092.1, read as the reverse complement.
AGCTTCTGGAAGTCTGTTTGCAGCCTGTCGGCAACGAATATTCCTCCGTTTGTGGATGCGAATATACGCCCCTCATTGTCGCATGCAAGCGATATCACATACCCATGGTCAAATCTTATGCGCTCTATGGAGTCAGATCCGGCGCGTATTCTGTACAGTCCCTCCCCTCCGCATACGATGCTTCCGTCGTCCGTTTCCGTGATTGACGCAAAATCGGCGGCTATGCCATATGCCTTGAAATCGTCAGTTTCGGGAAGGTATCGGCATAGCCCGAGAATAGTCAGTATCCATATGCGCCCTCTGCTGTCGGGAAAGATCTTTCTTACGAAGTTGTGGCTCAGCGACCGCGGGTTTTCCGGTGAATGATAATAGTTGCGGATGCTGTAGCCGTCATATTTTCCAAGGCCGTTGCGTGTTCCGATCCAGATGTATCCGGTGCTGTCCTGTGCGAGGCCGTTGATCTGCTGATGCGGCAGCCCGTCGGTGGCGGTGAGATGGCTGAACTGTATCTTTTCCGTACCCTGTGCGGAAACACAGGCCGGCAGGCAAAGCAAAATTAGAATTATCGCGTATATGAATGGCATCAGGGGGGGTATTGTGATGAAACGGCAGATTGTTCCTCAAAAATAGCTCTAAAAATTGTCATTGGAAAATAAACATGGGCATTTTAACACAGATTGCCCCGCCAGGAGCACGATTGGATTGCCTGATTCCCTGCCAGAAAGCCCATGCATTAAAAAAAGTATAGAATAAATGCGTGTAAAAATTTTTATTTTCAGAAAAAAGCTGTAACTTTGTGCCCACATTCAGAGGCTCCCATGGCCAGTAAGGAATGTCGGTCCTATAGCTCAGTCGGTTAGAGCAGCTGACTCATAATCAGAAGGTCCTTGGTTCAAGCCCAAGTAGGACCACCAATAAACCTCCGGAAAGCTGATATCAGCTTTCCGGAGGTTTATTCTTATCCCATGCTACCGGTTCCGCAAAATCGGGGATGTGTAAAAACGGGAATACTGGCGCATAGGAAAATGTCTGCGGTTGAAAAGAGGGGGGGAAGAGCAGATAACGGGCGGGGAAGTTGCCTGTTTCATAATTAAGTTGTAATTTTGCAGGTGTATTGCGTCGGTCTCTTTTATAGAAACCACCGGCAATATGGAGGAGTGCGAGTGAACTGCGGGTTCGTAGTGTAGCTTGTTTTCGAGGCACCGGCTTGCGGCGTTGTCGCAGTTGATAGTTATACTGTCGGCTGAGATGTCGTTTCAGGGCCGGTGAGACAGCGGATACACTTCGGTTGTTCGGCCCCGCCTGTAGGATTGCTGTTGTGGCATCAAAAGCGGGGGAATGTGGGAATTGTCCTTTTTTGCGCGCATCTCCGTATATGTATATAGTTAATAACCAGTAATTTTACTGTCATACAACCTTCGGCTCAATATATCTCGTCCCTGATATCGCCTTCTCCGGCTGATAAAAAGTTGAACTGGTATGCGCTGAAGGTGTTTCATAATAGGGTCGCGACTGTCGAGGCCGATCTTACGGCTCTTGGCGATTGTGAATGTTATGTCCCGAAACAGGAAGTGGTGACAGTGAACTCCGATGGCAAGAAAGTCAGCCATCTGCGTCTGGCAATCGCCGGTCTGCTTTTTTTGAAAGTGGCTGACAGCCAGGTCAGGCATATCAAGGACAAGATAAACGGCCATGCGATGTTTTACCCGGCTCCGGATGGCTCTCCTGCCATGATTCCGGAACGGGAGATGGTAATGTTCCGTCTGGTCACATCGGCGCATGTCGACGGCCTGGAGTATCTGTCCGACAATTCTGCCGATTATTCGGTGGGGCAGCGGGTGAGGGTGGTTCAAGGTCCTTTTCGGGGAGCGGAGGGGTTTATCAGGCGAATTCGGGGGAACAGGCGTCTGGTAGTGTCGATAAGCGGGATATGTGCTGTAGCCACATCGTATATCCCCGCATCTTTCCTGGAGAGGCTTCCGTAATACGGTCGCCCGCGTCGATCCAGTATGGCTGGTTGGCCTGAAAAGCCTATTAGCATGTTTGAATCAAATCACACACATATATATCAAGTCTTAACCTAAAAAACAATTGCACATGCAGTTTACATTAGACGGATTGGCAGTATTTCTCATTAGTGCAATACTCGCAGGTATCATCATTCCTAAAATTCTCCTTATCGCTTTTCGCAAACGCCTGTTCGATGAGCCTGATGAACGGAAAATCCACACTGCGGCGGTTCCACGTCTCGGTGGCATCGCTTTCATGCCCTCGATCATCTTCTCCCTCTGTTTTGTGATCGGCATTGAGGTGTTGTTCGGTTCGGAATGGGCGCATCTGCACTTTGGCCTCTCGCTTGACGAGCATGGCCCCGAGGCGAGGGCACAGCTAGCCTCTCGCTTCCTGCCGCTTAGCTTCGGCCTGTGCGCCATAATGGTGATGTATCTTGTCGGGATTGCCGACGACCTTATCGGCGTGCGCTATTCGGCCAAATTCATCGCACAGATTATAGCAGCCTGCCTGTTGGCTCTCGGGGGGGTGCGCATCGACAATCTCCACGGAATGTTCGGTATCTACGAGTTGCCCTGGCCTCTGGCATGGGGACTGACCATTCTCTTTGTGGTGTATATCACCAATGCCATAAACCTTATAGACGGCATCGACGGCCTCGCTTCGGGACTTAGCGGTATCGCCATGGCGTTCTACGGTTTCGCATTCCTTTCGGCTGGTTATTGGATCTATGCCCTGCTCGCTTTCGCCGGGCTCGGCACACTTGTGCCTTTCTTCTATTACAATGTGTTCGGCAATCCGGTAATGCAGAAGAAGATATTCATGGGCGACACCGGAGCCTTGACCATAGGCATACTGCTGTCGTTCCTCGCCATAAAGACCACATATATTATCGATGGGGGCATCATCGCTTCCAACATAATGGTGGTGGCATTCGCTCCGCTGGCCATACCCTGCATGGATGTGCTCAGAGTGTTCATGCACCGCATTCTGCGTGGCAAAAGCCCTTTCCTCCCCGACAAGACACACATACACCACAAACTGCTCGCGCTCGGCATACCGCATCGTCTGACTATGATAACTATCCTGTCGACTTCAGCCATGCTGATCGTTCTCAACATCAGGCTCGGCCGTTTTGTGGGACCTGCTGTTGTGCTTGTGGCCGATCTGGTGTTCTGGGTAATAGTCAATTATACCCTTACACGCCTCATTAAAAGCCGTCAGGCCAGACTTGGCATCAAGAACGGTTACGAATAAAATATAATAAGCAGCAGTTATAAACCGTTTTATAACTGCTGTTTAGCCTAAGCCACTTTGCGTCGGTGGCTGTAATGAATAACATCCCCGCCATTCCTGCCCGTATCTGAATACCGGGTCGGGATGGTGCCTGTGTGGAGTGTATTGCGTATCCCCGCAGGCCTACAAACATAAATTTATGTGTTTTTTTAAATCAAGGTGCCTTTTATCATTGTGCGCGGCCGCTGTTCTGGCCGGTGCGCTCAGTTCATGCCGTTCTCCACGCGATGTCACATATTTCAGCGAACTGGAGGCCGGCACCGTGCAGGAAATCAATTCAGTCAAGGACATTACGGTGCGTCCCGATGACCGTCTGTCGATCCTTGTGGTATCTAAGGACCCGCAGCTGGCGGCGTTGTACAATCTCCCTATGATGGCCCACCGCGTGGGGCAGCCCGGGGTGTCCACATCGCCTACATCCGGCAACAACGAGGTGGCATCGTATGTGGTCGACCAGTACGGCAACATACAGTTCCCCCAGCTTGGCACGCTCCATATCGAAGGGATGCGCCGCAACGAGGTGGCCGACTATATCCGGGAGCAGCTCATCACACGCAACCAGATCAAGGATCCGGTTGTGGTTGTCGACTTCCTCAACCACGGGGTCACGGTGCTCGGCGAGGTGAACAAGCCGGGCCGTGTGAACTTCGACCGCGACCGCTTCACCATCCTCGACGCGATCGCCGGAGCCGGCGACCTCACCATACAGGGACAGCGCAAGGATATACTTGTGACCCGCATAGAGGACGGACGCCAGATGGCATACCGTCTTGACCTTACAAACTCGGCACAGACCGTGCAGAGTCCTGCGTTCTATCTGCAGCAGGACGATGTGGTATATGTGTCGCCCAACGATGTACGCAAACGCCAGACCACGGCCAACGGCAACGCGCCGCTTACCCCGTCGTTCTGGATCTCGATAGCGTCTCTCGCAACCACCGTGGCCGTGCTTATCTGGAAGTAGGCCCTGGTGGTTTTATTATGCCCTGTTGCTGCGGACGGCGGCAACGGGAAAAATCTGTTTTTCCAACCAATCATCGACGGGCCGTGATGGCGCCGGCGATACAATCTGATGACATATATGTCTGATTATCACGTGTTAGATAGCGTTCAACAACCTTCTGCCGAGACCGTTGCGGCTGCCTCGGATCAAACATTGAAAATCAAAGATCTGCTGTGGCTGTGCCTCAGCAGATGGTACTGGTTCGTAATCTCGCTTGCGATATGTTGCGGTCTGGGTGTGTATTACATGCTCCGGACCGTTCCTGTATATGAACGTTCCACCCAGTTGCTCATTAAGGATGACCGCCTGGGAGGAACAGCCGGTGGCGATGTCGGGGCTTCATTCTCCGGGATCGCCTTTTTGCAGTCCAACACGAACGTGCTCAACGAGCTGGCCTCCATCACATCCCCTACAGTGATGGCCGAGGTGGTGGGCCGTCTCGGGCTTGACGTGGATTATTCAGCCAAGGGCACCTTCCACGACACCCCACTTTACGGCAGCAACCTACCTTTGCGTTTCACTTTCCCCGATCTCGGGGCCAAAGGTTCGGCGGCTTTCGAGGCGGTGGCCTCTCCCGACGGCTCGCTTACGCTGCGGGCTTTCGAGGGTGCCGACGGCGAGATAGAGGGCGCCTCACCGGTGACAGGGCGCTATGACCGCATCGACACCCTCCAGACACCGTTCGGGCGTGTTGCCGTGGCTCCCGGCGCCATGTACGACGGCGGCAAGCTCACCTCACCCATCGAGATACAGGTGATCCGCACTCCGGTCGCGAAAGTGGCTGCCCGTCTCGCCGGTGAGATTGTGGCAGAGGCTCCCGAAGACTATGCCTCAATCATCACCCTGCGCTATGCCGACGTCAGCCCCGAGCGTGCCGAGGACCTGCTGCAAGGTGTAATAGAGGTGTATAACGAAAACTGGATACAGGACAAGAACCGCATAGCGGTCTCCACCTCAGAATTCATCAAAGACCGTCTGGCTGTGATAGAAAGCGAGCTCGGAAGCGTCGACTCCGATATATCATCCTACAAGTCAACCCATATGGTGCCCGATGTGGATCAGGTGTCACAGTTATATATAAGCCGTGCCGCCGCCGCAGACGATGAAGTGGCAGAACTGAACAACCGCCTCGCTATGGCGCGATACATTCGGTCATACCTGAGCAACTCGGCCAACACATTCAACGTGCTTCCAGCCAACTCCGGCATTGAGAACCTCAATATAGAGTCGCAGATAGCCGCCTACAACACCCGTCTGCTCGAGCGCAACAACCTCGTGGAGAACTCCTCCACAGAGAACCCCCTTGTGATCGACATGGACAACCAGCTCAAAGGCATGCGCGACGCCATCGTGCAGAGCAT
>CATJQX010000091.1 GCA_949742535.1 uncultured Muribaculaceae bacterium | reverse complement strand
CTGTGCCTTGATCGCATTCCTCAATCTTGTCAGATAATCTGCTATTGGATCAGTCATTGTTGTTTGAAAAGTTTTTAAATTGATTGGGAAAAACTCCGCCGCGGTCTCCCGCACACGGTTCCCAACAATATTTAATACTGTCTCTCGCGTCTGTGCGCCGCCTGGCGGCATTACACCGGCGCTATGGCAGCCTTCTTGGTAGGTCGCTGCCTGCGGTACCGAAACCGACACCTGAACTGGTTTCCTCCCGGGGGGTCCCGCAGATATGGGGCTTACCCGGCGGACCTTCAGGCGGCTCTCCCAGCCATGCGGCTGTAGAGTTAATTCCGGCCTTCGCAGCCTCTGGGGATCTCTTGCCGCGCCAGGCGGCAGGAGAGGGATCATACAGGCGGACAACCGGCCCGCCTTCATCGGCTCTGCGTGCTGGTTACCAGCTGGCTTTCTTCACGCCGGGGATAAGACCTGCGGAGGCCATCTCACGGAACTGGATACGGGAGATGCCGAACTGACGCATGTAGCCTTTGGGACGACCGGTGATGGAGCAACGGTTGTGCAGGCGCACCGAAGAAGCGTTCTTCGGCAGCAGCTGCAGACCCTCGTAGTCGCCGGCTTCCTTAAGGGCAGCCTTCTTGGCAGCATACTTGGCTACGAGTTTCGCGCGCTTCACCTCGCGGGCTTTCATTGATTCTTTTGCCATTGTGCTATTAAAAATATATAAAAAAATGCGTTTTCAACATTTTGCGCCATAAGGCTCGCCATCCGCACTCCTCCCTCCCCCTCGGGAAGGAAAGCTCACGGTGAGCGGGCCATATCGCCTGCCGCCTGACACAACCCGGTATAACTCTGTAACACAGGCTATTTAGGGCATCACTGCGGCTATTGTCTCTTATTCAACAGGCATGCCCCGCAGGACACACCGCTGAAACAACGTGCAAAGATGCACAAAAATTTTGTCAAACCGGCAAAATGTAGCGATTTTAGCCACATGCCGGTTCAACAAAATTCTATTTCACCTCTTATTTATTCTTAAAGGGGAGACCAAAATGCTTGAGCAGAGCGAAACCTTCCTCGTCGGTGTTGGCCGATGTAACGAAGGTGATGTTCATACCCATCAGTTTGTTGATATTGTCAATGTTGATCTCCGGGAAGATGATCTGCTCGGTGATGCCGAGGGTGTAGTTGCCACGGCCGTCGAGCTTGCCTTCGATACCCTTGAAGTCGCGGATACGGGGAAGAGCCACGCGGATCAGACGCTCCAGGAACTCATACATGCGGTCGCGACGGAGTGTCACGCGAGCGCCGATAGGCATCTTTTTACGCACCTTGAAGTTGGAGATGTCCTTCTTCGAAAGAGTGGCGACAGCCTTCTGGCCTGTGATTGCTGTGAGCTCATTGATAGAGGTCTCGATGATCTTCTTGTCCTGGGTAGCCTCTCCGAGGCCCTGGTTGATGACGATCTTCTTCAGGTGGGGCACCTGCATCGGAGTTGTGTAGTTGAACTCCTTTGTAAGCGCCGGCACAATCTTCTCGTCGTACTGTTTCTTAAGACTTGCGCTGCTCATTACTTGATCTCCTCTCCAGATTTTTTAGCGTAACGTACTTTCTCGCCCTTCTCGTTCACACGGATACCTACACGGGTAGGCTTGCCGCTCTTGGGGTCGATGAGCGCGAGGTTAGAGATATGGATGGGGGCTTCCATCTTGATGATCCCACCCTGGGGATGCTTGGCGGTAGGCTTCGTGCTCTTTGACACGATATTGATACCCTCTACGATGGCACGCTCCTTCGAAGCCTGCACAGAGAGGACGCGGCCCTGCTGGCCCTTGTCCTCACCCGAGAGAACGTAAACGGTATCGCCCTTTTTGATATGTAATTTGCTCATTGGGGTTTTCGGTTACTGTTGTTTGTGGTGTGGAACTTAGAGCACCTCGGGTGCCAGAGACACAATCTTCATGTTTGTGGCACGCAGCTCGCGGGCTACCGGGCCGAAGATACGGGTACCACGGAGTTCGCCGGCGTTATTCAGAAGCACGCATGCATTGTCATCGAAACGGATGTAGGAACCGTCGGGACGACGCACCTCTTTCTTGGTACGCACCACAACAGCCTTCGATACAGTGCCCTTCTTTACGTCCGAGGAGGGGATAACGCTCTTTACAGAAACTACGATGATGTCGCCTACAGATGCGTAGCGGCGGCCGGTGCCACCGAGCACATGGATGCACAGCGCCTCTTTTGCACCGCTGTTGTCAGCAACGGTTAAACGTGATTCGGTCTGTATCATGGTTATTTAACTTTTTCGATGATTTCTACTAAACGCCATCTCTTGGTCTTCGACAGGGGACGGGTCTCCATCAGGCGAACGGTATCGCCGATGCTGCACTCGTTCTTCTCGTCGTGGGCGTGATATTTCTTCGTTTTGTTTACGAACTTGCCGTAGATGGGGTGTTTCTCCTTCCACTTCACGGTCACCGTGATGGTCTTGTCACCCTTGTTGCTGGACACAACCCCAATACGCTCTTTTCTGAGATTTCTTTTTTCTTCCATTTTACTAACGTTGTTGGGTCAGGTGATTATTTCTGGTTGAGCTCGCGGGCGCGCAGCTCTGTTTTCACGCGTGCGATCATCTTGCGGTCAAGTGTAATCTTGGCGGGATTGTCAAGAGGAGAAACAGCGTGAGTAGCCTTCTGCTGAAGATACTCCTTCTCCATCTGGGCCAGACGCTCCTTGAGGTCGGCGGTCGAAAGCTCTTTGATTTCTTCTTTCTTCATTGCTGCTTAAAATTACACGTTGAGACTGGGATCATAATCACGGCTGACAACGAACTTGGTGGTTACCGGCAGCTTCTGGGCGCCCAGACGGAGCGCTTCCTTAGCCACGTCAAAGGGTACACCGTCGATCTCGATGATCATGCGGCCGGGAGTGACAGATGCCACGAACCCTTCGGGGTTACCTTTACCTTTACCCATACGTACGTCAAGAGGCTTCTTGGTGATGGGTTTGTCAGGGAAGATGCGGATCCAGAGCTGGCCCTGGCGTTGCATATAACGGGTCACAGCGACACGGGCTGCCTCGATCTGACGTCCGGTGATCCATTTTGACTCAAGAGTCTTGATGCCGAACGAACCGAAAGCGAGCTGATTGCCACGCTGGGCGTTACCCTTGGCGCGACCTTTCTGGACTCTGCGAAATTTTGTTTTTTTCGGTTGTAACATTTTTGCGGGATGTTAATCGATTTGAAAAAAAATCTAT
>CATJQX010000090.1 GCA_949742535.1 uncultured Muribaculaceae bacterium | reverse complement strand
TGGCTGCTCGCCGCACCTGTATGCCTCTCACAAGAGAAAACTATAGAGGAGCCGCAAGGCGTGGAGTTTGCCGATCCGTTCATAATGCTTGACGGCGACACGTATTATGCCTATGGCACGATGAGCGATGAAGGTATAGAAGTCTATACCTCTTCCGATCTTGTCAACTGGTCTCCTGCCGGTATGGCTCTATCCAAAAAAGATTCATATGGCGACCATTGGTTCTGGGCACCCGAGATATATCATGTCGGAGACAGATACCTGATGTATTACACGGCAGCCGAGCATATATGTGTCGCCGAGGCAAGTTCGCCGTTAGGTCCGTTCATTCAGCGAGCGCAGGAGCCGATGTTCACTGCCGAGAAAGCCATCGACAACTCACTTTTCATCGACACCGACGGCACCCCCTATCTGTATTTCGACCGTTTCACCGACGGCCTCAACGTATGGGTGGCAGAGCTTGAGCCGGATCTGCTTACCATAAAACCCTCCACCCTCCGTCCCTGCATAAAGCATAGCCAGAAATGGGAGTTCGAGTGGGTGAACGAGGGGCCGTTTGTCACCCGCCACGGTGACACATACTACATGACATACTCAGGCAACGGCTACACCTGTCCTGAATATGGCATCGGAGTGGCAACAGCATCCTCTCCTCTCGGACCCTGGACCAAATATGATGCCAACCCTATATTCCAGTTCCCCGTCACCGAAAAATACGGACGGCTCGAAGGGGTGGGCCACAGCGCCATGTTCCGCGACAAAGAGGGCAACATGCGCATCGTCTTCCATGCGCACAAACGCCCCGGCACCGTACATCCCCGCGAGATGTATATCTCCACAGTCACCTTTACCGAAGATTCCGTGCCGATGATGCGAATCTCTTCTGAAGACATAATTAAGGCCGTAAAGAGCAAGTAACATCCCCCACGATTCCCGCTGTTTGGAAAAATTTTAGTAATTTTGTACCCGAAACAGTAGCTGTTACAGACAATGACTGAAAATTTTGAAATGGTGGCTAAAACC
>CATJQX010000089.1 GCA_949742535.1 uncultured Muribaculaceae bacterium | reverse complement strand
CAAGAGAAGGCATTTTGCTGACGTTATTAAAAAGTCGTGAGATTCAAATGAGATTACCTTCTCAGCCCCATTCCGCCTTGTGTGGGATGTGGGCTCTTTTTATGTTCAGTTGCTCAGGAGGATGGCTGCGATGAGCACGGGAGCCACCCAGCGCAGGATAAATGTGATGACCCCGGTAAGGGGAGAGCGCAGGGTGCCGCGGTTGCCAAGCTGTGAATGGAGCAGCCTACGCGGGCCGAACCATCCTACATACAGGCAGGTGCCGATCGACACCACAGGCAGGAGCATGTTGGTGGCGAATTTGTCGAGCAGGCCGAAAATGTTCAGGCCGAACAGCGTGACTCCTGACAGCGGCCCCATCGACAAGGCGCATACGGGGCTGAGTATGAGCATAGGCAGCAGGGCCGTCAGCACCGCCTTGCGCCTTCCCATCCCGCATCTGTCGATAAGGAATGCCACTGAAACCTCGGCGAGGGAAACCGTTGATGTTATCGCCGCCACAAGAAGCAGAAGGAAGAAGAGTGCCGACCACAGCCAGGGCATGTACATCTGGCCGAACACTTCGGGCAGTGTCATGAATATGAGTGTGGCGCCATGCATCCCCTCCTCCTGCAGGCCGAATGTCATTACGGCAGGGAAGATAAGGCCTCCCATCAGCAGCGCTACAAGAAGCGACAGCAACGCCACGGTAATGGAGGTCTTCGGCAGGTTGGTGCCGATCGGATAATATGATGCGTATGTCACGAGTATACCCATGCCGAGGCTGAGCGAGAAGAATGTCTGTCCCAGGGCGTTTACAACCACTTGCGGCGTTATTTTGGAGAAATCGGGCTTCAGGAAGAACTCCAGGCCGTCGGCGGCTCCCGGCAGTGTCAGTGCCACCACGAACAGCCCCAGCAGTATCAGGAACAGCAGGGGCATAAGTATGTTGGAGAGTTTCTCTATCCCTTTCTGCACACCGCGCAGCAGGATGAATATATTGGCTACGATAACCGCCGCCGTAGCGGCCACAGGCTGCCACCACCCGCTTATCGAGCGCGACATAACGGCAGAGAAGTGCCGGTGCGCCTCACTGCTGTCCATGGCCGACGGGTAGAGCGTGCCACTAAGCGACTGCACCAGGTACTCGAGTGTCCATCCTGCCACCACCATATAGAATATAGTGATAAGATAGGAGGCGATGATGCCGAGCGCTCCCACAAGCCACCATCCGGTGCCGGGGGAAAGTCGCTTGTACACCCCCACAGAGTCGCTCCGCCCGCCCCTGCCGAGCACGAACTCCCCGAGCATTACCGGCACTCCGAGCAAAAACACGCACGCCACATACAGGAGTAGAAAGGCCGCGCCCCCGTTCTCCTGGGTTTCCGCGGGGAAGCGCCATACGTTTCCAAGCCCGATGGCCGAGCCTACGGTGGCTGCCACAAGTCCTATCTTGGTTGCGAATTCAGTTTTCTTTGCCATATGTCTGTTAAGTAACTGTTCAAAATAGTTTTACCTACGGGATGATTTTTATGCGCATAATTATGCGGCAGATATGCCATGCGGTTTGCCGCCGGACCTCAGTGGGCTGACGGACAAAAGTAGTCATTATTTTTGTGAATACTGTACTTCGGTGGCAAAATGTGCTGTAAAAAGAGCGTCCGGAGTGTTAGATGAATATCGCAGGAGGGCGCAGTCAGGGATTTTTTGGTTAAGTCAATTTGGTAAATTTGAAAAAATGCTTAACTTTGCGGCGTTGTATACTTTAGAGGCGTCAAGGACGATGCGGGTTTGCTGAAAGATAATAAAAACTGCATATTGTGTTACGCTAATGCATATTGCCAATCGTTAACTAATCATATTTCCGTATGAAAAAATTCTACACAATCTTTACATTGCTGTTGTTGGGACTGGTGGGCTTCACTTCCCAAGCAGTGACCGTGACATTGCAGTGCATGTCTTACTGGGATAAACTGGAGGTGCGCGACGGTGGTGCCGAAGGCTCCCTTATAGAACTTACAGGCGAGCAGAGCACCATAACGGTGGAGAACTCCCTTTATATCCTCCTCAATGACGACGAACTGATATTGAGCACGGTGAGCTACAGCTGGTATACAGCTCAGATTGAAAACAACGCGTGCACAATCCCCGTGGAGAGCCTTGCGGACGACATGTATGTGAGCGTGACAGTACAGGCCCCGAAATATGTGACTTTCAATGTGCCCGACCCATCGCTCGTGACCATAAAGAAAGGCCAGTATGCCAACGGCGAGTTCGAGCTTACCAAAGGCGCCAACCGCCTGAAACTCGGCCAGTACGACGGTGTGTACATTGAGGTTAAGGATCGTGAGAACATGCGCCTCACACGTGTGTACCGCGTTTCTGACAACAAGAGTTATGAAGTGAAAAACTTCCGCGAATGCGCCATGTACAGCTATGACATGAACGACGGCGACCTGTTCGGCTATTTGGTGGTGCCTGCATCTGAATTCTCGGCTCCCTCCTTCCGTCTGCGCGTTGACAATCCCGCCAATGCACGTATCTCTGTTGACTATAATACCGTTGAGGGCCTCGCGGCTAACGAATGGAAGGATATGGAGATGAGCGGTGCCCAGGCAAACGTGTCTATTTCACATGTCAATTACGGCACCGACATTTTCTCCGTAAAGAAAAACGGTGTGGAGCAGAGCGGTTCTTACGGCTCATATTATTTCTCGGCGCTCGAGGGGGACGAGATCGACGTGAAAGTTGATTTCCCCGACGAGGACTACAAGGTGACCGTCGCCACCGATCCGGCAGAGAATATCGGCTTTATTACCGCCGTGACCCTTAACGGGGAGAATATCGGCAACTGGCAGGACGAGATGACAATCCATTGCGGCAACAAGCTGAAATTCACCATGAACAAGGATATGTACATGCTCAAGGGCATAAAGGTGAACGGTGTGGACCAGGATATCACATATGTATATGACAGCTGGGAGTTCAAGGCTGTGGAGAATGCCGATATCGTGTTTGTCGCAGAGAAGAAACCGACATATACATTGCCCCTTACTGTGGATAATGCAAGTGCGGTGGTTGCCAAGCTCAATTACAAGGTGGTGTCCCTTGTGGATGGCCTCAATACCATAGAATACACCACCGACGCGAACAGCTTCCAGATAGAGCCTTCTTTCGGGGCAACGATAGATAAAGTGGAAGTCATGATGGACGGCGAGCTGCTGGTAGCAACTGGACAATACAACCTGTACCTTGATCCAAGCGTAACTTCCATGGATGTTACCGCCACCCCGTTGGTGAAAGACAAGCGGTTCGTGGTGTATTTCTCATATGATGACACAGACCTGTATTACTTTGATTTCTTCCGCCAGAATGACCCGGCACGTGTGAAATATACCAATGCGCAGGGATACAGTGTAGTTGACTTCGGGTCGACTGAAAACCCCTTTGCACTGGGATGGTATCCTCGCAACCTGGCTCTGGGATATCTCAACGGTGAGCCGGTGGAGCAGGGACAGTATGGCGGATTCGAACTCAATTTCGAGGACGGCGATGTGTTCAAGCTCTTTGACGACAAGGAGCCACAGACTTATACTGCCACACTGGTTGTTGACGGAGACCGCAATTTTGATGTCGTGAAAGATATCATCGTGCCTGTAGAGGATCTCTCGCAGCCCGTTTCCGGCCTTGAGGGCACAGCCATAACGTTCATGCCGCATCCCGAGCATACACTTGACGTTTATGTAAAGAAAGCTGATGCGCCGGCTGCATTGGCCGACACCGACAAAGGCATTAAGGTAGAAGCCGGTGAAGACGGTCTGTATACCGTGGTCCTTGACGGTGACATGACGATAACCGCAGGCGATGAAGCCAAGAACGGCGTGGAGTCGGTTGCTGTATCCATTGGCGCACGCAACACCGACGTGTATACTGTCACAGGCATGCTCGTCCTCCGCAACGCTACTGCCGCGCAACTTAATGCTCTCCCGGCAGGAATATATATTGTGGGTGGTACAAAATATATCAGGAAGTGATAGATTGTAGCCGGTTTTCCCGGTTATAGATTGATAAATATAACAGGCGGATGATTTCGAACAATTGGAATCTCCGCCTGTTTGTTGTTATATCGCAACCGTGTTGCCTTTTGGCTGATTGTGAAAAGTTGGCAGTTTGGTGTGAAAAATTGGTCAAATGTGCTAATTATGGCATATGTTGGCGTCTGCCCCTACAGTGTATGATTGGTATTCCGTGCCCTGGGTGGGATGGCAGAAAAATGTCTCGAAAATCAACCTCACCCCCTGGCAAGGTAAAAAAGTGCGCGTGGCTTTCGCGTATGTGGTGACCGGAGTTACCGGAAGCTATTCCGGTAAGATCGACGCTGTGAACAGTGTGGAGCTTGACGATGTGCGTGTATCTCCCAAGCAGTCGGCCACACAGCCCGAACCTACCATGTCGGCGAACTCATGGGATTTCGGCAAGGTATATGTAGGCGAGACCGAAGACTATAGTTTCACTCTGGCAGATGTGCAGCCCGGCAAGCATGTGGCGCAGATCGACGATTTCCGTGTAGGCCGCGAAGGTGGCGAGGAGGTTTCAGTGGCAGGCTTCGTGAAATCGTATGACCTTACCCTCGACGGTGAGGATAAGGGTTCCACCCTGGAGACCGAGATGCTCTTCCCGTCGCTTGGCGAAGGAAGATACACTGTGGGAGTACTCTCCGTCTATGCTTCAGGCGCATCTGAGTATGTGACCTATGAATTCGATGTTCCCGAGATCACCGGTATCGGCGATGTAGAGATGGCAGAGATGGCTGTTGTCGGCGGAAACGGTGTCATAAAAGTGACCGCTGCCCATGCCGATGTCAAGGTATATACTACAGCGGGTGTGGCTGTGGCTGCGTTCACCGTGTCCGGTGAGGCTTCTGTAGCTGTCGCTCCAGGTGTATATGTTGTAGCCGCCGGAACTGCTGTCCGTAAAGTGACAGTGAAATAATTCCTGATACACAATAAAAAAGGCGATGTGCCCCGGGGCACATCGCCTTTTTTATAATAATAGTCGGTCGCAGATCAGGGACGCACAGTGAGTTTGCGTGTCAGGGTGCCTGCCTTCACGATATATATGCCTGCCGGGAGGGGAAGAGTGACGCTTCCGCGCGAGCTGTGGAAGATGCGTCCGAGAGTGTCGGTTACAACCACCCGGTCGGCCGGGGAAGCGGTCACCGCAATTCCTCCGGCTATGGCGGCTATGCTGTTGCCGGAAACATTTTCCGTAGTGATGTCTACGGCGCCAGTATTCGGATCGGTCACTGTAAGGTTGTCGATGAAGATATATGCATATGTATTGATGGAACCCTCCAGACAGATCTGTATGCGCTTGCCGGCATAGGCCGAGAGGTCGAGGGTCGCTTTCGTCCATTTATGGGTTTCGCCGTTGCCCATTACAAACGGTTCGCCGGTGTTTGTCCAACCGGTTCCGTCGTTTACAGATACCTGCACGGTATTGCGGTCTTCAGGGGCGAGCACATAATGATGGAAAGCGAGTTCCGCGGCAGAGGCTTTGGAGAGATCTATGCGGCCGCTGAACAGGCGTGCGGAGGTGAGCAGCTCATTTGAGCCGAGCACGGCAAATCCGTCGTCTCCATCCTGGGCGGGCACATTGCCGTTCATGTCCTGTTCGGTGCTCAGCCACCATTCGGCACCGTCATATGACATGCCGAAAACGTGCGACATATATGCCCCGGGGAACGATTCAATGAACGGGAGCGGGTCGGGTGCGCCTACCGGCACCATGTCGGTGGTGAGGCCCATGCCGTCTTCCCCTTTGGGGTTGATCGGGAATACGGCAAACTGTATCAGCTCCTGTACGGCGTCGGGTTCAGTAGCCTGATATTCAAAACGGCACTCCGTGAGTTTCTCGGCTATAATCACCTGACTCCCGTATTCATATTTCACCACAGTGTAAGTGACATCTCCGGGGTTGAACACAAGTCCGTTGACGTCGGTGGTCACAGGCGACCATGTGAGCACCACCTTGCCGTCGTTATCGCCGGCCGATGCGGCGAATTCAGCGGGCATCGAAGGCTTGGAGAAACCTACGAAAGCTGAAACAAGGG
The DNA here is from genome assembly GCA_949742535.1 of uncultured Muribaculaceae bacterium. Lineage (GTDB taxonomy): Bacteria > Bacteroidota > Bacteroidia > Bacteroidales > Muribaculaceae > UBA7173. The sequence continues at coordinate 1,033 of CATJQX010000089.1, read as the reverse complement.
CGTGTTCTCCCTCCCCGTTTTCGTTGAAGGGGATTATCTCGTAGGTGTTGTCGCCTGTCTGCGCGTCATTGTCGGTGCAGCTCATGGCAGATCCGGGCGCGCCTGTGAGCTGTGCCACAAGGCGTGAGCCGGCGCGCACCTCCACTTTCGTAAGGCTTTCGAGCCGGTTGCCGGCGAGATCTGCTGTGGGAGCGGTGAAACTTACAGTGGCTTTCAGAGCGCCGTTGAGGTCAGGCACTGCCTTAAAGTCTGTCACCATAGCGGGCGCGGCAGTCGACAGCGGGGCTGATATCTCGATGTTGTCCACATACAGTACAAACTGGTCCGGATCAGAGCAGCAGTGGATGGCAAAATAGAAAATGCCCTCTTCCGGTGCCCTGAAATTGGCCGTGATGCGTCGGCGCTCGTTCATCACTATTTCCACCGGTTCCACAAGGCAGGTGGTGAATGCTTCGGGGGCGCATGATATGCCTACGTAGAGAGCTACCTTTTCTGTGTATTTGGAGCTTTCGAAACCGTATGCGTCAAATGATACCGTGTATACTTTCCCTTTTTCGAGAAGCGCGCCGGGAAATACCAGATAATCATTGGCGGCAGAGTGGCGGTTGTCATAATAGCAGCCGAAGAATCCGCGCTTGTCCCACTCCCAGGTGTTGCTGTCATTGTTGACGTTGAATACGGTGAAAGGTGCCGCGCTGTTCTCTGTAGTAAGTGAGTTGGTGTATGGCGGTACCACATGGCCGAGGGTTATGCGGTTGGATGCCGTCGGTGCCGCTGTCAGTTCCGAGGCGTTTGCAGCTACGGAATAGCTGATTACCTCAAGGCCATCCTCCGGGGCGCTGTATGGTTCCGAAAAGCTTGTATCAACGATCTTGTCGGCTACCACCGTGCCGTCTGAGCGTGTTACGGTATAGGTGAGGTTTTCCAGAAATCCTCCGTTTTCCGACTGTGCCGCAGACCATGCGAGGGTGAAGCGTGCGCCGTCATATGTGAGCGATACATTCTCTACGGGGCGGGGGGTGTCGGCGCCGAT
>CATJQX010000088.1 GCA_949742535.1 uncultured Muribaculaceae bacterium | reverse complement strand
TTCAGTCGTGTAGCTCGCTACACTCCTTCATCTTCGGACAAAAATCGGCTGAAAGCATGCTCTCAGATAATATAAAATAATTTTCACGACTTACTTATGCGTAATAATTTTCAGGACTTACCTATCAGACGTTTGCGTTCATGGCTGCCGCCATGCGCGAGGCCGAAAGCTCGCGGTGCTCGTCGTCGGCATAGTTCGCGAAAGGGTGGATGGCAATGCCGCCGCGCGGGGTGAAGAACCCTTTTACTTCCAGATAGCGCGGGTTCATCAGCCTTACGAGGTCTTTCATTATTATGTTCACGCAGTCCTCGTGGAAGTCGCCGTGGTTGCGAAATGAAAACAGGTAGAGTTTCAGGCTCTTGCTCTCCACCATATCCTCACGCGGGATGTACTGTATGACGATTCTGGCAAAATCGGGCTGTCCGGTTTTCGGGCAGAGCGATGTGAACTCGGGGCAGTTGAATGTCACGAGATATTCGTTTTCGGGGTGCTTGTTCTTGAATGTCTCAAGCACTTCGGGTGCATATTGGTCGGGGTAGCGTGTATGGGTGTCACCCAGCAGGGTGACACCCGTAAGCTCGCTTGCTGTTCTACTCATATGTATAATAAAGCTTTATGTTTGAGCCGTTGAAGGCGTGTCAATAATCTATTTTGTGTACTTTAAGGCGTTCGCCGGCATCGTTCACGATGGTGCGGAAGTAACGCTCGTCATATCCGGGGAACTCGGGGTAAACGGGCATGCCGTATTCCGATTTGATAAACTCATGTTTCTCGTCGGTTTTCTTCATATTGCCGTCCATGAATTTTACGAACAGGTAGTCGCCGAGCTGTTTGTAGCTCGTTGTGGCGCGTTCGGCCCAGAGGTCGGCCAGATCCTGTGTGAGTTGTATGGCAGTCTCGTCATCAAAGGCGGGGATCTGCTCGAGTGCCACCTTCACATCTGTATCGATGGCATTCTCAAGTTCCTCCTGCACGCGCCTGATGTCGGGAATCATGAGCGAATAGCGGTTGTATGCCTGGTTTGCCACATAATTGTTCACCCAGAAGTTGGAGTTCCAGTCGAGGGTGTTCACATCGCCGTGGCCAAGTTGTGCGGGAGCCTTCTTTACGGAGCAGAATATCGGGAGATATATGCTTGTATTGGCATCGTCTGTGCCGAACCACAGAAGCCCGCGGAGGTAGTGGGGCAGATCGGAACGCATCTGTGCCACAAACGAGAAGCCTGTCTGCTGTGTGGCGATGGCACGTTCGTGGGTGTACTCCTGGCCGTCAACCTCGAAGGTCATGGGACGCCAGCGGTAAGGCACCTTGTAGGAGCCTGCGCCTATGTCTTGTGTCATGTCGTAGGGAGTGTTCTCGAAATGGTCGCGCATCATCCATTTCATGTCGCTGGCTGTGACCGGTGCGTTAGGTTTCACCCACAGAGGCATCGACTCACCTTCGGCACGGTCGATCCACGGGAGGTAGCTGTCCATGCCCGAAGCGAATTTATTGAAATAAGCCCATACACGGGCATCGCAGCCGCGCAGTGCGCCGAAATCTGTCACCCCATATGCTTTGGAGAAATCGAAATCCTCGTCTTTGCCGTTGAAATATCCCTGTGAGCGGGCGAATTTGATCACATCAGGGCTGTAGATGGTCTCCTTGCTCTTGTCTTTGAGGGGAAATTTGTGGATACGCGGATGGTTGGCGTGTCCTGATATCATGCCGTCGGGTATGCGGCGTGCCACCCACACGGCTCCTTTGTCGGCTTTCCCTTTCCCGATAAGCTCCATGATCCACGCCTCGTCGCCGTCGGCGATGGAGAATGACTCACCGGAGGAAGCATATCCGTAGCGGTCCACGAGATCTGTCATCACCTTTATGGCCTCGCGGGCGGTGCGCGCACGCTGCAGGGTGATGTAAATAAGCGAGCCGTAATCTATCAGGCCGGTACCGGCGAGTTCCTCGCGTCCTCCCCAGGTGGATTCGGCGATTGTAAGGCCATGCTCGTTCATGTTGCCCACTGTGGCATATGTGTGGGGCACCTCCTCTATTTCACCAAGAGGTTTGCCGGTATCCCATTCCACGACTTTACGCATGGAGCCTTTGGAATGGTCGGCTGCCGGCTGTGTGTACAGCTCGCCGTAAAGGTTGTGTGAGTCGGCAGCGTAGGTTATCATCACAGAGCCGTCGGCGGTAGCGCCTTTGGCGGCTATAAGGCTCGTGCAGGCCATCGAGGCACCGTAAGCGGCGCAAGCCGCCATTAGTGAACATAATATCTTTTTCATCGTCTGCAAATTACTGTTTCCTAAGTTCTTTGATTTGCAAATATAATCATTTCCCAGATATTTCATCGTCTGCAGTTTTCCAAAAATTCTAAACGCCGGTTTTTAGGCGGCTTGCCGGCCGGGTAAGCAGATGTTGAAGTATATGATATAAAGTGATTGCCACCGACTTACTTAGCATGAATTATGCGCTCTTTTGCATGAGGTTATTTGTCGCAGATAATTATTTGATGTATATTTGTGGCGAGTCAAATTCTCATTATCACAAACACAACACACAACATCGTTATGGGGAAGTATTGTAAGTCTTTTATGCTTCACAAATGTATTCTGGCGCTTCTCGCTGGGTTGTTGACAGCATCAATGTTACAGACTAACGCCAAACCGGCATGGCCGGGATGGAGATCGGTGATGGCTGCAGACGGCACTGAGATGAAAGTGACTCTCCGGGGCGATGAATTTTCCCACCAGTATTTTTCTGAAGACGGATATCCGCTTGAGAATCGGGGGGGGAGTATTCTATTATTGCGGCGTGACACCTCAAGGAGATCTGATAAGTACCGATCTCGCAGCATCGGCGATATCCGCAAGGAGCGATGAGGCTGTCCGGTTCCTTTCCCGGATTGACAGAAATGCCATAGATGCCGCCTTGAATGTCCGTGCCCTTAACTCGCCGATGCGCATGTCTTCAGGCGATGCCCGGTCGCCACATGGGAGGGCGCCAAGACTGGCGCAACCCTACGATAAGGGGCCGGGGCTTTTCCCCGACGCGACCTTTCCGGCTTATGGCAGACAGAAGGCGTTGGTGGTGCTGGTGGAGTTCTCAGATGTCAGGTTCACGCTTTCCGACCCGCACGACTATTTTTCCCGGATGCTTGGCCAGAGGGGATTTTCAGATTATGGTGCCACAGGATGTGCGGAGGAATATTTCGAGGTTTGTTCGGGAGGTGCGTTTCTCCCGGAATTCGTGCTTGCCGGGCCTGTGACGCTTTCACGCCCGATGAAATATTATGGTGGAAATCAAGGGGGAACTGACGCTCATGCGGCAGACATGATTGTCGAGGCGTGCCGGCTTGTAGACGGAGAGGTTGATTTTTCGGAATTCGACCGCGACGGCGATGGATTCATTGACAATGTGTATGTGTTTTATGCCGGGCAGGGTGAGGCCACATGCGACGATCCCGACACCGTATGGCCCCATTCGTGGAATATAACACAGGCATTTTCCGCTCCACAGGTGTTTGACGGCAAGCAGCTTGATTATTATGCATGTTCCAACGAATGGGAAACTGCAAGTGGCAAAGGGCGCCCCGACGGTGTAGGCACTTTCATACATGAGTTCAGTCATGTGCTCGGCCTGCCCGATCTTTATGAGACGAGCTATAACTCCGGATCATTCACTCCCGGCACATGGTCGGTGCTTGATTATGGCCCCTACAATAACGATGGCATGACACCTCCGCTCTATGGCGCTTTCGAGCGTTATGCTTTGGGATGGATCAAGCCGCGTGAGGTGGATCGCCCCGTCAATGCCACTTTGCAACCCATCGGGGAAAACGCGGCAGGTATAATCAGAACCGGGCGTGAAAATGAGTTTTTCCTGCTTGAGAACCGGCAGCAGACCGGCTGGGATACGTTCATACCGGGACATGGGATGCTTGTTTGGCATATTGACTTTGATGCCACAACCTGGACACGCAACATAGTGAACAATGATCCGACACATCAGCGTGTGGATATTGTGGAGGCTGACAACAGGCTCACAGAATGGACACGCGATGGCGACTGTTTCCCCGGAGTTTCCGGAATTAGCTCGTTTACAAGCCAGACACGCCCCGCCATGCGCACTTGGAGCGGCAAGGAGATAAACTTCCCGTTGTATGATATTGCCGAGACACCCGATGGAAATGTAACCTTTACAGTGCTCGACGGCAGCGCCGCGCCTTTGGCTCCGACAATAGCCCTCGAGGCTGAGAATGTGTCCGCTGACACGTTCACGGCTCTTTGGGAGCCGGTGGAGGGATGTGACCACCTGCTGTCCGTATATACGACCGACGGATTGAATGGTGCTGATCGCGTCTACCTTGAGGGGTATTGCGACCGCAATGTCGGTGAAGGAGGCAGATTTGTTGTGGAAGGAGTCTCTGAGAATACAACATATTTTTATACGGTAAAAGTCACCAACGGATGGGAGACAAGTGTGGCGTCGGATCCGGTGGAAGTATACACAGGACGGAGAACACTTGACTATTACCGCCCGCAAGTTGTGGGAGCGGAGGATGTGACAAGCGGGGAGTTTACCGCCGTATGGCTGCCTCTGGAAGATTGCGACAACTACCTGTTGTCGGTGTATCTGAAGGAGAACGATGAACCATATGCCGACTTGTGCGACTTTGCCGACGGAGTCAAGGTGCTGCCTGAAGGATGGGAATCCACTTCCCGCTCCTCCTACTCGAATGCATCATATTCAGGCGAAGCCATTCCCGCTCTAAGGTTAGGCAATCAGGGCGACATGCTCACTACACCGTCATATCCTGATGGCGCGAGTGCATTGTCTTTCTGGCATCGCGGCAATGGCACCGGTGCCGGTGATATGGTAAAAGTGATGGCAAGCAACGGTAATGCATGGGTGGAGGTGCAGGCCTTTGACATCGTTACCGAAAAAGGTGGCAGGATATGCGAGATTGAAGAGCTGCCGGAGGGCGCAGTGGCCGTGAGGATTGTTTTTGAGCGTATTTCCCAGAAAGGGTCTTTGGCGATTGACGATGTGAAAATCGCGCATGGTATGAAATATGACCTGACTGTAATGCCTGAATTTGCGGATCTGCCCACTGGAAATGTAACCTCATGCCGTGTGGAAGGCTTGAACCCGGCAACCGAATATGCATTCTCGGTGCGTGGCACCGACGGACAACTCATCTCTCTTGAATCTGAGAAAGTTTTATTCCGGACTAAAGAGGTTGGCGGAATCAGCGGGCAGTTGGTATCTGCTAATGGATTGAGGGTTAACGGCATGACTGTATCCGCATCTGATGGCGCATGGATGGTGGCGCACGACACCGCAGGCCGGGAAGTAGCCAATGGCTTCGGAAAGATGGTGCTGCCGGGTGCGGGATTCTACATAGTCTCGGTGCCTTCCAGTGGCGAGGTAGCCAAGATTGTGATAAAGTAAGGATATTATTCACTATGAAATAACTTTTTATGAAAAAAACACTGACAATCATTCTTTCAATGTTGATGGTGATCATCAACGGACTGAGTGCGACAGCCGGCGTTGAAACTGCCATAAAGTCATCTCCACCCTCTGCAAGCACACTGCTGGCAAAAAAACGTGGGGAGGATTCTCATAAACGATTGATGCCCCCACGGGCGCAAAAGCGCGCATTCTCCCCGTTTGCCCGGGCACTTCCGGCGGCTCCAAGTCTTGGCGTGGCTATGTCGGATGCTGCCGGTGACCTTCCGGAGATATATGGAAGTATGATCTACAACAACCAATGGAATAGCCAGACGCAGGTAAAGGCAGGAATCTATCGCATACCGTCGACAGACGGCGGAGCATTTGAGCTTAAGGTAGAGGGACCGGTTGCAGACTTTGGAGGCGTGGCAAAAGATGGTGTCTATTATGCTACGCGGCGAGTGCAGTATCAGCAGGACGTGTGGAACATAGTGGAGGGCTTCGACCTGGAGACCGGTGTCAAGGAATACAGTGACATGCCCGAGAGCAACACCGTGCTGGCTGCCGGACTTGATGTGGATCCGCTTACCGGTAACATTTACGGCATATGTTATACAGAGAACTTGCAAGGATTTACAATCAACACTCTCGAATATAGCAAGTTTGACGGAGTGCACTCCACGGTTGTCGCACCATTGCAAGGAGACTGGTCCGGTTTCGCCATTGACAGCAAAGGAAACTTCTACGGGCTTCTTACAACCTGGTACAAAAGCAACGGGTATGACTTTGCGGAGAAAACCGTGCTTTGCAGAATTGACCGTGCCACCGGTGCGCACACAGAAATCGGCAATACCGGCTATGCGGCACAATATACCAGCGGGATGACATTCGACAAGAAAACAGACCGCCTGTTCTATTATGTCACACCTAATTACGGCAAACCCAAGATGACGGAGATCGATACCAAAACCGGGGTTGCCACAGTGATTGCGGAGTTCAACAACGAGGAGCAGATGGCAGGTCTGTTTGTCCCCGGCGACACGGCTCCGGCAAAAGCCCCTGCTGAACCTACCGATATATCTTTCTCATTTCCCGGCACTTCGTTTAATGGTGAAGTGACGCTCAAGGCTCCGGCGACATTGTTTGACGGAAGTCAGCCCACAGGCGATGTGACTGTTCATGTTGAACTCAACGGCTTTGAGAAAGGGAAAGCATCAGGCGCATATGGACAGCAGATGACCATTCCCATACAGATGGGCACATCTGGCATGTATGACTTTATCGTCTATGCAAGCAATGACCAGGGCAATGGGCCAAGAGTGAAAGTGCGTGGCATATATGTAGGTGCTGACACCCCTGCGGCTACATCAGCCACGCTTGAATACCGTGAAGGAAATATGTATCTCTCATGGTCTCCGGTGACCGAAGGGATAAACGGCGGATCAATAGATGCGGGAAGTGTCACATATGATGTGATTCGTTATCCGGACTTGAAGACTGTGGCCGCAGACATTGCCACCACTTCCTTTTCTGAGCCGGTTGCAGAACCGGCAGATGGCATTGCCATCTATCGGTATGGTGTAATCGCCAGATGCGGTGGGCTGGAGTCGGAACCGGCAGAGTCTAATCAAGTCATAATAGGAAGCTATACACCTCCGTTCATTGATTTCTCGCAACTCATACCCGAGTATCCGACCCTTAACGGATATACGCTAATTGACGCAAATGACGACGGCATCACCTGGCATGTTTTCCAGGGAACTGCTACTATCAGCTACAATACCAACTTGGCTGCTGACGACTGGATGATCCTTCCTCCTATCCGTTTGAAGGCCGGACACGCATATGAACTGTCATTTGATGCATACGGGGAGCAGGACTATCTTACCGAAAGGCTTGAGGTAAGAATGGGCGTTTCTCCAACCCCTGAGGCTATGACTGTCTCCATTGTACCGGTAACAAACATAAACGCCGTGTCTTCAAGCAGAGTGCATTTCTCAAAAATGCTTACACCTGAGGCCGACGGAGTGTATTACATCGGATTCCACGGAGTTTCGGCAGCAGACATGTATGAACTTCATGTGACAAATATCACCGTTGCCGAACCAACACAGGCTGCTGCTCCCGGAGTGGTCACGGATTTCTCTGTAATGCCGAGCACCGACGGTGAACTGAAGGCACAGATCGCCTTCAAGGCTCCTCTTAAGGCGATAGACGACTCCGATCTGAATAAGATATCACGCATAGATGTGATGCGCGACGGGAAGTTGCTCAAATCTTTTGAAAACCCACAACCGGGTGAGGAGCTTTCCTATGAAGACCGGGTGCCAAAGATGGGCTCATATACTTACGGGATAATACCGTTCAACGATGCAGGGGAGGGTGCTCCGGCATTCGCGACTGTATTCATCGGCATTGACGCCCCGGCTGCGCCTGAGGAGGTGACTATAGCTTCTACGTCAACGGAAGGGGAAGTCGCAGTAAACTGGACGGCTGTTACTACCGATTGGCGCAAGCGGCCGATCAATCCCGACATGGTCAAATATAGGCTCGTCGAGATTTCGCAGACAGGACAGAAGGATATCGCGACAGCTGTCGGCGGTACTTCCTATACATATCAGGCGGTTCCTGCCGGTGAGCAGAAGTTTGTACAGGTTGCCGTATACGCTTTTACCGATGGCGGCATGGCTGAGGAAGGCACCATCAGCGAGATGATTCCGGTGGGTACCCCATACGCCGGCCTTGCCGAGTCCGGGTCGCTTGAGAAACACGCCTGGGTGACACGTCGCACATCTGCCAATGTGAACTGGACGGTAGCGGAAGACAATGAAAACTTCGGCAGCCAGGATGGCGACGGCCTCTTCTTCTTAATGCAGGGTGCGGAGCAGGGAGATATGGCATATTTGTGCTCAGGTCTCGTATCACTTGACGGCATTGAAAATCCGGTATTATCGTTCTGCACCTTCAATCTTGTGGATGAGGATAATACCGATAACAACAGGATTGAGGTGCGTGTGCGCCAGCAGGGAGGGGCTTACAAGACGCTTGTAAACCGGACTGTCGATGAGTTATGCAATGGAGAGCCCGCCTGGAATCGCGTGATCGTGGATTTGTCTGAATTCGCAGGAAAGAATATCCAGATTGAATTCGGAGGCCTCATAGAGATATATTCAATCATTTTGCTTGACAACATAAAGATAGGAAGAGATGTGCCTCACGACATGGCCGCGGTAGGGATAAATGCACCCGCCAAGGCTAAACCCGGAGAGATGTTTCCGGTGGTTGTGACTGTATCGAATGAAGGTTCTGCTGTTGCAGGGACATTCTATATCCAGCTATATGAGAATGATCGCCCGGTAGAGGCATTTCAGTGCGAGGGACAGCCGGCTGGAAGCGTGAGCGACTATCGCTTCAAGCGCGTGATGCCCCCGTTGGCGGAGGAGGCTGTCTATTATCATGCCGTTGTGACGTATTCGCTTGATACAAATATTGAAAACGACCGTACGGACAAGATTGCAGTCAAGCCTGTGGTATCGGCATTGCCGCGTGTCAATGACCTGGATGGTGCTGTGACTTCCGGCGGGGTGCGTCTCTCATGGAGCGAACCTTCGGAAGATGAGGTGCCTGATGGCGCTGTCACCCACGATTTTGAGGATGCCGATCCTTTCACTGACGAATATGGAGGATGGATTTTCGTGGATATGGACAATTCGCCGGTAGGAGGCCTCTATAACATTGACAATACACTCATAGATATTCCAGGCATAACTCCGGGAACGACCACAGGTGCGTTCTGGATCTGGGACAATTCTTTGGTGGACGGAGTAATTGCTAATTCCGGCGACAAGTATCTCTTCTCCATGTTTAGGTGGGACAACGGCCGTTCCGACGAGTGGGCGATCTCTCCGGTTCTTTCAGGCGAGGAGCAGACTGTTTCGTTCTATGCGAGGAGCTTCAACGACATATATCCTAATTCAATTGAGGTATATTGGTCCGAGGGTAGCGTGGATACAGGTGATTTTATCAAGGTTCAAGGCTTCGGCGGCGAGATACCTGCCACATGGAAGAAATACGACGTCAAGTTGCCGGCAGGTGCAAGAAGGTTTGCAATACGCGACAATACTGAGGATGGATTCATGCTCCTTGTTGACGATGTGACCTTCTGTCCCGGCTCGTTGACCGACGATGCCGATATAGTAGGCTACAACCTGTATCGCGACGGAGAAAGAATCAATACACAGACCATAGAGGAGAACTATTATGTCGATGCTGATGTGTATGACGGCCGGTCATATGAGTACGCGGTCACCGTGGTCTACACCAACGGTGAGTCGGCTTCATCCAACAAGTGTGTCGTGATGTATGACCTTACAGGAGTTGACAGTATCGTTGGCGACGGACTGCAGATACGCGCCGTTGAAGGAGGTGTGGAAATTACCGGTGCGGATGGAGCGCCTGTTTCTGTCGTAGCTCCCGACGGCAGGATTTTCTACAGCGGCATAGGAAACGACCGCACGTTTGTATCTCTCTCATCCGGTATATATGTAGTGAAGGCCGGTTCAGCTGTGCGCACTCTGGTTGTGAAGTAGTGCGTTAAATATCAGCCTCGAAAGAGACTGTGCCAATTTGTTAACTGCACCCCAAAAGTTTGACAAAAAACTTTTGGGGTGCAGTTCAATTACGACACCGCCTTACTTTTTTATATTATTGCTGTCCGCTAAAACCGGAATAGAACAATCGATCTTCAATATACCATAATATATACCCTGGCTTTTCATCAATATGAGGTTGTCCCCGCGGGCCGCCGGAGGTGGCTCACTGGTCACTGGGGTGTGGTGACGGTGTATGTCACTTTGGTGACTTGGTCTTTCTGGATGGTGAAATCCCGTGTGCCGTATGAGATCAGTTCGGTACCTTCGGATGTGGTCTGGTAGGTGTTGTACATAACCTCCATGGTAAAT
>CATJQX010000087.1 GCA_949742535.1 uncultured Muribaculaceae bacterium | reverse complement strand
TATTCGGTCAGCGTCAAGAAAATAGAACGCATGGAGCGTGATCTGGTTATGGAATATTCAAACGGCACCGCCAACATTGACCTGAACACTTCCACATGGGAAAAGGTGTCGCGCGAATACAGCATAAACGAACTTAGCTACAGCCTGCGCTATTGGGCGAAGCGCGGACAGATAAACAATGCCCAGATAGAGCAGCTGACAGCGCTTATAGACCAGGAATACGATTACATGACCAAAGGGAAGGGAATCAAAAATCCGATAAGATAAACCTATTCGGCGTCAAAGCCTTAGCCATATGGCTTCAGGGCGGGGAAGAGGCCATGCGCGGCTATATCTCTGAGATCAAAGGGGGAGAGGCAAGCGATAAACTGGTGAAATATCTGGAGAAACTGGAGAAACGCTATGATGAAAAGATGCCCGTCTTAACAGACCGGTCAAAAGTGATAGAATCCCTGGCATGCCTGATGCCGCCCAAAGGGACAGGCGAGGCCGATGTGCATGCGTTCTACGATTGCCGCGAAGCTGTGGAGGAGGTATTTCCCGTAAAGTGGCTGAGAAAATGACGGATCATAAAAATGTATTCCGTTGAAGGCCTTTGGCCGAAATTTGCGCACAACCATAAGAAAAAAACATCCGGAGACGCTGTGTTGTGAAAAACACACAGTGTCTCCGGATGTTTTTTTGGCTTACAGTTCCGTAGCCTCAGCTGATCAGTCGTCAAGACCAAGTTTGTCTTTGGCCGGGTTACGGTAATGGATCTTGCCGTCGATATATTCCTGGGCGGCGATAAGTGTCGGTTTCGGGAGTTTCTCGTAGTAGCGTGAAATCTCGATCTGTTCCCGGTTTTCGGAAATTTCCTCAAGGTTGTCGTTGAGTGAGGCGAATTCCTGAAGTTTCTTATCAAGATCGCGCTTCATCTCACCTGCGATCTGGTTGGCGCGCTTGGCGATAATGCTCACAGTCTCATACACGTTGCCTGTGTCCTTGCAGAGATCCATCATGTCGCGGGTCACTGTATTGAGGGGAGCATTTGTCTTCTTGTAATCCATAACTCTGTATCTTTGTTTGCTTTTTATGCGAAAATTGTGGTGAATATCAGTCTTTCACGTATCGGCGTGCGATCTTGAGGATATTGTCGGCTTCCTGACGCTTCGGACTGTCGGGGTAGTTGTTGATGAAACTGTAGTACTCGTCGATCACGTCGCGGAAACGCTCGGCCTTTCGCTCGTCTACCGAAAGATCGGCTTCCTGAAAGCGGGCTTTGAGCACCAGCATCTCAAGTTCCTCCTTATATTTGGAGTAGGGGTACTCCTTGATGGCGTTTTTGGCTGTGATAATGGCGCTCTCGTAGTTGTTTCCGAGGTATGTGCCGAGATTGTAATACAGCTGGGCATTCTGCAGTTCCTTGAGAGTGAGCTTGTCCTGCATCTCGAAAATGGCGTTCTGCGCCAGTGTCACTTTGTCGGATCGGGGGAAATAGTCAAGAAATCCCTGAAGCTCCTCGATGGCCTTGATTGTGCCCGACTGGTCGAGCTGCGGCTCGGGCGAGTCGAGGTAATATGCATAGCCTGCATAGTAGCGTGCCAGTTCGGCGAATTTTCCTTTCGGATAACGCTGGTAGTAGGCTTTGAAGTATGCTGCTGCATCTGGGTACTCCTTGTTCTCATAATAACTAAGCCCGAGCAGGTACATGGACTCTTCTGCCTTGTCGGATCCTTTCAGCTGTGTGACAACATCTTTCAGCAGGGTATATGCCTGCACGTAACGCTTCTGCTCGAATGCGCGTTTTGCGAATTCGAACTTATAATTGGGGTCAGGGCTTTTCAGGGCACGCTGATACTCTCCGCATGAAGCGAGCATCAGTATGCCTGCAAAAACCATCAATAAGCGGCTTATTAGGTGATTGCGCATAAACGGTATTCCTGATGGAAATTCTTTTTCAAGCCACAAAGTTAATACATTTACTTCTAAAATAGGGCGTGGCCGCCAAAATATTTGTTAAATAACCACGCATGTGCTGTGCCCCGGGGATATGAAACGGTAAAATTTCGTAATTTTGCGGCATGAGAGATTATGAAGAAGAAGACGGCTACGGCCGCGGCTACGACGACGCCCCGCGCAGGGGCGGATCTGGCCGCGCGCAAAGCCGCGATATAGATTTTGACAACAGGGAATTCGGCGACCCTCGGCGAGGCGCGCAGCGCGGACAGCGCGACCGTGACTGGGCCGACGAATTCGCCGTGCGCGACGGCGGACGCACGCGCCGCCGGGAGGATACACGCTACGATGACCGTTACGACGAAGATGAGTATGACGGGTACGAGGCGCCTCGCCGCCGCGGATCGCGCCGTGATGATGAGGAGGACTACGATATGAAAAACAAGACCGGTTTCCGCAAACGCCATCCGGTGCTCATGAATTTCCTGTACATATGTGTGGCCTCCTGCGTTACAGTCTGGCTCCTGCTGCTGTTTCTGGATTACTGGACATTCCACGGGGAGGAGCGCATGGCGCCCGACGTAAAGGGGCAGACATATGTCAATGCCGCAGGCAATGTGGATCTGGCGGGTCTGCGCCCGGTGCTGTCAGACTCGGTGTTCGACGCCTACACCCCCCCAGGCACGGTGGTGGAGCAGATGCCTATTCCCGGAGCGAAAATCAAGAAAGGTGGATCGGTATATCTGACAGTCGTGGCTTTCTCGCCGAAACTCGTTACGGTTCCCGATTTTTATAACGCATCGGTAAGACAGGCGAAATCAATGTTCCAGGGGCTGGGAATAAAGGATGTGCGTGAAGTGCCTGTTGTGTCGGAATACGACGGACTGGTTCTCGGGGCTAAATTTAACGGTGTTACCCTTCAGCCCGGGGCCCGCATCCCGGTTTCTGCCGTGGTGACCCTTGAGGTCGGCACTGGTGTTAAGGAAGAGCTTGGTGAAGAGGTTGATACAGAGGCTATCGACGAAGTAATAGAGGAACTCAATATAGAATGATTCCCATGCAGGACCCTGATTACTATAACGATGGCGTTGAGGATGAGGTTGACCTCTATGCCGACGATGATGTGCGGGAAGGGGAGCAGACCCCCGATGCAAACGGCATGTATGAGCACTTCAGATTTGTAGCTGACAAAGGGCAGCAGCTTCTGAGGGTCGACAAATTTCTGGTGGACCACATGCAGAAGGCTTCCCGCAACCGCATACAGCAGGCCGCCGAGGCCGGATGCATCCTAGTGAACGGCAAGCCGGTGAAATCTAATTACAGGGTGAAGCCCGATGATGTGATCTCGATAGTGATGGACCGTCCGCGCCATGAGTTCGAGGTCATAGCCGAGGATATCCCTCTGGATATTGTATATGAGGACGATTATGTGCTGGTGGTGAACAAGCCGGCAGGGCTTGTGGTGCACCCGGGGCATGGCAACTACAGCGGCACGCTTGTGAATGCGCTGGCATGGCATTTCCGCAACAATCCCGATTATGACGCGAGTGATCCCCGCATGGGGCTTGTGCATCGTATTGACAAGGACACCTCCGGCCTTCTGGTCGTGGCAAAGACACCCGACGCCAAGACCGATCTCGGGCGTCAGTTTTTCAACAAGACCACCAAACGCGAATATGTGGCGGTGGTGTGGGGCACCCCTTCGCCGGAACAGGGCACTGTGCGGAGCAACATAGCCCGTGATCCTAAGGACAGGCTGCGCATGGCGGTGTTTCCTGAGTGTGACGAGGTGGGGAAACATGCCGTGACGCATTATGAGGTGATGGAGCGCCTGGGATATGTGTCGGTGGTTAAATGCGTGCTTGAGACAGGGCGCACACACCAGATACGCGTGCACATGATGCACACGGGGCATCCTCTGTTTAATGATGCCCGTTATGGTGGCGACGAGATATTGCGCGGCACCACTTCGGCGAAATACCGCCAGTTTGTCAAGAACTGTTTCGATGTGTGTCCGCGGCAGGCGCTTCATGCCCGCACGCTCGGTTTCGTGCACCCGGTCACAAAGGAAGAGATGTTTTTCAGTTGCCCTGTGCCCGACGACATGACTGCCATGATGGAGCGTTGGCGCCGTGCCGTTTTTGAGTGACCACAGGGTGATAGGTATATCGTCTCTTGTCAGTCGATCATAGTCATATCCTTGATTTCCTTAACTTCCTTGCGCCGTTGTGCCGGTGTCTCGTGGTGGTTGCGCATTATCACATATTGCTCGTAATATGACAGCAGCAGGGTGGTGAGCGGCAGTGCTATTATCATGCCGATAAATCCGAGCAGCGTGCCCCAGATAGAGAGCGACAGAAGTATGATGGCAGGATTCAGCCCCATGGCTTTCCCCATGATGCGGGGTGTGAGTATGAGATCGCCGATCACCTGCACGGCGGCGAATGTGGCGATGCACTCCCACCACATGGTCCAGAAATCAGCGGCTCCGCTTGCCGAATCCACCAGGCAGAGAAGTGTCACGGGTATTATCGACAGATACTGGCAATAGGGTATCATGAAAAGCACTGCCGTGAAGAGGCCGATGACTACGGCCAGCGGCAGTCCGGCCAGTGAGAAACCTACGCAGTAAACCACCGCCACACAGCATGAGATCAGCGCCTGCCCGCGGAAATAATGGTTCATGGAGTTCTTTATGTCGCGTCCTATCTTGTAAGTGATCTTGCGGTAGCGCGGGGGCACCATCAGCCGGAATCCGAGCATAAGCCTGTCATAGTCAAGCATTATGAATATCACATAGAGGAATACGATGAGCCATCCCACTATGGCGAGCACCACATGCAGCCCTCCGTTGATGAAAATAAGGGCTTTGTCGATGAGGGTGTTCATGTCCTGGTTTGCCAGTTTTTTTGCCAGGAGGTCGAAATCTATGCTGCGGCGCAACCAGTCGTGAAGTTCGGGCGGGAAATACTTGATGGAGATCTGTGTGTTGGAATAGTGCTGGAATAACTCGCCCATGTGGCGTATCTCCACAAGCACAGACGGCACAAAGAAATAGCAGAGCATGCCGAAGAGGAGCATGGCCTCGAAAAGTGTGACGAAAATAGCCACTATTCTCCCTTTCAGCCGCAACAGCTGACGGTTGTATTGCACAAAAGGCTCAAACAGATAGGCTATGAGGCATGCCACCAGAAACGGCAGCAGCACATCCTTGAGTATATCTATAAGCCAGATGATGGCACCGAAAACCACTATGGTGATCAACATTCTCACCACCCGGTCGAATGTATACGGTTTTGACTGGGAGCTCATGAGGGGTGAAATTACTTCTGTATTTGTGCTAAAACTTTACCGGACAAATTTAGGGAAATTAATCGGAGTGGCAAAACTAAGTAACTGGTCAAAATTATTTTAATGTTTGTTCGAGGAAAGGATTTTAAAATTTTGCCGAAGAAACATTGAAATAATCTGACCGGTAAATAAAATAATTTTGAACAGTTACTTATAGATTTTTTATTGTAACTTTGCCGTGTGCAGTGCACATAACCAAAATACAATAATTATCCGAACGATGAAACTGACAATAAAAAATCTGGTATTGCTGTCGCTCTTTCTGATAGGGGGCGCTTCTGAACTGTGCGCCCAATCGGCGATCTACGCTTGCGGCCATATGCGCCGTAACCGGGGACAGGCAATAACAAATCTGCGCAATTCGGGCTATACAACCGCCATTCTGTTCAATGTGAATGTGGAGGAGGACGGATCTCTGACCACCGATTACAACTGGAGCGCACAGAAACCGTCGGAGGCCGGAGGCATAATATGCCAGAATGGCGTTTATGTATTCGACAAATACCAGCCCAGATATATCAGCGATGTGCAGTCGCTGCTCAAACAGCCCACATCCATCAACCGTATAGAAATCTGCATCGGCGGGTGGGGAAACGGCTCTTACGGAAATATCAGAAAACTTGTGGAGCGCGACGGTACCGGAGAGGAGACCGCGCTTTACCGCAATTTCAAGGCCCTGAAAGAGGCGATACCTGAAATCGTGGCTGTCAACAATGACCAGGAACAGGACTACGATGTGGCCTCGGCTGTGGCGTTTCACCGTATGCTTGCAGAAATCGGTTACAAGACCACCGTGGCTCCCTATATGCATAGGTCATATTGGGAAGATCTCGTGGCACAGCTGAACACTGTGCCCGGCACCTGCGAGCTGATATACCTCCAGACCTACGGCGGAGGTGCGGGAAACAATCCTGCCGACTGGAAGGTTTTCGGCGACGTGCCCATGCATGTGGGATTCGACTGTGAGGCAAGCGGCGACCTCGGTGCCATGCAGTCGAGGTTTGAAAACTGGCGCGACAATGCCGGGGTAACCGGCGGCTTCCTCTGGAACTACAACAGTGAGGCACGCGACCTCAACGAATGGGCCACGACCATAAACCGTATCTTCGGAACAAAGACCGCCGACGAGCCTGTGGCAACCTTTTACCAGGATGCCGACTACAACGGATATGCCATAGGACTTCCCGTCGGCACTTTCACCCAGGCCGATATGGCTCTTTATGGAATAAAATCCAAAGACGTATCGTCGATAAAGGTCAACGAAGGGTATGAGGTCACTTTATGCACCGGTGACAGCTTTATCAGAGGTTCCAAGAGCACATGGACAGAATCTACCCCTTATGTGGGGAGCACATGGAACGATAGGGCGAGATCCATTATGGTGGCACCCGTACAGGAAAACGGCATTCAAGGTGTCGG
>CATJQX010000086.1 GCA_949742535.1 uncultured Muribaculaceae bacterium | reverse complement strand
TTCTCAGCTTCGACATGCTTCCCGCCGGAATCTATCTGGTGCATGCCGATGGCACCGCCTCTACCGTCCGCTTCGTAAAGCGCTGATCCAAATAGTAAGACAATAAACGTTAGTGGGTTGCATCGGAAACCGATGCAACCCACTAACGTTTATTGAGTCTGTATGGATAGATCAGATGGAAAGACGACGGAGAGTGTTGAGCAGCTCACGGTTGATGGGCTTGTCGTTCTTGATGGCTTTGTTGAAGGGTACATAGACGATTTCGTCATTTTTAATACCGATCATCACGTTGCGTTGGTCATCAAGAAGAGCGTCGATGGCTGCGGCACCCATGCGTGAGGCGAGTATACGGTCGTGTGCCGTGGGGGAACCGCCTCGCTGCAGATGGCCGAGAATTGACACACGCACATCGTATTGCGGGTATTCTTTTTCCACGCGCTGTGCTATGCCCATAGCTCCTCCTGTAACCGGGCTTTCTGCCACAAGCACGATCGAGGAGTTTTTGCTCTTGCGGAAACCGTTCTCAATGAGGTCTGCCAGCTGGTCGACTTCGGTGGAGATTTCCGGAATGATGGCGGCCTCGGCTCCAGAGGCGATGGCGCCGTTGAGTGCGAGGAATCCGGCGTCGCGTCCCATAACCTCGATAAAGAAAAGGCGCTCGTGCGATGTTGCGGTGTCTCTTATCTTGTCGACGCACTCCATTATGGTGTTGAGCGCGGTGTCGTATCCTATAGTGGTGTCGGTGCCGTAGAGGTCGTTGTCAATGGTGCCGGGCAGTCCTATTATAGGAAGGTTGAATTCGTTGGCGAAGATGCGTGCTCCGGTGAGCGATCCGTCGCCCCCGATCACAACAAGCGCGTCAATATCGTGGCGTTTGAGATTGTCGTAAGCGAGCTGACGCCCTTCCGGTGTCTGGAACTCCTTACAGCGTGCGGTCTTGAGGATAGTTCCTCCGCGCTGTATAATGTTGGAAACGTTGGCAGTGGAGAATTCCACGATCTCGTCTGTAACGAGGCCGCGGTATCCACGGTATATACCCTTAACTTTAAATCCGCTGAATATGGCCGAGCGGGTGACGGCGCGGATAGCGGCGTTCATGCCCGGAGCGTCTCCTCCCGAGGTAAGAATACCGATACATTTTATGTCTGCCATATATTTAGAAACCCTTTATGGAATTAAAAACATCTGTTTATATCAGTTGGTTTATTCTGTGATAAATGATTGCTACAAACAGTATTATATTTGTATCAGAACCACAAATGAATTATTGCAGAGGCAAAGTTAACGGTTTTCCGTCAATTAAAGAAATCCGAGTAAAAATATATTTCCACGTTGTTTGGGATTTAAATAAATTATATCTATCTTTGGTGGGTCACTCCAAAAAATATTTGTAAATCTTTAGCCTGATTACCAATTTTGAATAATATGATAAAGTTCAAGAAGCCGTCTCTGCTTCCTGCGGTGGCAGTGTCGGGTCTCTGTGCATTATGTATTGCCGCTTTTGCTTCCGATTCGGAGCGTTTTATGCTTCGTTCACCTGGGCAACCGGTGTCGGGTATGTCTGCGCACAGGCTGGATGTATCCAAGAATGCAGCCAATGCTTCCGAAGGAGGTATTGTGTCTATGAAAACACAGTCAGTGGTTACCGCTCCCGGAGGAATGCCCGGATCAATGAAATCCGGAGAAAAATCTCCATCGCTTACGGGTCTTATGATCTATAGTTCGGCATGGGGTTTCGGTAACAGTACGGGTGTATATTCTATAGATGCCTCAAATGGTTCAACAACTCTTCTTCATGCTTTGCCTGAGGTAAGCGGAAGCGGCACAATAGCCGGAACTACTGCCGACGGGTATTTCTATGGGTGCTATTGCGAGGATTTCTATGGCAATATAAGCAAGCTGGTCAATTACCGCATGGATATGTCTACGGGTAAAGTGGACAGCTATACTTATGAAGATCCCACATACGACGATGTTTCCACCAATATGACTTATGATGCGTCGTCGCGCAGGATTTATTCCATAAATTATGACGGTTCGACCGATTATTACGCTCTTACCATATTCGACCCTGCAGTCAACAAATATACGCCTGTGGGTGAGCTTACAGAGCATTATTATGCCATATGCTCTGATTCGCGCGGACATATGTATGCCATAAACGATCTCGGCACTGTAATGGAACTGGATCCGGCTACGGCAACCGTGGTGCGTGAAGTGGCGCAGACCAATATAGAGCCGCGGTATTCGCAATCGTGTGCGTGGAGCCCCAAAGACAATCTTATCTACTGGGCGGCATGCAACGATGTTGTTGCAGCTCTTGTTACCATTGATCCCGCCACCGGAGCTGTCTCCACAGCCACACGGTTCCCGAATGACGAGGAATTTGTTGGACTTAGCTGTTCCGACGCGGTGGAGAACCCGGCGGCACCGGCAGCTCCCGCGAATCTTGCGGTAACTTATCCTGTGGAGGGTGGACTTGCAGCCGTTATCAGCTGCGACGCGCCTTCGCTTACCGTTGGAGGTGAACCGCTGACAGGTGAACTGACGCTGCATATTTATGTGGATGACACGGAATTGACGGAAAAGAAAGTGACCGCAGGCGCCAAGGTAAGCCATGAGACAATGCTTGAAAAAGGGGTGCACAGGATAGAGGTGTGCTTCTCAAATGCATCGGGCAACGGGACACGCGGCCGTGTGACCACTTTCGCAGGCATAGATTCACCGGCAGATGTGACAGACCTCAAGGCTGAAGCTACTGATCCGGAAACAGTAAGACTTGAATGGAGCGCTCCCGCCGCAGGGGAACATGGAGGATGGTTCGATCCGTCTCTTCTCAGTTACAATGTGATGCGCGGCGGTAAAGTGATCGATGAGGGTCTGACTGCGACTGAATACATCGACCGCCTGGATGATACGTTCGCCACCAATCTGTATACATTGCAGGTATGTTACGACGGTGCGGTATGCGGAATCTCCAATCAGGTGCGTGTAAACACCGGAACCCATCTTGCCCTTCCCTACAGCAACAATTTTGAGAATAACGGGGATTTTGACCTGCTGACTGTGCTTGACCTCAACAGAGACGGAAACACATGGTTCCACGATACGGAATACAGCACTGCAAGCTACAATTTCTCATGCGACATGCCCGGAAATGACATTCTGGTAATGCCGGTGATAGAAGGGAAGAAGGGACATGTATACAGAATGGAATTCTTTACCCGTTCGGCCTCGCAGTCATACCCCGACAAGCTCGCGGTGTTGTGTGGCGACGAGCCTACAGCCTCAGGACTTTCCACGGTGCTGATGGAGGGGAGAGTTATAAAGAACGAAGGGGAAAACCTCTCGGTAGAGTTTGCCCCCGACGCCGACGGGCCTCTGTATTTCGGCTTCCATTGTGTCAGCGACAAAGATATGTCGCGCCTGTTTGTCGACGACATCGCCATCTCAGACTGCGGAAAGCTCTCTGATCCCGCCCCTGCAGGAAATCTGCAGCTAGTTTCCGATGCCGACGGCGCCCTCTCTGTGAAGATCGGTTTCACCGCTCCCAAAACAACACTTGGCGGTGCTGAACTTAAATCGCTTGACAGGATTGACATTTACCGAAACGGCAAACTCATACATGCGATCACAAATCCGGCTCCCGGAGCGGCTCTGGATTACACAGACAATGATGCGGAATTCGGCTTCAATCTGTATTCCGTCTGTGCCGTATCTGGTGGAAGCGGGGTCAACCGTGCCGAAGGTCGTGTTTTCGTAGGTATATACCGTCTGCCGTTCCATATCGTGCCAACCGAGGAGGAGTACAGCCTGTTCAGTATCCCGGGTGGTGAAAAGGATGGCACATGGTACTATGACGCTGATGAAAACGCACTTAAAGTTACTACTTATGGCAGTTCGCTGAAAGACGCCTATATATTCACACCCGCGATAGAACTCACAGACGCCAATCTGGTGGATCTCACGTTTGAATACCGCGCCGGTCTGGCGGCATGCCCCGAGGAGCTGGAGGTGACTTTCGGCACTTCGCCGGATCCGTCGACTCATAGTGTTGTAGAGCGTTTTGAATTCAACAACACATCATATACATCCCGACGCATAAGTTTCCCGGTAAATTCAGCCGGACGTTATTATATAGGTTTCCATGCCGTGAGCCTTCCGAACAGCATGATGATGCTTGTGCGCAATATCGGCCTTGACCGCGGTTCGCTAATGAGCGCGCCTGCTCCTGTGGTAAACATGCAGGTAAATGGTGGAGCCAAAGGTGCACTCACGGCAGACGTGAACTTCTCGCTGCCGGTGCAGACACTTGACGGCGAATTGCTCACAGGCACTCTCGGCGCACGGCTTTACAGAGCCGACGGTTCGCTTGCCGACACTGCCGAGGGGCTTGCTCCGGGCAGTCGTGCCGTGCTTACCGATGCCGAGGCAACTCATGGTATAAATACCTATACCGTTGTCGCCAGCAATGGCAACGGGGAAGGCGGACGTGTCGAGGCTTCGGGATGGATAGGTGTGGATGTGCCGGTGCATATCCCCTATCTCGACGCCCTTCCGACATATGACAATCTCAGGGCAGAACTCTCCTGGGACGCTCCTGTTAAAGGTCTGCATGGAGGATATGTGGATCCGCACGCGCTGAAATACAACGTATATCAGCTTCAGGACAATTCATTGTATCTCATAAACACTACCGAGAGCAACGAGATAACCGTAATGCCGCAGGGTGGCAATGTGCAGGATTTCTATACGTTCTATGTGACGGCTGTATCTGAAGCCGGTGAAAGCCAGGCGGTAAGTACCGGTCTTGTGGTAGGTCCGCCTTATGAGCTGCCTATGATAGAGACTGCTTCTAACAAGATTGTGACGGCATTGCCCTGGATTTCCGGTCCGCTCGAAGGTGATGTGAACTGGGGTGTGGCAGACTTTATAAACTCCATAGATGTGACAGCAGCAGACGGAGGCATGTTCGTATGTTCGGCCGCACTGCCTGAACGCAGACCCGGATCTGCCCGCATGCAGCTCCCGAAACTTGTGTTTGATGGACTGAACGCTCCCACTCTGACATTCCAGATGTACCATTATCCGGTGTCCGGCGGCTCACTGAAGGTTTCTGTGACGACCGACGAACTGGAGTACAAGGAGGTGTTCAGTGCTGATGTAAACTCTATAAGAGGTGGCTGGAAGGAATATTCAGTGAATCTTGCCGATTATTCAGATGCACCGTGGGTGGCGATTGTGTTTGACGGAACATTGGCAAATGGCGCCGCGTATGTCATTGTCGATGACATTGAGGTGGCAAACCGTTCGGTGTATGATATATTTATCAATCGTGTTACCGGCAAACTCTCTCCTGAGGTTGGCATGACCCATAATTATTCAGTGGAGGTTAAGAACAATGGCAAGGAAGCTGTTGATTTCGATCTGGAGATGCGTGTGAATGGTGTGCGTGAAAGTATTGTGGCTTATGACAGAAAACTTGCTGCCGGAAAGACTGCAACGCTTACGCTTCCTCTCGCTGTTGTGCCTGAATATCTCAACAAACCGCTTGATGTGGAGATAGAGGCTCTTGCCCGCGAGTGGCAGGATGAGATACCTGCCAATAATATCAGCAGGTTCAGCCTCACGGCTATTCAGCCTGAAAAACCTGTGGTGACTGATCTTGAAGCCAGATATGAAGAGAATGGTGTGAAACTTGCCTGGAGCGCCCCGAGCCTTGTGCCGGAACCTGTGACAGACAGTTTTATGGATTATGAATCCTTTGCATACGATAATTTCGGCGATTACAAGACGGTGGACAACGACGGACTTATACCTTGCGGTATCTCTGGCGTGGAATTCCCCAATATGGGTACTCCGATGGCGTTCCAGGTATGGGAGCCGAGAGCTGCGGGTGTGGATGTTGACGCCGAGATATGGCAGCCCCGCAGCGGAAACAAGTGTCTGGTTGCATGGACAGCCCTGTCGAGCTACGTGGAGCCGTTCAATGATGACTGGCTTATATCGCCGCTGCTGTATGTGAGCGATGCTCCTCAGGAGTTGAGCTTCTATGTGCGCCGCCCGGTTGGCACATATGGTGCCGAGAGCTTCGAGGTGTTGTATTCAACGACAGGCGACGAACCGGAAGATTTCACTCTCCTGAAGAGCGAGACGGTGGCAAACGGCATATGGAACAAGTGTAGCTATGAGCTTCCCGCCGGTTCACGCCATTTCGCGATCCGCTATGTAAGCCGCAACCGTTTCGCATTGCTGTTTGATGATCTCACCTATACCCGCGCCACCGGTTTGAGTGAGATGCGTATAGATGGTTTCAACGTGTACCGCAACGGAAACAAGATCGGTGATACTGCGGCTTCCGGCACGGTGTTTACCGACCGTGATGGCAACAATGAATCTTATTATAATGTGACAACAGTCTACAACACCGGCGAGTCGGCGATGTCAAATACGGCGCGTCTCTCTTCCGGCATAGGCGATGTTGTGCTGAACGGCGGTGCCGTAAGGATAGAGGGACATGAAGGGTACATATCGGTAGAGGCTCCTGCCGAAACCGTGGTAACCGTAGTGTCTGCCGACGGCAAGATTGTGTACGACGGTTACGCATGCAGCCGCATTGATCTGCCGGCAGGTGTCTATGTGGTGACTGTTGATGGTGTCTCGTCCAAAGTGGCGGTAAGATAAGAACTTTTTAATGCTGAATGTAGAGAAGAGGTGTCGCAAGGCACCTCTTTTTTTGTTTTTCAGGGCATCTCCGGCGGATGACAGGTGGGTAATTTTGCGGAAAAAAAGGTATGACAAAAGAAAGATTTTCTGCAAAGGCAAAAAGAGGAGGGTACATGAATGTCGCCGACATGATGATGTATGGGGAGCGGCTTAAAGGTGGCAGATTTGTGGCGGGAAAGAATGTGCGCAGGGATGCGACAGATCCGGCTGTATGGAGAGATGCCCCGCTTCCCCGAGTCATAAGAACCGACGGATGGGTGCCGAAGAGCACCAACATGCTTTCAGGAGCACCCGGAAAGAGGGTTGTCTGGTTCATTAAGGGGAATATTCTGGGATATGCTGTATGCGATGCCGGCAAGATGCCGGATATGTCGTGTGAGGTATCGGTGTTGGGTATTCTTTACGGTGAGCCTGTGCATGTGTGTGATCTCGGTTATGGGACAGTACGTGTGATGGTGAAAGGCTCGAGGGCCGTGTATGCCACCTATGATACCGGGGGAACAATGACATTTTGCGGGAGAATGCCGCGGTTGCCGTGGCTGCATTTCGTGCGGAAAGGGGAGCGTAATATTTCGTCGGGTGCGGTGGAAGTGGCTCTTTCGGGCAAAAGTGATCCTCGAGGGAGCGCGCTTACCGGGGATGATGCATCGGCAGTGAGCCGGGCTGCGGTAAGTGCGTATGCGCGACTGAAATCGCATGCAAACGGCATGGGGATGTTTCTGCAGCCGGTTATTGCCCGCTACAGGCTTCTGGACGGGGCTGGTGCCACAATAGTGGTATCTCCCCCGGTGATGATCGGCGCTTCGGACGGCGCCCAGTGCAGGGGAGAGTTTCAGCTCGTCTCTACCGACAGCCTCGCGACATTGTCGGCAGGAAGTATCGCCGGAAAGGCTTTCGGTATAGCTGTGGAAGGGATGGAAGAGATTGTGGCTCCCTGGAGCGGGATAGTGAGGAGGCTTGTTGTGGAGGTATGTCCGGAGACGGAGGTTGTGGATATGGATGCGGAATGTATGACGCGTGTCAGCAATGACGGCAGGGATGTGACGGTGCATGTGACACTTCCGACAGGAACGGATGACAGCCTGCGGAGGAAAGTTTTCGGACTGCTTGCCTCGGAAGATAAATTTGAGGAACATCTGGTGGTGGAGGATCCTTTCGGCGCGGGATGTGACAGACAGGTGGATATCCCCGCTTATCCTGCCGCGAAACGGATTACGGAAGTGTATGTGCCGGGTGCCCATCCGCTGCGCGATGCGGTGATGTATGGGTTCGTGGGGGAGGCCGGCGGATGGACTGTGGCATGTGGTGAGAGCCGGGAGTTGTTCGAGGGTTATCCTGCGGAATGTTTTGCTACGGATACGGCTTCCGGCGGATGGAGGGCTTTGACAGAGGTGAAAGTGGCGATGGCAGATGGAAGTATGAGGCGGTTTGTAAGCGCTTGTTCCGGGGATGGTAATGCACCTGCTGAACTCTCGCCGTTGGTAATGTTTCCTGATGTCAATGCCCGTGAGATGAGGGTGAGTGTAGAGACTGGAGGTAAGGTGATGAGCGAGACATACAATCTTAGTCCAGTTGCCGAGGCCGGATGTGCGTGTTATCTCAATGGGGGATGCAAGGGTATGATGCCTCGTGGTGAGGCTTATGAGCTTCCTGCGCAGGGTGAGAGTGCAAAAAGTGTCGTGGATAGACCTGGTTATGTGGGGGTGTTCGCTGATGCTACTCTCGGACAGGAGCTTGACAGCATGGTGATGGACGGCGGCACACTGGTGGCGGCATATCCGGCGCCGAGGGGCGGGGGATCGTGGGATTTCTCACGTGTGCGGATGCTGCTGTTCGGCAGCGCGGGGACATGGGTCGCCACAATCGACGGTAAAGGGAAGTTTCATTCTTTCGCTCCTATGGATGGTCGTCCGGTGGCCTGTGTGGGTGCTATATGCCCTGCTTCCGGTGCGAAAGGGCTTACGCATTATGTTGCGGCAGGGGATGATGTGATTGAGGTGACACGCAGCGGTGTGACTACGCTGCTTACGCATTGCTGTGCGGATAGTGTGGGATGGTGCGGCCGCAGGAATGAATTATGGCTGTATGGCGGCGACAAGCCTCTGAGAAGGGTGAACCCGAAATGGCCCGAAGAGGTGATAGAGGTGGGTGTGCCGGCAGTGGGGCTATGCCAGTGGAACGGGAGGCAGCTGATTGTGGAAGATGAGGGATATGTGCGCGATGTGTCGGCAGAGGAGGATGGCGCGGTTGATGCGGCTATCGCCCTGAGGTATGAGAGACAGGATGGATGGCGCGGCGCGCTGACGGTGGATTTCAACGCAGCGCAATATGACGGGACGATAGGGGTGTATGGAGACAATGGGAGCGAGCTTCCCGAGCTGCTGTGTTCATATGCGATAAAAGGGGCGCTGAACGCGCCGGCTTTTGTGAGGCTGGCGGCGCCGGGGAGGAGATTTGTGGAGATGCATATGGCGGGAAAAGGAGGAGGAATGATCCTCAGGAACTGAGGGGGCTTAATTTGTGGCTCAACGGCAAGCCGTTGACACTAAAACAAAAGCGGGGACGATTGTGGGAGATTTGAGGGGAGGGGGAAGGAGGGGGTTATTGCTTGCGGGAGGCGATGAGGGAGGCGAGGGTGTTCATGGCGAGGCAGGTCTGGCGGGAGAGGCGGGAGGAGGGGGAGCTGAGGGTGATGATGAGGAGGCGCCCTTGCTCGCAGAGGGCGAAATCGCGGGAGGAGGGTTTGTAGCGGGGTGGCATCGGTGTGTCGGTGATGAGGATGAAGCGGCCTCCGGTGGCTTCGGCTTGGGCGCGGATGGCTTTCTCGGCAGGGGAGATGAATGGGGAAACGAGCACTCCGCCGTTGGCGGCGGTATAGAGCCATAGCTCACGGTCGGCTTTTCGCTTGGCTTCTGTGTCGGCCCGGTGTATCACCACCTGCTCTTTGAAGGGGTTGTCGAGGAGCTGAAAATTGCCGTAGGCGGCGTAGGTTTTATCTCCTATGGGGAGGGTGTTCACGCGTTGGAAAAATTCGGGATGCAGCTTGCGCACTGCAAGGCGGTGAGGATTGGAGCGGATGTAGCGGTAGATGGTGTCGAGGGAGCGGCCTGAGTGCAGGATGCAATCGTAGAAGTCGTCTTCAAAGATGGATATGCCGCTTCCGGTCACATCCCGGCATTCCTGGAAAATGAGTATTTTCAATCTTCCGATGTAATTGCCGAGATGCATGTCGAGCGGGGAGGTGACGAACAGGAGCAGATGCACGTGATCGGGCATTATGCAGTATTGGAGGAGCTTGATGGCGGGGTTCAGGAGGGGGAGCCGGCGGATATGCTTTTCTATGATTTTGCCATGCAGGCTGCGCATGATGCCTGCCGAAGGGAGCTCTCCGCAAAGATGGCCGAATGAAGGGACGCCCGCTGCCTTCCTGAGAGTGATATGATAGATGCATCTGGATCTGTAATCGTGGGAATAGGATCGGGGCATGGGGGATTATGGGTAATTAATCAATCAACGGCAAGCCGTTGACACAAAAACAAAAGCGGGGATAATTAACAAAAGGGAGAGGGAGGGGATGGGGGGGGAGGAAGAGAGGGGAAAAGGGAGAAATATGGGAGAGGGAGGGGGGAGAAGGAGAGAGAGGAGAATGGAGAAGGGGAAGGAGAGGGGAGAAAGATGGAGGGAGGGGGAGGATCAGTTGGCGGCGAAAGCGCGCTCTATGAGGGAGCGTTCTTCGGGGGTGTACATGGTCTGGTAGAGGTCTTCGCCGGCCTGGGCGGAAAGCTGGTCGATGAAGAAACGGAATTTTTTATAGGGGGAGTCGAGATGGGCCATGTCGGATTCCCGGAGGGAGTAGAGGGCACGGAAGGCTTTTTTGTAGAGTCCCCATCCGAAACGGTCTTTGATGCGGAGGAAGGTGTAATGGAGGGCATCGCCGTTCAGTTCGGGTTTTCCCGCGCCGATGGTTTCGTCGTAGAAGAGTTTGTAGAAATTCTTGATTTCTGCACCGGTGTATTTTTTATCGCGCATTATGACGCTTGTCTTGTTTTTTTCCAGTGCGTATGACATGCGGAAATTTGCGAAAATCTCGTCGTTCCAGTTCCAGTTGTCGGGGTGTCCGATGGTGCCTGCCGAGAATGTATGGCCGATTTCGTGGAGTATGCCGAAACAGGAGTCTCCTTCTTTATGAAAATTATCGAGTGCCTGTGTCACAGCTACATGGCTGTTCCATAGGATGGGGTTTCCGGCGAGCGCCCAGTATCCGGGTTCAATCCCTGGTGTGTTTAGTATGCTAATTTTTCTTCCGTCGTAGGGTGTTTCTCCGAGCAGGTCGGCATATGCTTCATATGCTTTGTCGAGCTGTTTGATCCATTTGTCGGCTTGTTTGTCTGTAATCTTTACCATATCGCGGTGCAGACGCAGCACAATATGCTTTCCTTCGCGTGTATATATTTCTTCTTCTGGGGTAGGTATTACCTGTATGTCGTCAATATAAACGGTGCCTTTAGCCGTGCCGCCGTTTGATGTCGGCCACGGGAAGCCCACACCGGCGCATATGGAGGCGTTTCCGGAAGGATCGCTGAGGAAATCCATGTAGACAGTTTCCCATCCGGTGGTTCCGTAGACAAACTGTGACGCATTCCACGGCTGATCGCGTGATTCATCGGGTTTAAGCGATAGTACCGCTCCGCGTCCCTCACTGACGCTATCGCATCTGAAGCGTGCGCTGACGCGATACAGTCTCTGAGGCTGTAGACCCGTGATTTTGCGGGTTATGGAGCATGCAGCGCGTTGTGGGGTGGAAACCCTCACACATCCCCCTCCGTCTTCTCCCCCTTCTGAAAGGAACTGTACGTCGCTCCCCGGTGTGACAGTCCATAGTGTGCGGGAAATCTGGGTGTCGTTGAAATTGTCGGAAAAGACGGTTGTACTGGAGTTTTTCAGATGCGGCGAGAGCGGGTACAGAAAAGCCTATGGCCGTGACGATGGCCGCAACAAAAAGTCGTTTCATTTTATGGATGGTATAGATTTATAAGTATCTGTCAATGTATAAAACAGTGTAGCAAAGATATGGAATAAATTTTTGAGAAGTGGAGGTGATAATGCCTAAAAAAACTAAAAAATTTGGTGGGGATTGGCTGTTAAACTAATTTTGCATGATATTGCGGCTGTATGCGCGATATCATGCGTTTTTTGCATATGGAAAGCAAAAAGCATATCTTTAGCAGACATTTAAGGCTGATGAAAAAATACAGAATTATCAATGACGCCCTCGGGTGGTTGTGCTTCCTCATCGCGTCGATAACCTATCTTCTGACAGTAGAGCCCACGGCAAGTTTCTGGGACTGTCCGGAATTCATAGCACAAGGTACCAAACTTGAAGTGGGTCACCCGCCGGGCAACCCGATCTTCATGCTTGCGGCGCGCTTTTTCGTAAATTTTGCCGGAGGCGACATGTCGAAAGCCGCGCTGATGGTGAATTCGATGTCGGCTTTGTTGTCGGCCGGTACGATCCTGCTTCTCTTCTGGACCATCACCCATCTGGTGAAACGGCTGATAGTAAAGGATGACGCCGGGGAGGTGTCACTGATGCAGATGCTTGTGATCTTCGGCTCAGGCCTGTGCGGCGCCCTGATGTATGCCTGGAGCGATACGTTCTGGTTTTCCGCAGTCGAGGGTGAGGTTTATGCCTTCTCCTCGTTCTGCACGGCCCTGGTATTCTGGCTCATACTGAAATGGGAGAACCGCGCCGATCAGCCGCATTCCGACCGCTATCTGGTGCTTATCGCCTATATAATAGGTGTTTCCATTGCGGTGCACTTGCTGAACCTTCTCTGTATTCCGGCCATAGTGCTGGTGATATATTACCGCAAGTTCAAGAACACCACAGCCTCCGGCTCGCTCATAGCCCTCTGCATATCGGCTGTGATAGTGGCTCTTATCCTCTACGGTCTGGTGCCTGGATTCATAGAGATAGCGCAGTATTTCGAGCTGTTTTTCGTGAATACGGTGGGACTTAGCTACAATATGGGTGTGGTTATTTATGCCGTGCTGTTTGTGGCAGTGATGATATGGTGTATCAAGGCCCTGTATGAACAGAAGAGCGCCCTCAAGATAAAACTCCTGTTCCTTGTATCCATCGTGATGTCGGGTATACCGTTTATCGGCAGCTC
>CATJQX010000085.1 GCA_949742535.1 uncultured Muribaculaceae bacterium | reverse complement strand
GCCCCGAATTATTTATATCAGCCGCCTATACATCCGCAACTTGCAGGCAATTGCATTATATGCCGAAACTAAATCGGGACTAATGATCGGAAAGATCTGTTAATTTGCGCTGCAAGTTTCTGTATTTCGCTTTTTTATAGTATTTTTGCGTACTGAATGTTTACAGCCTTTATTTACAAGGCATCACGTTTCCGAACACATACCTTAAATGAATCGATTCAATCTCGCATTTTGCGCATTAGCCCTGTGTGCAGCCTCTGCCGGGGTAAGCTCCTGTAAAAACAACGCATCTTCCTCCCAGGCGGAAGCACAGACTGAAGTAACAAATCCACTCCCTTTGAAACTTGGGGATCCATTCCTGCTACATGCCGCCGACGGGCGTTACTACATGTATGGCACATCTCTTTCAGATGGATTCGAGGCATTCGTGTCAGATGACCTTGCCACATGGGAAAGCGTCGGCCAGGTCTATAAAGGGGGCACCCCGGAGCAATGGAACGAAAGTTGCTTCTGGGCACCGGAAGTCTACGAGCGCGACGGAAAATATTACATGTTCTACAGCGCCAACGACAAGAACAACCCCAATGCCGAAGAGGAGAATTTCAAAATTGGTGTAGCGGTATCCGACAGCCCCGCCGGCCCGTTCACCGACCTTTACAACCGTCCGGTATTCGAGCCGGAATATCCTGTGATCGACGCGAATGTGCTGTTCGACGACGAGAACGGCAAGAACTATCTTTACTTCTCGCGCTGCTGCTACAAGCACCCCGTGGAAAGCGAGATAGCCGACAGTGTGCGTGCCGCCGGACTATACGACAAAGTGGAGGAGAGCTGGGTTTATGGCGTGGAGCTGAAACCCGATTTCTCCGGCATCGTGGGTGAACCGGTGCGCCTGCTGGCTCCCCCCACACAGCTTTCCGACCGCCAGGCCGAATGGGAAAGCCGCTCTGTTACCCGTGGCGAGGCTCCCCGCAGATGGACCGAAGGATCATATATCTTCCGCCACAACGGCAAATACTACATGATGTATAGCGCCAACGCATTCTTCGGCGGGAACTATGCCGTGGGCTACGCCACATCCGACTCCCCTCTCGGCCCGTTTGAGAAATCAGCAACCAACCCGGTATTGAGCGAGAACGCAAGCCGTGGCGGCGATGTTGTCGGCACAGGCCATAACATGGTGCTCACATTGCCTTCCGGACAGATGTACACTGTATATCACGGCCGCATCGCCTCATCACCCGAAGACCGTGTGGTATTCATAGACCCGATAGAGATAGACTCCGCGGGAGTACTCACCGTAGACGGACCAACAACCGCCCCGCGCTCCATCACTCTCTGACATTCAACCCGCCCCTCGGGGCAAACACATCATTTTATCACGTTTATACCGTCCACATAACAAATGAAAAAAATTCTTGTTCCGCTGATAATGGGCGCCGCAATGGCTGCGCCCAACATCAGCGCACAGACCGTTATTAATCTTGACTTCAGACAGAATCCACTGTTTGAAATATCCACAGACAATGTGACAGCCGCACTCCCTGGCGACGGCACTTCACTCAAACTTGGAGCAGATCTGACGATAAAAGGAGGAAGCGGCACCTACACCTATGCATGGACCGATGCAGACGGTGCTCCGCTTGGCGACACCTCCTCACTGACCGTCGACACTCCGGGAGCATACACCCTTACCGTCAGCGACCAGTGCGACTGCTCGCATGAAGTATTGTTCAAGGTGGAGACAGCAGGTATCGACGCCGCCACAATCGCAGGGGTCACCGTAACCGTCAACGGCTCTGAAATAACCCTTGAAGGAACCGAGGCATTGCAGGCGTCGCTGTTCTCGCCGTCGGGAGTAATGACGGCTTTATACACACCCGCCACCCCTGTCAGCACATTCTCTTTCGGCAACGTGGCACCAGGCATTTACCTGATGCAGATCGTGACGGCAGACAAGACCGTCATAACCCAGAAAATCAAATTAAGCTGACGCCTTGCAACCGCTCAAAATCCATTTAGAAATGAAACGACTGAACATATACCTGCTGTCGCTCGCCCTGTGTGGTGCAGCCGCAGCTCCCTTGCAGGCGGCGGAACGCACCGTATCCTATGCGCGCCAGGGAATGAATGTGACACTCGACCTCAACTGGAACGCAGACAATTACGGAACCATCCAGTGGCAGCAGTCCGCCGACGGGGGCGACACCTGGACCGACATCCCGTCGGAAACCTCCCCCACATATAATTTCCGCATATCGGCTCCCACACTCTGCCGCGCCGTCGTCAACGGCGATCCATCCTGCCCTGAAGCGCAGATAGAAAGGCTCATACAACCTGTCACATTCAGATCCAAGATCGCCGAAATCGGTTCCGACCGTGTGACCATATCGCTTTCCGACGTGGATTTCGCCGGTGCCGAGGTCACAGAATACGGTTTCGCAGCCAATCTCACCTCCCTCGCACGCCCCACCACAAGGCTCAACCGCGTAAAGACCGGCGAGGGGCTTCCCGAGGGTGACAGCTTCGACATCACCTGCTCCGGGCTACATCCGGCAAGCGACTACACCATACGCCCCTGGTTCCGCACAGCAGACGGATCGTTTATAACAGGAAGCGTATACACCGTAACAACCAAAGCCGGCATTGCATGGAACACCGAAGACTGGATCATAGAGAAAGACCGCATACGCCCCTCTGTGGTATTTTACGGCGACAACGCGCCCGACAACATCACGATCCTTTTCGGCCCTGACCGCGACAATCTCACCGAGTGCACCCCCAGAAGACTCAGCTACAACGTCTACAACGGCACCACCGCCACCGGCTTACAACCCGGCACCGACTACATAGCCGTGGCACGCGCCACCATAGACGGCAAAGAGATGGAAATAGAAAAGACGGTGCGCACATGGTCAGACTACTCGACATTTGAGGTTGACAACACATCCACCGGCGTTCACCATACCATAAAATGGGATACGAAAAAGACCCTCGTCACACTCAGCAGCAAGAATATCCCCAATGTGGAATATCCCCGCATGTGCCGTGTGGACGACGAGACGATACTTCTTTCATACCACGGCGGAACCAAGGACCACTGGACCAACAGCTACCTCAGCAAAAGCACCGACAACGGCCAGACATGGAGCGACCCCATGACAATCTACAACTGCGAAGGATCAACTTTCGGGAAAGACTACTGGCGCATCTGCAATCCCGAGATGACGCGGCTTGCCAACGGATGGATCATCCTCACTGTAATAGCAAACGGCAAGCCGGAGACCAACCGCAACTGCAAAGTGCTCGCGGCGCTTTCAAAAGATGGCGGCGAAACATGGAGCGACCCGATAATCGTGGGACGCGGACGCACATGGGAACCGCAGGTGGTGCAGCTTCCCAACGGCGAGCTTGAACTGCTTGTGAGCAGCGAAGCCGCCTGGTGGGAACCCCGCGCCGACAACGTCTGCCAGGAAATTGTGAGCGCACGCTCCACCGACAACGGCCAGACATGGACCACCTTCAAACGCGCCTCATTCAAGCCCGGCGCCCGCGACGGCATGCCGGTGGCAGTGGTGATGCAGGGCAACCAGGGTGTGCTCTTCATCGAGGAAAGCGTGAACGGCGGAGTGCCCCCCACACTGCAGCACCGCGCCCTCGACCAGGAATGGGAGACATATGACTGGGACGGTGTCGACGACAACCGCCGCTGGCGCACATCGCTTGCAAGCGGAGCCGGTGCCCCCTACTGCATACAGCTCCCCACCGGGGAATTCGTGATAGCCGCACACACCGACCAGACAGGCTCGGTATGGCAGACATGCCGCCCACAGATTGTCATGACCGACAACACAGGCCATAATTTCAAATACTCCTCCAAGCCCCTTGCGGGCAACAACCCGCTCCCCTACGGCACAGGAGCATACTACAATTCCCTGTTCCTGAAAGATGCCAATACGGTATGGCTGCTCATCACACGCGCACGCTACGATGGAGGCACACGCAAGGAAAGCTCCATTATGATGCTCGAAGGGAAAGTGGTCCAGACACGCTGACATACCACGGCACAACAACAAGACAAAGACCATTCCCCGACATCCTGTCGCAGAGAAAGGATGTCGGGGAATATATTTCAACAAATTTTACATGCCATGAAAAAACTTATTTGCACCCTTCTTGTTTCTGCATGTCTGACACATATCAATGCGCAGGAACACACACAGACACCTCCCGCAAGATTCTGGGGAAACCAGAACGCCTATCTGCAACGCCAGGCAAAAGTGATGTTCGACATGACAGACCAGGCACTTGACCGCAATCCGCCGCAGAAAGGTGTGCCGGAGACGAGAAAACTGGCCCTCGCCAACCTCGACATGCTGCTGCACGACACCATCAACGACAATTCCGCCGCGCTGCTCGGATTTCTCGACAGGCGTGTCCGCAAAATGACAGACAGCATGAGCAAGCCCGTCACATCGGGATATGAACTCTATAAGATCTATAACGACGGCTTTGTGGCACGCACCCCGTCGGTCTCCATAGCGTTCGACATCGTAAGAGGGATTTGCCGCGACAAACATCTGATATCAGACTCACTCATAGGAGCCGTGGCTGACAAGTGCGACATACTTTTCATAACACACAACCACTCCGACCATGGCGATCCCGGAGTAGTGGAGATGTTCCTGCAGGCCGGCAAACCGGTGATCGCCGTACCGGAATTCATGCCAGATGACAAACGTATCCGCCATATACGCCCTGCCGACGGAACGTCATACAAAGGGGAGGCCGAACTCGCAGGAGGTAGGAAAGTCGACCTCCTGATCTTTCCGGGGCACCAGGATGATCTGATGAACAACCTGTATGTGATCACAACCCCTGAAGGACGCACATTCGCGCATGTCGGCGACCAGTACCAGTCAAAATCGGAAGATATGGAGTGGATACCGGGCATCACACCCGAGCTTCCATCTGTCGACGTGCTGATATTCAACTGCTGGAACACGCGTCTGCCACAGATAATCTCAGCTTTCCGCCCCGCCATAGCCGTGCCCGGACATGAAAACGAGATGGGCCACACCATTGACCACCGCGAAGCATTCTGGCTTACCTTCCAGAAAATGGAGAAATCTCCCGCCGATTATGTGGTAATGGGATGGGGCGAATGCCTCAGGCAACCGTAATAAAGCACCACTTTTTTACACTTTTCACGATTATGTTCCATAATATTCGCCTGAGATATTGATTTCAGCGAAAAAAAGATGTAACTTTGTAGAGGAAACTGAAATTCAAGCATGTAAGACACATTGTGGCTTACAGTGCGCATATATCTAAACTACAAAAACTTCATTATCACCATGAAATTAAGGCTCATACCGGCAGCCCTTTTCCTCGCGGTAACCGCAGTGGCTTCGGCCTGGACCCCCGCAGGCGATCGTATCCGCACCACATGGGCGGAAAGTGTTACTCCTGAAAACGTATGGCAGGAATACCCTCGTCCCATCATGGAGCGCACACAGTGGAAAAACCTCAACGGTCTCTGGCAGTATGCCATTGTTCCTGAAAAGGCTCTCACTCCCGGCGAGTGGCAGGGAGATATCCTTGTGCCGTTCGCTGTGGAATCATCGCTTTCCGGCGTAGGCAAGACCGTAGGCCGTGACCAGGCCCTCTGGTATACCCGCACTTTCACCGTCCCCTCTGAATGGAAAGGTGAAGACATCATGCTCAACTTCGGCGCAGTAGACTGGAAGTGCGACGTATGGGTGAACGACATAAAAGTCGGCGGCCACACAGGCGGTTATACCCCCTTCAGCCTCAACATCACCTCAGCCCTCAAGGCAAAAGGTGAAAACACCGTGACAGTGCGCGTGTTCGACCCCTCTGACCGCGGCTACCAGCCCCGCGGCAAACAGGTAGAACGCCCCGACGGCATCTGGTACACCCCCGTTACCGGCATCTGGCAGACCGTATGGCTCGAGCCGGTGGCAAAACGCCATATCGAAAGCCTGCGCACCCTTCCCAACATTGACCGCGGCACAGTTACCGTGAACGTAAACGCAGCATCTCCCGAAGGCACTGTAAACGAAGTGAAAGTGCTCGACGGCGGCAAAGTAGTGGCAACCGCAAAGAGCGTGGCCGGCGAACCCGTGCAGATCGTTATGCCCGAAGGCTTCAAACTCTGGAGCCCCGACGAGCCCAACATCTACGACATGGAAATTACCCTCTACGCTCCCGACGGCAAAGTTGCCGACAAGGTAAAGAGCTACACCGCTATGCGTAAATTCTCCACACACCGCGACAAGAACGGCATCAAACGCATCCAGCTCAACAACAAGGATCTCTTCCAGTTCGGCCCGCTCGACCAGGGCTGGTGGCCCGACGGGCTCTATACTGCCCCCACCCCCGAAGCAATGGTCTATGACGTAGAAAAGACCAAAGACTGGGGCTTCAACATGATCCGCAAACACGTGAAAGTGGAACCCGCCACATGGTACACCTACTGCGACCGCAACGGTATCATCGTATGGCAGGACATGCCCAACGGTGACAATGGTCCCGGCTGGAACAACCGCACATATTACGACGGCCCCGAGGCACGCCGCTCTGCCGAGAGCGAGGCAAACTACCGTCGCGAATGGAAAGAGATCATCGACGCCCTTTACAACTATCCCTCGATCGCCGTATGGGTGCCCTTCAACGAGGCATGGGGTCAGTTCAAGACTCCCGAGATCGTGGAGTGGACAAAAGAGTACGATCCCTCACGTCTGGTTAACCCCGCATCTGGCGGTAACTTCTACACATGCGGCGACATACTTGACCTCCACCACTATCCCGGCCCCAACATGTTCCTCTATGACGCACAGCGTGTGAACGCGCTCGGCGAATTCGGCGGCATCGGATATCCCGTGGAAGGCCACCTCTGGCAGCCCGACCGCAACTGGGGCTACATCCAGTTCAACAGCCCGAAAGCTGTGACCGACGAGTATGTCAAATATGCCGATGAACTGCGCAAATATGCAGACAAAGGATTCTCGGCTGCCGTCTATACACAGACCACCGACGTGGAAGGTGAGGTAAACGGCCTCATGACATACGACCGCAAGGTTATCAAGATCGAGGAACCCCGTGTACGTGACGCCAACCGCGCCCTCACCAATTCACTCTCAGGCAAATAATTGATCAGACTTGCCTGAAAACAAGGTCTCAGACAAGCAGTCCTTGCAGGACAAGACTTAAATACCCACACACAAACGCTGTGCCATTCAAATCGGGCACAGCGTTTTTTTTGCGCTTTGAAGCATCAGAGAACGATAACAGAACAAAATGCATCAAACAACCGCACGAATCGGAGCAAAATGTTGCACAAACAACAAATATTGCATACTTTTGCTTCCGTAGCATTATATTTGCTCCAATTCTAATCCATTCAAATATGAAAAAATCCAATCTTTACACATTGACAACAGCATTGTTGCTGTCTCTGCCGTCCTACTCTTCGGCTACATTGCCCCTGCTTGAACTACAAGGGAAGAACACACCTTTGAAAGTAAACGCACAACTCACGCAAGAGGGGAAAACCGTAATAGACAACAATCTGAAAAAATCGCCGGCAGCATTAGCCGATGATGATGATGACGACTTCGAAATAGTAACATACCATCCGGAGGGAGAATACCGATCGCTTGGTACAGGCACATATTGCGAAGGACTTTTCTCCTTTTACGGCGCGCCGGGACAGCTGCGATGGGATGTCGAGATCGAGGAAAGTGTGGAAGTGCCCGGATGGTATCGCCTCCAGCCTTATAAAAGCAGCAATCCTGTCACCGACCTTATTGGCGAATATGACGACACCTATATCTATATCAATGCCACAGATCCCGATTTTGTGTGGTGTGAAGATATGATACTGTATGACGGCCAATATCTTTTTTCCCAACTGATCCCTGAAAACGACTGGGGCGGGTACATGGAATATGGCAGGCTCGAAGATGGAGTGATCAATATGGAAGACGCATGGTTCTGCACCTTCAATTACAATCTGGAACGATGGGAACACTGCGAAGACGGGTTCTTCCGCATTGGCCTTCCCGGAGTAAAAATCCCGAATTACAACCTCAAGGCAGCCTCAGAATTCCATGACGGAGACAACCTTCATACCGTAATCTTTGAAAAAGGAGAGGATGTTGCAGAAGTATATGTGGCGACCTCACGCGGACTTGCAGAAATAGACTGGGACATTGCCCAATATATCGTGCAGGAGGGAGACCTTGTGCCAGCCGGTGTAAACTACATCGCAGTGACAGATATTGCCAAAAACGGACGTGGCCTTTACACCGTGTGCCTCGTTGCAGTAAACGACAAGAAAGAGATTGTAGGCAGTGCCGCCACAATGGTATTCGTAGAGCTTGACAACGAGGAGGAATGGGAATACCTCGGGCGCGGATACTGGCAGGAAGGTATCGTATCTCCCCACTTACAGGGTGCGCAATTGGTGCAGCTCAATG
This sequence comes from uncultured Muribaculaceae bacterium, assembly GCA_949742535.1. Lineage (GTDB taxonomy): Bacteria > Bacteroidota > Bacteroidia > Bacteroidales > Muribaculaceae > UBA7173. The sequence goes on along the minus strand of CATJQX010000085.1, from coordinate 3,713 downwards.
TGGACATTGAGAAACACAAGACTATCAAAGACTATTACAGGCTCGTAAATCCGCTGAAAGAACATGAACTTCTGAGCCCCTATCTGGTAGACGACTCCAAGCACAATCACTATATCTATATAAATGCGACCGACAACAACGGTGTATATATAGAGCCGAGTGAAATCGGACTGCATACACCCAACGGCCAGAGCGCCGTATGGAGCTATGCGGGCATGAGAGTGGACCAGGGCTATGATCTGGAGGTGCTCAAGTCTTACGGATATTGCGGAACACTGGCAGACGGCATCATTACTTTCCCCGACAACACTCTGATGTATGCCGAAACCGGATATTTCGAAGGCCGCTTCGTTACCTCCGGCGACCGTTTCAAGGTTGACTTATACCGCACCATCTCATCAGCCGCTGAAATCGAGACAGACACCACCGATGCTCCTGTCGAATACTTCAACCTGCACGGAATGCGTGTGACCAAACCGTCGCATGGCATATTCCTGCGCCGCCAGGGAGATAAAGTTACCAAAGAAATAATAAAGTGACACACAACTTGCCACATTCATGAATACTATCAACAGATACATCTACACATGTGTGCTTCTGTGCGGTTCTCTTGCCGTTTCAGCCGATGCGCCTGCAGAATGGATTGATCTCGGCGAAGGGAAACTTACAGATGACATAATATCATTATATGAGAACTACGATGCTCCCACATACCCTGTCCTGATACAGAAAGATGCGGAAGGCAAGGGATGGTACCGTATAGTCAACCCGTTTGAGAACAATCCGGAACTCGACGGTTGGTCAGGCTGTGAACTCGTGGAAGGGAACCACTACATCGTGATAGACGCCACCGATCCTGACAATGTGCACATACCCATGTGCGAACTCGGCGTGGAAGCATATGGAGATGCCCTGTCGCTGGTGTCAATCTCGCTATATCCCGATCCCGACGAGCTATATTATGATCCGGACGAGGCCGCGGCTATGGCCGGAAAACTTGCCGGAAATGTCATCACATTTGAGTGTGAGGAGGCTCTGGTGCTTGTCAGCGAGTTCGGAGCCGAATGCACCAACATCAGCGGCATGTTCAGAGTAGAGCTGCCTGAGGGGGGAGACACTCCCGGCCCCGAGCCCGGCCCCACGCCTGTAACCCCACCGTTCAGCGAAACATTCGCCACTGGAGATTTCACAGAATCATTCACTGTGATTGACGCCAACGAAGACGGTGTGACATGGCAACCATATTTAGGATCGGTGCAGGTGTCATACAATTCCGACCTCGCCATGAACGACTGGCTCATCACTCCACCTCTTGCCCTTGAGGAAGGCAAAAAGTATGTGGTATCCGTTGATGTGCTCACCGGCAACGGTTCAGACAAAGAGACATTCGAGGTGATGTATGGAACATCACCGGCGGCCGATGCCATGACCGGAACGATAATCGAGCGTATGGACATCGCCCACACCAGCTATATAACATACACCGGAGTGCTGGCTCCCGATGCAACCGGCACATACCATATCGGGCTGCATGGCTGCAGCGCTGCCGACAAATATTCGATTTCGCTTAAAAACCTTTCGGTGGCAGAGGGTGTTGCTCCCGTAACCCCTGCGGCTCCTTCCGATCTGACAGTCGTTACCCGCACCAACGGAGAGCTGAAAGCCGACATCACGCTTAAGGCACCCGAAACCGATCTTGACGGCAAGCCCCTTGAAAGCATCGAGTGTGTGAAGCTGATGCGCGAAGGCGAAATCATACACACCTTCGAGGCTCCTGCCCCCGGCGCCGAACTGGCCTGGACAGACGAGGTTGACGAATGCTCACGTTTCTCATACTCCGCCACCGCTACAGCAGAAGGCATGGAGGGACCGGCGACAGAGACGCGTGTGTTTGTAGGGGTGCTTGAACCGGCCGCGCCCACAGGTGTGGAAATCACCGACGCGGAGGAAGCCGGCACTGTGACACTCACATGGCAACCATCCGACACAGACATAAGAGGCAACGCGCTTGATCCCCAATTTGTGACATACCGCATATATGAGGGTGGATCCAGTTCGCCGCTTTTCTCCGGCCTTACAGGCACCGCACACACTTTCAAAGCCGTTGACGACACCGGCGAGCAGCAGTTCGTGCGCTATGAAGTGGTTGCCGAAACGCGAGGCGGCATTTCAGGCTTCTCTTCATCAATGCACCATCCTGTTGGAGACGCATACGGGTTGCCATATGAAGAATCGTTTGCAAACGGAGAGCCGAAATATATCATGGCAAACGACATATCCAATACCGCAGACTGGAGTGCATATGTCGATGATCCTGAAATTACGGCACAGGACGGTGACAACGGATTCGCCGGCAGCAAGGCTTCTTATTTCGAAGACACAGCTACATGGCATACCGGTAAAATATCACTTGCAGGAGCCGTAGAACCCGAACTTTCGTTCCATCTCTATGCACTGGTCGACGGATATGACGGCGACACAAGCCGATTCAAAGCATCAATCGTATGCGACGGCAAAAAGAAAGCGCTTAAAACCGTGGTTATAAGCCGCATGGGCGCTGAAGACGGATGGTATCAGGTAACCTGTCCAGTCACGGAATACAAAGACAAAACCGTGCGCCTCGAGTTTACAGCCACGCACGACACAATGCGATACATATTCCTTGACAACATCCTGATTCACGACGCACATTCCGGCGCCGCCACTATAGAAGCTCCTGACAGCACAGGAAATGTGGAATATTACAACCTCCAGGGCATCAAGGTAGAGACGCCATCAAGTGGTATCTTTATCAAACGTAATGGAGATAAAGTTACAAAAATAACAGTCAAGTAACCAGCGCACGTCAATACCACGGGGGCATACCGGAATATATGATTCGGGTATGCCCCCGTATTTGTATGATAACGTAGCGGGGCGGAATGATAGTAAAAATGTCTTATTATCTGTAATATTGTCAAGTGACGGAGATTTATGAGCCGCCACAATTTGCATCGCACTGCCATAGTTCGTATTTTTGTAAATAAATTTGCCCTGCACGCAGCTTCCCGACGCGTCAGGATCCCTGCCGAAATTTACACGTATTAAAACATTAATATATATATCATGAAGAAACTGCTACTTCTGGGGTTGCTAGCCTATGCGTCTGTAGCTGCCCAAAGCAATTCGCCGGCGCGAGTATCACCCACAACCCAGAACATTGTGGAGCTTTCAATAAGCGGCTCCGCCGTTGACGAAGAGGGTACAGAGCCTGTGGAGCTGTACCTGAAACTCGCGAAAAACGGCAACTCCCGCGCCAGAGAGATATACCTGGCCGATCCGACCGTATATACCGAAAACGGCAAATTCTACATGGCCGGCACCCGCAGCTACGGCCCCAACGGATTCACACTCCTTGAAAGCTCCGACCTCCAGCACTGGGGCTATGCCCGCAAAGACTCCATGATCGTCACACAAGGCAACAGCGTGTATGGCACCTGGGGCTTCTGGGCACCGCAGATATTCAAAGATGGCGACAAATACCTGTTTGCCTATACCGCAGAGGAGCAGACCTGCGTGGCTAAATCAGACGAACTGACCGGCACCTACACCCAGAACACGGTGGAAGCTGTAGACAAATCTGCCAAAAACATCGACCCCTTCATCTTCCGCGACGATGACGGCAAATATTATTTCTACCATGTGCGTTTCAACGGCGGCAACATCCTCCATGT
>CATJQX010000084.1 GCA_949742535.1 uncultured Muribaculaceae bacterium | reverse complement strand
TTCGTAGGGGATATTCCCTATCTCGTTCTTATGGTCGCGTGTATGAGCCTCGCGTCCCGGATGTGTGAAATAGAATATGTATGCCCTGTCTCCGGTTACCACCACATCGCCGTGCGCTCCCGATGGACGGTCGTCAGCCCGCGATGAGGGTGTGTCGAGTATTCTTTGGGGCTGACGTGTCCAGTGCTCGAGATCGTCGGAGGAATACACTCCCATTCCGGCCCATTCGTCTACGATAATCCAGTATCTGTCTTTGAAGCGGAAGGCTTTGGCTCCCTCATGCGGCTTTTCCGCGAGTGCGGGACGGTCGGCGGGTCCTCTCCATGTGTGCAGATCCTTGCTGTCTGCGTAATATGATTTGCTGTCCCATTTGTACCACATGCGCCACTCACCGTCTGGTTTCTGCAACAGGGTGGCGTCTATCACATTTTCTTTGGGAAGCACCGCGGGACCTTCGAAAGTCCATTTCCACAAATCGGGGCTGGTGTAGTGCATCATTACAGCCTGTCCTCCCCAGTGGTTTCTCACTCCTTTTATATAGGAGACAAACATATGGTATTTGCCGTCGTGCCATATCACATCGGGAGCCCAGAATGTATTGTGGCCAGGTTCGAAATCAAGATCAAGTGTACCTCGGTAAACCCATGTGGCTCCTCCGTCGTCGCTGGATGCCACTCCGATAGGATTGCCATAGCAATATGCCACGTCTGCGGTCTCGCAGTTGGCGCGGCGTTGTGTGTAGAGCATCCACCATTCTTTGGTGTCCCTGTTGAATACCAGACATGGATCGGCGGCTCCGTCTGTGATAGGATCACGGTAAAGAGGCGCAGGTGCTTCGGCGGCACTGAGGAGAGATGCGCCGCATAATATGGCGGCAATAACGGCAAATAGTTTTTTCATATATTACTGAGTATTTTGGAAATTTGCCGCAAAGATAGCATTTTATTTCAGTTCCCCGGAATATATGGCGCGGACTTTCCCTACAGGCAGTTTCCCTTCGAGCAGCAGCGGTATGCGGTCTGTGCCCGAGGATATCCATGCGTCCATATTGTCGGAGCTTGTCTTGCCGCCGGCGGTGGTAAAGGTGAAAGTAATGTGGTAGCTCGGGTATTTCTTATTGTCGATCTCCACATCTTCCTTACCCTGGTAGTGGATTGTGAGACGCTCTTTTTTCTTGCCGGAAAAAACATTCAGTGTCACCGATTCCCCTTTTCTCATTGTGCCGTATGGTATGCGGCGCATGTAATAGAATGCCGACAGCATATCCATAGTCAGGCCGCTGGCAGTGTGGGTGAGGTCGTCGAGGCGGCGTATCTCGGTCTCTTTTTTACGCTTGCGCCACATCTGAGCATGCGCGGTTACGGAATCGGCCTGACGTTTGTAATGGAGAATGTCGTGGTCGTAGGCTCCCCCTTCATGCGAGATCTTCTCATAATATGACGGGTTGAAAGTCTTTTTGTCGATCATCCCCTTCAGGGTGTCGCGGACCATGAAAAATTTGTCGGCCCAGGGGGCAGATGCCGCGCTGAGATGTGCGCGGAACTCTTTCGCTGACGCTTCGGGATATGTGGTGATTACGGCTGATCCGGCTTTTTTGTTTATGAGTCCCCATTTATACATTACATCGTATGTAATGCGTTCTTTGGGAACATTCCATTCATTTCCGGAGGCCGCCGCTGTCAGCGATAATGCCAACAGCGCGGATGCGATTAGTCTTGTCAGTTTCATGTCACATTAGACACATGTGGGATGCGATGGTTTAACCGGATTACTGATATGACTGCATGGAACGGAGTGTTTCAGCGTCAAGATAGCGGCATTCCATATGTCCCACAGAGAGTGATCCTCTGATAAGTAGCGGCGTACGGTCTGTTCCGGTAGCGATCCATGCTTCCATGCTGTCAGACTTGCCGCTTTGGCATGATGAGAAGGTAAGTGTGATATGGAAGGTCTCTCCCGATGTTTCCAGTGTTTCCTTGCCGATGTATGAGATGTCGAGCGCTTCAACCTGGCCGCCTTCAGTTATGTCGATATGGAAATGCTGCCCGGCATGGTACTCTCCGTAATCGATCTGTCGCATATAATAGAAAACGCTGAGGAGGTCTGTTGTCAGTCCTGATCCATACTCGCTTACATGCGAGCGCATGGCGCTGCCCTGAATGGTTTCTATGTCGAAAACTCCATGCTCATGGCTGATAGTCTGTGTGGAATTCAGTTGCACGGCATCAGACATTATGGAACCGACAATCGTGTCTTCCGCCTCATAATAATGACCGAACAGATCAATTGATTTTCCCGAAAGCGTAGCCGTAAAAGTTCCGGTACCTGGGGTGTTGAATGTGCTTAGCTTCGCGACACCAACATAGGCATTGATGAGTCCCCATTTGAACCGCACGCTGTAGTGCAGTTCTTCGTCAGGTACAGTCCATGCGTTTGCACCGGTTATGGCTGTGAGTAACGCTGTAAGCAACAATATGAATGATTTTTTCATTTTTGGTATCTGTGTTAAATAGTTGAGTTTTTAGCTATATCTGAAATCCGCAAAAGGTACTGTGCGGTCTGGTGCCGGTGTGCCGTAGATATGGCGGCTGACCAGTTCAGAGACATTTACCAGAGGCAACGGATAGTCGCGGAGTTGCGTGTTTTCGAGTTTCTGTGCGAGTATTCCGCGCAATGCTCCGATTGCGGCTCCATACATGATCGTCATTACTCGCGGAGGCAGTTCGATATCTCCTTTTGCTCCTGAGGCGAGCATGTTGAAAGGTTCAATGTCAAAAAAAACTTCTATATAAAACTGGAGAAGGTCGTGGCGTAGTTGGTTGCGCATATAGAGGTAGTGTGTACCTACTATGAGTGACACACAATGTCGCGCAGGGCGTGCGTGAAATTTCGATTCAATAGTGACGGTAATGCCGGAACCGTCATATTTCATGAGTTTCCAGCGGTTTATGCCGTTACGGTCGCTCAGCTCCCGTATCTTGGCAATTCTAATATTAAGTTCTGTTTCTTTCACATATTTTTAACGGTCGCGCCTCACTGTTGGTTCACGGAAACAGATGTAAGTTGGTGTAAATCTCAATTTTTGGCGTTAATCTGTTGTGTGAATCGAAATTAGATGTTAAATTTGCGTTCAGATAGACTGTCATATAAATACTCATAACCATGAAAAAGAAAGTAGGGGCCAAGCCATTGTTGCTGTCGACAGTGGCACTGATACCCGGTGCCATGCATGCGCACAAATCACAGGCAGACAAGCCGAACATTGTTATTATCAATATTGATGACATGGGTTACTCAGACCCCTGGTGTTTCGGCGGTGATTATGCTCCCACTCCGAATATCGACAAAATGGCAGAGGAAGGATTGAGCCTAAAGCAATTCTATACGTCATGTCCTATCAGTTCCCCTTCGCGTGTGGGGCTCACTACAGGTATGTATCCTACGCGCTGGGGCATAAACACATTCCTGCAGGAAAGAGCCGGCAATGCGCGCAATGAGCAGAATGATTTCCTTGATTCAGATGCTCCGTCGATGGCGCGTGCCCTGAAAGAGGGTGGCTATGTGACCGGCCATTTCGGGAAATGGCATATGGGGGGAGGACGCGATGTGAAAAACGCTCCCGCCATACCGAAATATGGATTCGATGAGTATTCCTCTACATGGGAAAGTCCTGATCCCGATCCAAAACTAACCTCAAGCAACTGGATATGGGCGGCAACGGATGATGTGAAAAGATGGGATCGCACAGCTTATTTCGTAGACCGCACACTTGACTTCCTGTCGCGTCACAAAGGTGAGCCATGTTTTGTGAATCTATGGCCAGACGATGTGCATACACCGTGGGTATATGAGAACGATGAGGCTTCACAAAGAGAATCATCCGCATCGTTCGCTATCGTGCTGGCTGAACTCGACAGGCAGATAGGCCGATTCATGCAGGGGCTTAAGGATCTCGGCATAGATGACAATACTGTCGTTATATTTACCGGCGACAACGGTCCGGCACCGGCTTTCGACGGACACAGAACCAACTCTTTCCGCGGACAAAAAGGCACGCTTTACGAAGGGGGCATACGCATGCCATTCATAATCAGATGGCCCGGTGTGATCGATGCCTCGCAAGTGAACACAACCTCAGTGGTGTGCATGGTAGACCTTTTTCCGTCGTTATGCTCGATCGCCGGTGTGGATGTGCCCACAAAATATCCTCTTGACGGCAAGGATATGAGCGAGGTGCTGCTCGGAAATTCCACGGCAGAACGTCAGACACCGCTTTTCTGGGAGTTTGGAAAGACCAAAGGGGATCGTATAAGCCCACACATCGGTGTGCGAGAAGGTGACTGGAAACTTCTTGTGAATGCCGACGGTTCCAACACGGAGCTTTACAATATGGCGACGGATTATAATGAGAAGCATAATGTGGCATTCGAGAATCCGGCGATTACGGAACGTCTGAAAAAAGCCGCGATAGACTGGTTCAACGAAGCGTATCGCCAATATGCCGATCATGTGATATATGTGTCTCCCGACGGTGATGCCGCAGCCGACGGTTCGAGCTGGGAGAATGCCACTACGATCGAGAATGCTGTCGCACTCGGCCACGATGTATCAGGCTCGCAGGTGTGGCTTAAAAAAGGTGTATATGAGCTATCGTCGTCTATAAACGCCGACAATCTGAAATTCTATGGAGGATTTGAAGGCACTGAAAAGAAGCTCGGGGAGCGCGACTGGTCGGCGAATCTTACCGTAATTGACGGCGGCGGCACGGTATCGCCGTTCAGAAACAGCAATCTTGATGCCACGGTAAGCACCGTGATAGACGGTGTGGTAGTGCAGAACGGCATCAATCAACCGAACGCCAACGGCAATGGCAACGGCGGCGGAGCCATCCTGGCAAACGGCGCTGTGGTGCGCAACTGCGTGTTCCGCAATAACCGTACGCAGAATAAGAAAAACGGAGCCGCGATACATTGTCATTCTGGGCGTGTGACGATAGAAAACTGCCTGTTTGTTAACAACACGTCAAGCGGTAATGGCGGGGGCATCCAGGTGGGAGGCGATGTTACGGCTAATGTGATCAACTGTACTTTCGCCAATAACAAATCAGATGGTCCTGGGGGAGCCTTAGGTCTCGGTACCGGTACTTCAAATATGAATCTGTATAATACGATCGCCTACAAAAACATAGGCAATGGAAAGCGGAGCAGTTACGGACAGAATGCCGACGTGAACGGGGGAGGAAATGTGGTATCGAAATATTCTGCGGTGGAGAGTGACAGCAAAAAATTCACAGATGGGGATGATGTGAATCACATATTCCTTAACGAGAGCAATACTCCCGGTTTTGTGGCTCCCGCGCAGACAGAGGGGTATGTATCGGATCCTCAACATGCAGAAGAGGCTTTCGGCGCGTCATATCTTCTTACTGGAGATTCACCATGTGTGGACCGCGGCAATATCAATCTTACGTCTAAACCTGATTACGATCTGGGGCATCAGCGCCGTCTGTCAGGAAAGCAGATTGATATGGGTGCATATGAGTTTGATAATGGTGATCCTTCTGAGGAGGTGGCTGTGATACACGTGTCGGCAGATGGCAACGGTGATGCAGATGGAACCTCATGGGCAAACGCGACCACTCTTGAGAATGCTGTGTCTATTGCCGAG
>CATJQX010000083.1 GCA_949742535.1 uncultured Muribaculaceae bacterium | reverse complement strand
TATTCCGACTTGGGCTGTTTTGGTGGTGAGGTGGAGTCTCCCAATCTTGACGGACTTGCTGAAAACGGCATCCGCTTCACGCAGTTTTTCAATTCAGGACGCAGCTGTCCGTCGCGTGCGTCTTTGCTGACAGGTTTGTATGCGCAGCAGGTGGGCATAACCGGCATGGGACTGAGCCTTAACAAGGAGTGCGTCACTATACCCGAGGTGCTCCGTGAGGCGGGCTATCATACTGCGATGAGTGGCAAATGGCATCTGTCGCTCACGCAGGGTATTGGCAACAAGGCAGACCAGATGGCATGGCTGTCGCATCAGAACACATTCAACAACCGTCCCTTCGCGCCGATCGACACATATCCTTGCAACCGCGGTTTTGAGGAACACTGGGGCACTATATGGGGAGTGGTCGATCACTTCGATCCCTTCTCGCTCGTACACAACGAGGAGGCGATCTATACCGACGCAATTCCGGAAGATTTCTACTCTACCGATTTCATCACTGAAAAAGCGGTGGATATGATCGACGATCTTTCTAAAAAAGAGGAACCGTTTTTCATGTATGTGTCATATAACGCCCCGCACTGGCCTTTACATGCTAAACCTGAAGATATCGCTAAATATAAAGGCAAATATGACGAGGGTTGGGATGTGATGCGTGAAAGGCGCTATGACCGTATGGTAGAACTTGGGCTGATAGATCCGGCGCAGACACCGCGTGCCAAGAACGAATCGGGCCGTCTGTGGGAGAATGAGGCTGACAAGAAATTCCAGTCCGCCAATATGGAGGTGCATGCTGCTATGATCGATTGTGTCGACCAGGGAGTAGGCCAGATAATCGCTAAACTGAAAGCCACGGGGGAGTATGACAACACAATTATCATTTTCACATCCGACAACGGGGCTTCTTCGGAAAACTACAATATTGGTGACTTTGACCGTCATGACCGCATACGCGACGGACGCATGGTTACCCACAACGCGCCGGTACCGGGAGACCAGCTTACATATAATTACCTCGGCACAGGATGGGGTGGCGCCGTAAACACCCCGTTCCGTTATTGGAAGAGGGAGTCGTTTCACGGAGGTATCGCCGCTCCTACTATCGTAAGCTGGCCTGAAGGTCTAAAGGCGAAGAGCGGCAGCATAGTTAATGATCCGTGTCATTTTATAGACCTGATGCCCACCTGCATAGAACTTGCCGGTGCGGAATACCCCGAGACATACAATGGGCACACCATACAGCCCTTGGTTGCCGAAGGACGCAGCCTGATGCCTATTATCGACGGCAATCACTGGGACAGCGACCGCACTATTTTCTGGGAGCATGAGACCGGACGTGCGGTGCGTGTCGGCGACTGGAAACTGACATCGCTCTGCGGCGGCGGATGGCAGTTGTTCAATCTTGCCAATGACTATTCGGAGACCAACAATGTATCGGCCGAGAATCCCGACAAAGTGAAGGAACTCAAGCAGCTCTGGAATACCTGGGCGAAAGGTGTGGGACTGAAAGTGGCTGATGATATCCCCGACACAGACAAGGAGCTGGTGTTTTACTACCCTTTTGACGATACCCTTGAAGATGCGTCTGAGAATAATTATCCGCTTACTCCCCACGGATACAGCTTCAAGGAAGGTAAATTCGGAAAAGCTCTCGCACTTAACGGGAACGCACAATATGTGGATCTGAATGTAAACGGTCTGGTCGACTCAAAAAATACCCAGTACACTATATGTGCATGGGTATATGATGAGGAGACTGCAGTGCCTACAGGTGGTACCCCGCAGGATGGTGTGTACTTCCGTGACCAGGTAATTATGGCGCAGAAAGACAATGCAGGGACCGGCCGTATCACACTGTTTACACGTCTGGAGCAACCGGTGGGCGGTGGCGACCTGAATTACTATTATGTGAATTTCCTCGGAAACAAGCATAACAGGTCTACTGCCGGTGCGTTCAAGCGTGGTGAATGGCAGCATGTGGCGGTAGTCTGCAATCCCGCTGACCAGACGGTTACTTTTTATGTGAATGGTGAGCGCGACAGTACTGTGCCGGCAAATGTGTTTGAGGCGTGTACCGGCGGTTTCCGCATCGGTGGCCACAAAGCCAACAAGGATTACTGGCACGGAATGATCGATGAACTTTATTTCTTCAGAGGGATACTCACTCCGGAAGAAATCTGCAAAGTCCGCGACAACCAATATATCACTTCGGGAATTGTGGCTACAGAAACAGACACACCTGCCATGCTGGTGTATGATGCCTCTGCACGCATCATAAGAACATCTGACGGGAATAAGGCGAAAAATATGACGGTCTATGGCATTTCGGGCCGGGAACTTAAATCTGCCAGCAATGTGAATGCAGTTTCTGTGGCTGATCTTGAGCAAGGTTTGTATATAATCAAGTCTACTGATTATGACGGCACTGAATATTCTGCAAAAGTGACGATGCGCTGATACAATAATATTTAAAAGCGTGAGTTCGATATAAGCATCTCAAATCAGATTTGAGAAATCTTATATCGAACTCATGTTTATTTATAAGTTGCCCTATCGGTTTGTAATACAGGAGTTAATATTCGGTCAATGCGATTGAGAAGGTGTATTGTCTGGCTGGAACTGCCATCCGCCTCCCAAAGATTTGTATAATTGTATCAAAGCGAGGTTTTCATCACGTACGGCGTTGCTCAAACCAATCTGAGCATCGAAATAACGACGTTGGGCATCGAGCACTTCGATGTAATTAATGCTGCCTGTCCTATATTGTAGCTCAGCCAATTCAACATATTTGTGGGCTGCATTGCATGAGCTTGTTTTCAGCGCTGTAGTTTCCCGCACATTACGGTATGTGGTTACGGCATCGTCAGTTTCCTTGAACGCTTCCAGAACTTTCTGCTCATATTTCAGGCGGCTTTCTTCATATGCAGCCAATGCCGCCCGGTAACGGGCCTTTTTCTTGCCGAATGTAAAGATCGGCGATATGAGCTGGCCGGCGACATATGAGAACGGAGAGCTGAAGAACCCTTTAAGAGCATCATTCTCCCATCCTCCTTGCAAATTAAAAGTCAGCCGTGGAAACTGATCGGCATATTTCATGCCGACTTCACTCATAGCTGCCATCAGTTGCTGTTCGGCGGCCCGTATGTCAGGGCGTCGCTGCAACAGCTGCGACGGCAGTCCGATTGGCAGTGAATCCGGTATTGAAGATATCAGGTCCGCTGCATTCCGATGGATTTCTTCTCCAGGGTATGTTCCCATCAGGAGACAGAGAGCATTTTCTGTAGTTTTTATGCGTTTCTTCAGATCAGGGATGAGTGCGGCGGTGGCGGCGTATTCAACCTGTGCCTGCTGATAGACGAGCTCGGAAGTCAGCCCCCCTTCAAAGCGGAGTTTTGCCTTTGCCACCCCTTCGCTGCGTGTTTCCAGTGTGCGGCGCACAATGGATAGTTCGTTGTCCAAAGCTACGAGCTGGAAGTAGGCGGTGGCAGCTTCTGCAATGAGGGTCATCCGCATGGCGCGTTCGTCCTCTATTGAAGCTGACCATTCGGCTTTTCCCTTTCGTTTCGCCCATCGCAGATTGCCCCAGAGATCTATTTCCCAGCTAAGATTCGCTTTTAGCCCAAATTCGGGGTCCCGCTTGGGTGCCTCGCCTGCATAATCGTTGGTTTCGTGGTCTGCTGTGGCGCGGAGATCTAACGTAGGTAATAGGTCGGCTTTCCGTATACGATACAGTTCCTGTAACTGTTCAATGTGTGCGGCAGCCGCCTGTATGTTGCGGTTATTCTCAAGAGTGCGGTTTATTATGCCGCATAGCACACTGTCGCCATAAAATTTCCACCATTCAATGTCGGCGATAGTGAGTGTGTCATCAGCTCCGGGGACGATTGTTTCCGGAAGGTTCAGCTCCGGGGGCGTGCATTGCCGTACAGCCGAACATGCACCCATCAAATGCCCCAAAGCCAATGCGATTATTATCGTTCGTATATATTTCATTTCTTTAATTTTTCTTTCAGACGATATACCCAGACAAAGAAGAAGGGTACAAATATTATTCCAGCTACTACGGCGACCAGCATTCCGAAGAACACGCCTGTGCCTATGCCCTGGCGGCTTGCCGAGCCGGGACCGGAGGCAAAGACCAGAGGCAGCAGACCAAGAATGAATGAGAGCGACGTCATGACGATCGGTCTGAATCTCAGCTGCATGGCAGTGATGGCGGCAGATACGGCGTCGCGTCCCTTGTCTACCTCTTCTTTTGCGAACTCAACAATCAGGATGGCATTTTTTGCTACCAGGCCTACTAACATTACCAGTCCGATCTGGAAATAAATATTGTTTTCAAGTCCGCAAATCCAGATGCCGAGGTAAGCTCCCAATCCGGCTATCGGCAATGACAGGATTACGGCAATAGGAACTGTCCAGCTTTCATAAAGAGCTGCAAGAAACAGAAATACAAAGAGCAATGCAAGTGCCAGTACAAACGCCGTATTGCCACTCTCATGTTTTTCCTGATAGGACAGTCCGCTCCATTCAAGTCCGATATTCTCCGGCAGATGCTCATGTACGATGCGTTCCAAAGCATTCATTGCTTGCCCCGAGCTGTATCCTTCCGCTGCCTCGCCAGTTATCGGAGCGGCATAAAACATATTGAAACGTTTTATATTTCCAGCACCAGTTGTATAACGGGTTGATCCGAGCGCGGTAACCGGTATCATCACATTATCGGCTCCTCTGACGAAGAACAGACGCAGGTTGTCGCGATAGGCTCGATATGGAGCTTCTGCCTGGATGTAAACACGGTAAATGCGGTTAAACATGTTGAAGTCATTAACGTACAATGATCCGGTAAATGCTTTCATTGTTGAGAAAATGTCTGACATGGGAACTCCTTGCAGGCGCGCCTTGTCTCTGTCCACATCGTAATAGAGTTGTGGGATGTCGTTCTGCATTGCTGTCGACAGACTTGCCAGTTCGGGTTGCCTGGAAGCATAATGCATCAATGTATCAACGGCTTGTTGTAAATCTGCATATGTTGCATCACCGCGTGCTTCAAGAACCATCTCGAAACCGCCTGAATTTCCCAAGCCGGGAATAATGGCTGGGGTTGAAAGGTAAACCTTCGACTCCGGATAACGAGACAGTTCACTTCGGCAGCGCTCCATTACAGTGGATATATTGTCAGAGGTGCGTTTGTCCCACGGTTTGAGAATGACAGTGATCTGGCTTCTTGCCTGATTTGACCCTACACGCGGACTCGAACCGGTTACGTTTAGTACGTGTTCCACGGCCGGATCTGATTCCAGAAAGGCCATAGCACGCTCTGTAACTTTGCGTGTACGTTCGATAGTAGAGCCTTCGGGCAATTCAAGTTCCACTGTAAAGTAGCCCTGATCCTCTTTTGGCATAAAACTCTGGGGCACGATTTTGTTCATTGCCCATATGCCGATCAATATTACGCCGAAGGCAATGAACATAAAGCGTGAGTGGTGAAGCGTCTTGTCAACCTGACGGCAATAGAATCTGTTACCAATTGCCAATCCTTTGTTTATTTTGCGGAAGAGGAAATTTTTATGCTCGCTTTTATTGGGGCGCAGAATCATCGAACACATTACAGGGCTCAATGTCAACGCCACGATTGTGGAGATTATGACTGATACAGCGATAGTTATTGTGAACTGGCGGTAGAGTTGCCCTGTAATGCCGGGCAGGAAACTCACAGGCACAAAGACGGCACACAGCACGAGGGACATGGCTATGAGAGCGCCACTGAGGTTGCTCATAGCTTTCTTCGTGGCTTCATAGGGAGAGAGGCCCTCTTCGTTCATAATGCGGTCAACGTTCTCGACAACTACAATCGCATCGTCCACAACTATACCGATTGCCAGAATGAGGCCAAGCAAGGTGAGCATATTGAGTGAGAAGCCGAAAGCGAGCATCACACCGAAGGTGCCGATAAGTGAAATCGGGACAGCTACTATAGGTATAATCGTGGCTCTCCAGCTCTGCAGCGACAGGAATACGACCAGCATCACAAGCAGCAATGCCTCGAACAGAGTGCGATATACCTGATGAATGGAAGCGGATATGTATGTGGTCATATCAAATGGAATGGCATATGTAATCCCCTCAGGGAAATTACGGCCGATTTCTTCCATAGTCTCCTTTACGTGTCCGGCGACTTCTATCGCATTGGCGCCCGGCAACATGTTGATATTCAACACGGCGGCGTTTCCGCCGTCGATGCCGCTTTCAGTGGAATATGAAGACGCCTCAAGAGAAATGCGTGCGACATCTTTCAGTCTGATAATTGATCCATCCGGATTGGCCCGCACCACAATCTGCTCAAATTCGTTTACAGACGACAGACGTCCTTGGGCGGTGATAGGTATTGTTATGTCGACATCTTCTATAGGTGCTTCACCAAGCACTCCGGCAGCAGACTCACGGTTTTGGTCGCGGAGGACAGACTGTAAGTCTTTAACTGTCAATCCCAGATCTGCCAGTTTGTCGGGTTGCACCCAAATGCGCATAGCATAGTATCTGCTGCCGACATTCGATACACTGCCTACGCCAGGCACACGCCGTAACAAGTCCAGTACGTTCAGTGTCGCATAATTTGATAGATATATCTCATCAAATTTAGAGTCGGATGACAGGAGCGTGATTGTCATTAACCGGCTGGCAGCCTGTTTTTCTACAGTGATGCCGTTTTGTACGACCTCGGCAGGGAGGCGTGATTCGGCCTTTTTCAACCTATTCTGTATGTCAACTGCTGCCAGATCGGGATCAATGGATATGTCGAAAGTAACTGTTGCGGAGAATCCTCCCGAATTAGAACTTGATGACTCCATGTAAATCATCCCCGGCGTACCATTCAGTTCCTGTTCAATAGGGGTTGCTACAGCCTGTGTGACAGTCTGGGCGTCAGCTCCGGGATATGAGGCCGCAATACGCACTACGGGTGGTACAATCTGAGGATATTGGTCTACAGGCAGCATTATCAATCCTATCGCACCAACAATAACGATAACGATAGAAATGACAATTGAAAAGACCGGATGGGTAAGAAAAAAATTATTCTTCATTGTTTTGTTACTTCTCAGTTGCGGTTTCATTTTGGGGAGAGGCTGTCTGAGCTTCTACTTTCATCCCATGTGAAAGTTTATGAAGGCCTTCTATGACAATTCGCTCTCCGGCGGCAAGGCCGCGTTCTATTATGGTATTGTTGCCGACTTCAGGACCGGTCTCTACATATCTTTTTTCAACAACATCATTTGTTCGGACTACATAAAGATATGCCCCACCGTTTTCTATTATCAAGGATTTTGTCGGGACTACCACTGCATTTTCGCGCACATCCATCAGCAGCTTGACGCGTGTGAACTGTCCCGGAAGCAGGATATGGTCTGGATTTGGCATTTCGGCTCTGACAGAGAAGGTTCCTGTCTTTGGATCAATCTGCGGGTCGGCAAAATCAACCAGTCCACGGTATGGATAAGTCGTGCCGTCAGCCAGTGTGACTGTAATGTATGGATCCCAGGTGCGTGTTGAGTCTCGTTGTCCGAGATTTATGTTTCTGGCTTTTGAGCGGAGGTATTCAAGCGAAGTCATGCTGAAATCGATACGCACGGTATCGCTTTTGACGACCGTAGCCAGCAATGACTGGTTCCCGGGACCGACAAGTGCCCCTATGTCGGCATTGCGTTCCGATATGTATCCCGATGCCGGTGAGCGCACAGAGGTATATCCAAGTGTAAGTTCTGCTTGGGTGAGGTCCGCTTCGCATACAGCCACGTCAGCAGTGGCGCTTTCATAGGCAGCCACAGCGTTATCCAGATCAAGCTGGCTGGCAGCATTTTGTTCGAAAAGCGGGCGGATTCGGTTTAAATCACGTTTTGCTTTCAATGCCTGTGCCTTAGCCTTGTTCAGCTGTGCCTTGGCGCGGTTTGCCCTGGCTTGATAAAGTTGTGGGTCGATTATAAACAAAGTCTGTCCTTTTTCAATATAGGTGCCTTCTGCAAACAGCATCCGTTCAAGATACCCTTCTACGCGTGCACGGATTTCAACGAATTGCTGCGCGCGGATGCGCCCGGCATACTCTCCATAGATATTTACATTCTCGGTTTTAACAGAGTCTACAGCAACAACAGGAAGCATTTCCGGGGCAGGACGGTTGCCCAAGAAATAATTCAATGCAATAGTGGAAATAACCGCCAGGCAGAGTATCAGGCCGATCCATCGGCGCACTCTGGCCGGAATCTTGTTAAAACATTTTTTACATTTTGTATAGAAGTGCTGTATGTAAGATGCATATGTTTGCAACAACAATTTCTCGGGACGTATTTTCCCGTTATTTTCCATATCCATGTTATTTATTCTTGAGTATATTAGCCGGTTTGATAAATGAACAGGATTAAACCGGGATCGATGTTTCAGTTGTATTTATTTGGTTTCCCAATCAATATGTTGTTAGAGACTAATGTTTTTACGCTATTAGATTCTGACAACATATTGCATTCAGTCTTTTTGTATGACAAGATAGTCAGTCAGGCTCCAGAATAGGCCGGGATTGGTTATTCTGATTGTCTTGTTCCCATCGTTTCCGGTAATTTCATATGATGCTTCCGGATGATTTGTGAGAATCTTGACATTACCGGTACCCAAGGGCAAAGTATCAAGCGTTCTTTTGTCGCTGATGACAAAATAGCTTTTGTCGAAATCGCCTTTCATCAGCTTTGTCTTGCGGAGAAATCCCGATTCGATGATATTATGCTTTTTTAGATCGGATTTATTAGCTATAACATAATAGCAGATGTTGAGTTCATTCTCAAGTTTAACAGATACTTCCTGAGCAGAATCTCGTTCTCCTGTAACTGTCGAGACGGTAGTGTTTAGTGAATCGACGGTATTGTTAAGTGCGTCGATCTGTTCATTTGCTGCTGTAAGTTGTTGCTTGATAGATTCGATTTCCTCCATTTGCGAATCAATCTGTATGCGCATGGCTTCGATTGTCTCTTTCAGTTCCTTGTTGTTGATGGTAGAGTTTTGCAGTTTGGCTTCCAGTTTCTGTAACTGGTCTTTGCGCTGTTGTATTCTTTCTTTCAGATTTGAAATCTCTGAGAGAATCCGGGCCTTTTGGCTTTTGTTCTCGTTAGGCTTTGTGTTTTCTATAGTCATTATGTTCTCAAGCCGTTTTATTTGCTCCAGATCCGCAGAAATCTCTTTCACCAATGCAAGAAGCTCGTCACGTTCTGTAAGGGCGGTGGCAAGTTCCTGTTTGGTTATATTTTCCAGAGACTGCTGCTCATGTCCTTTGTTTTCGCAGCATGAGAACAACATGGATGTAATGACTATCGAAACAATTATATGCGGTTTTCTCATTTTTTTAACGGTTGGTTTATTACAAAATTGGTAAATAAAGAGATATTGTAAAAACAGTTGTAAATAGACGACATGAAAGTGTCAATCAACGTAGTTGTCAGGATAAGGGAGATTGCGTAATTTTGTGGCATGAAATCGTTAGAACATAAAACCGGCCTGCTCTTTGATCTGTTTTTCAGTGTCATAATCATGCCGTTAATGGTGGTGTTGAGTCAGGCCCAATCCTGGTGGGCTGTCTCGCCCGCCTTTACATGTGTGGCTTTAGCATATTTTTACGGTAGCTATTTTGTTATCAAGGCTGTTCGCTTGCCGGAATTGATTCTTTCCAAATCATATTATAGGTTAATAGGTATAATACTTGCATTTATTATATTGACCTATCTTATAACCCTGTATCCGTTGCCGAAAATGGATTTTGTAATTCCATCCATGAGCGAGTATCAAACGCGGGTCAGGAATTATAATATTAAAATAACGGTATGGTTTATATTTTCTGTGATTGTATGCTACTCTCTGACCGTTGCGTTTATAAAAGAGTTGTATCGTCGCAGATTGTTGCAAAGTATAGTTGAAAACCAGCGTGATAAGGCTGAATTAGCACTTTTCAAGGCGCAGATAAATCCTCATTTTCTATTCAATACTTTAAATTCGATATACAGTCTTGTTGTGGGTACTTCGCAAAAAGCGGAGGATGCTTTCATAAAATTTACCGATTTATTGAAATATACTTATGTCACAGCTGAAAAAGACAGTGTAAAGATTGTTGATGAAATAAATTATATCACTAATTATATCGATTTACAGCTCATTAGATTGAATGATCGCACAAAAGTCATATGGGATTGTTATGTTGATGATGAAGCTAAGATAATTCCGCCCATGATATTTCTGACTTTTGTTGAGAATACATTCAAATATGGATCGTCAACGAGCCAGAATTGCGATATTATGATCAAATTGCACTTGTGCAAAGGGGTTGTTGTTTTTGAGACTGAAAACAGAATAATGAAACACTCTGATGAGTTTAGAGAGAATATGCCGATCGGTATAAACAATTGTAGAAATCGCCTGTCGGTATTATTCCCTGACCAATATACACTTGATATCAAAGAGGAGGATGGAGTGTTCAAAGTGCATCTTCAGATAAATTTGAATTAAAATGAGTGATATCATAAAATGTGTAGCTATCGACGATGAGCCATTGGCTCTTGATATAATAGAGAAATTTTGCCAGAGAATAGGCAATATAGAACTCAAGAAGTTTTCTAATCCGACAATCGGATTGGAAGAAATACGCCGGTCGCGGCCGGATATAGTTTTTCTTGATATTGAGATGGATGGCATAAACGGGATTGCAATTGCATCACAGTTGCCGGAAGACACATGTTTTATATTTACAACGGCATACCTGAAATATGCGTTGGACGGATATGATCTTGATGCGGTGGACTATCTTCACAAACCGTTCTCATTCAACCGGTTTCAAACGGCCTTTTCCAAAGCGTTGCGGCGTATCGGACGACAGCAGTTGCCAACGGCGTCGCAATGTATCACAGTCAAGCAAGACTACACCAATATAAGCATTCCTATAGATGATATCCTCTATATAGAGGCAGTGGAAGGTTATTCAAAGATTTTCAGGGTATCGGGTGGTTGTATCATGTCGCGGATTCTGTTAAAGAACATACTCGCATTGTTGCCACAGGATTATTTCTTACGGATACACCGGTCATTTATTGTCTCAAAATCAAAGATAAAGAGTTTCAGCAAACAGGAAGTTGTTCTTTGTGATGGTTCTACTTTGCCGATAGGGAGGCAATATGTTTCTGAAATTTCCGATATAATGTCAAGATAGACAGGCTAAAGTATGAGTCTCGTAAACTGTAGGACTGCAGTGCCGGATATCGCTATGCACTGTCAAAAGTTTTTGAGCTGTAGTTAGTTTGTCTGGTTTGGGTGATATTAAGAGGATGTGTCATAATGGCCCATCTGGGTCGTCGCCTGAGGAATTCGGGTTCGGTCATTGACCAAAGTCAACTCCCGTCACCCTCACCCTCAGGCTC
>CATJQX010000082.1 GCA_949742535.1 uncultured Muribaculaceae bacterium | reverse complement strand
CTTCGCGGCAAATTTCGGCCAAAGGCCTTATTTACCGCTCGATGTGGGGCTTACATTTTACACGCCACCTCCGGCGGCTCGCGGGAACAGTTTTATTTCCAGTAATATAACGCACGTTGATTGTCGGTAGGGTATGGATGGGCAAGCCCATGTCATCAAAACATGCTCCAACATATTGCGTGTCAGTGGGCAATTGAGGACTTAGGTGTTTTTACCGGACAGCAATAATATCGAAATAAATTTCAAGCTGTTTCATTATATCCTTAAGTTTCTGTCCAAATAAAAGTACAATAAATCATACTTTTGCAAGGGCTGTTATATCGGAGCTTGAAAATAAATGAGCAAAGTATGGTATATTAGACTTTAGGCTATTTGCCGATGCGGGAGAAGAACTCCTCGCAGCGCGATTCCGAGATGGGAATGTATGTTTTTCCGAATACAATGCGCCGCCGTTCCACAATTTCTATGTTGGCCAGATTCACTATGAACGAGCGGTGCACACGCATGAACCTGTCGGCAGGAAGCATCTCTTCAAGCTCGCTCAGGCTCATCAGCGAGCTTACCGGCTCGCCGTCGGTGCGGTAAAATATCACACGGTCTTTCTGCACTTCCACATATAGGATCTTGTCGGTTTTCAGCTGTATCAGTCTGTGGTCCGCCTTGATGGTGAACAGCTGTTCGGCAGTGGCTTTTGCGGGACTTTCGTATGCGTCGCGCATGGCACACCAGTTTATGGCCTTTCCCACCGCTTTCATGAACTCGGGATAGCTTACCGGTTTCAGCAGATAGTCGAGGGCATTGACCTTGAATCCCTGCAGGGCATACCGCTCGTAGGCGGTGATGTATATTATGCGTGTGCGCTGGGGTATGACTTCGGCGAAGTCTATGCCGTTGAGCATCGGCATCTCTATGTCGAGAAACACAATGTCGGTCTCGCCTGCCACCACGCTTTTTATCGCTTCCGCGGCAGATTCGTAGCATCCCTGCAGCTGCAGCGACGGCGTTTTCTCCACGTAGCTTTTTATAAGTTCCCTGGCGAGGGGTTCGTCATCGATAACAATGCATTTCAGTCGGTCGCTCATGACAGTGGTAGTTGTTTTTGTATGCAAAGTTAATCAAGCGTTTTTACATCGTGTGCAGGCTGCGCGTGATTTTTTAATGCCTCAATGGATATCGCGATCCTGGCGGTGTGCACACCCTCTTCTGCCGAGAGGGTCAGAGTATGCTTGCCGGGGTATAGGAGCCCGAGCTGACGTCTTACGTTGGCCAGACCTATTCCTGCGCCTTCCGCATCATGCCCTTTAGATGCCTGTTTACCTTTTTCGCTGAATGAATTCTTTACCAGACATACCAGATCGCCGTTTTCCTCCTTGATCTGTATGTGTATGAACTGGCTTTTGCCGTTTGGACCGAAATGTTTGAATCCGTTCTCCACGATCGTCAGGAAAAGCAGGGGAGCGATGTAAATGTCGCTGTCGGTTCCGGAATAAGTCGTGAATTCCATATCCACCGACGGGCTGATACGCAACCGCACCAGATCCACATAATCAGTAATGAACCGTATCTCTTTCGCCACCGGCACATATGCCGAGGCGGAATCGTAGATCATGTACCGGAGCATGCTGCTTAGGTCGTGTAGCGCCTGTTGTGCCCTGTCGGGCTCTATGCCTATAAGGGCATAAATGTTGTTGAGGGTATTGAACAGGAAATGCGGATTGAGCTGCGCCTTGAGGTTCTTGAGTTCTATCTGTCTTTTTTCCGCGTTCAGCTCGAGTTGCCGGCGACGCATGTTCTCATGCTCTTTAGACAGTCGCAGTGCATATGCAAGTCCGGCAGAAAGCACCATCATTATGCCGTCGCGTATGAGAAAGCGCATATATCCGATCAGATACTGGCCTGTGGACAGTTCTCCCCGCAACTCTTTCTGCGGCATCGGCAGCCCCCCGTGGTTTTCGAACCATATGGGGATGAGGCTGCAGATGGCTGTGATCAGGCAAACGTTTGCCAGAAAATATAGCGGTTTGCGGTCGGTGTGCACGAGTGTGGCCGGTACGAGCCAGAAATAGTTCACACAGAACACGGCGGTGTAAAATGTCGCCATCACCACATGCATGATGATCCACACCTTCGGTTCTCCCTCACGGCTGAATACTGCAAGTACCGACGGGAAATAGAAGAGCAGGAACGAGAGCACCATCACTGTGGCTGTGCCTGCGAAGCGGTTCTGTCTTATCTGGTCACTCATATCGTATGGCTTCAATGGGGTCAAGGTTTGATGCTTTCGCAGCCGGATAGAAACCGAATATTATACCTATGGCGGTGCACACCACGAATGACAGGATCACCGAGCCGGCATCGATCTGCACCGGCCAGTGGGCGAAGAGGGAGATCATCCATGTGGCTACCGCTCCGGTAAGTATGCCGAGCACACCGCCGGTGACCGATATTATGACGGCCTCGATAAGAAACTGCATCATTATGTCGCGTCCGGTGGCGCCGATACTCATGCGCAGGCCGATCTCGCGCGTGCGTTCCGTCACGCTTACGATCATTATGTTCATGATGCCTATGCCACCTACAAGGAGCGAGATACCGGCCACGGCAGCCAGTAGCACTGTCATCATCGAAGAGGTGGAGGAGATCATTTCGGCAAGTTCCTGCATGGAGCGTATGGTGAAGTTGTTCTCATCGGTTTCTTTCAGTTTGTGCTGTGAGCGGAGTATGCCGGTTATCTCTTCTATGGTGCGGTCTGTCTGGTTCTCGTCTATAGCCGAGGCCTGTATCCCCTGCAGGTAGTCTGTGGCGAGCACACGTTTCATCACGGTGGTGTACGGCACAAGAGCCAGATCGTCCTGGTCCTGTCCCATTGTGTTGTATCCCTTCTCCTCAAGCACACCGATCACAGTCATCGGAATCTTGCCGAAACGTATGACCTTGCCGAGAGGATCGGTGCCTGCGGGAAACAGGTTGTCGACAAGCGTCTGTCCGAGCACGCACACTTTCGCGGCGTTTTTCACGTCCTCCTCGGTGAACATCTCTCCCTGGGCTACTTTCCGTTGCCTTATGTCGAGATACTGCGTGTTCACGCCTTGTGCCTGCGAGGGGTAGTTGTTGTTGCCGTAGATCCATTGCCCCTGTCCGTTGACGGTCGGGGTGATGTTGGCTATGGTGCCGCTCTCCCTCAGAAGCGCCTCGTAGTCGGCGGGTTTGAGGGTCTGCATGTCGTCGCTGCTCTGGCGCACTCCGCCATGTTTTTCGGCACCGGGGAATATCATTATCATGTTGCTGCCCATCTCGGAAATCTGCGCCTTGATTGAGTTCTTGGAGCCCTGGCCTATGGCAAGCATGGCAATTACGGCTCCCACGCCGATGATTACTCCGAGCATGGTCAGAAAGCACCTCATTTTATTGTTGTTGAGTGCCTTGAGCGCTATTTTAAGTAGATTCTTGATGTTCATGGGTATACCGTATGTCAGTCGTTGTCAACGGGGAGATTCCTGTAGACTTCTTCCGCCGAGTGTATGTCGTGGTTGTATTCGTCGCTTACGATATGGCCGTCGCGCAGGGTGATGTTTCGTGATGAATACTGTGCTATCTCCGGGTTGTGGGTTACGAATATGATGGTCTTCCCCTCCTTGTGCAGTTTCTGGAAGAGGGTGAGGATCGAAAAGGAGGTGCGTGTGTCAAGGTTTCCCGTGGCTTCGTCGGCAAGTATTATCACCGGATCGTTGACAAGGGCGCGGGCTATGGCCACACGCTGTTGCTGACCTCCCGACATCTGGTTGCTCTTGTGGTAGATGCGGTCGGCGAGTCCCACCTCCTTTAGGCAGCGTTCGGCTTTCTTTGCCCTCTCTGCGGCGCTTATGCCGGAGTTGTAGAGCAACGGCAGTTCCACATTTTCGATAGATGTGGTCTTGGGGAGCAGGTTATAGTTCTGGAAGATGAAGCCGATCTTGCGGTTGCGGATGCGCGCCCGCTCGTTTTTTCCCATCCCGCGCACTGGGATGCCGTCAAGCAGATATTCGCCTGAGGTAGGGGTGTCGAGGCACCCCAGTGTGTTGAGCAGTGTGGATTTGCCTGAGCCGGAAGTGCCCATTATGGTGACGAATTCCCCTTCGTATATGGTGAATGAGATGCCACGCAGCGCCTTCACGGTCTCTTCGCCGACTTTGAAGTAGCGCTTGAGGTTTTCTATTCTTATTATCTCTTTTGCCATGTCTGTGAGGATTTTGGTGGCATTATTTCTTGCGGCTGCCCGGAGGTTTCGGCATGAAGGGGTTCTCCTCCTTGTTTTCCGCCTGCGGACGTTCCACGATGGTATTGTACTGGAGCGCTACCTTGTCGCCCTGTTTCAGTCCCGATTTCACTTGCTGGTAAACTCCGTTGGATGCTCCGAGTTCCACAGGTGTCTGGACCAGACGTCCGTCACGCAGTACCCATACCGACGATCCGGCGGGTGTTTCGGAAGGCACTGCCTGTGGAAGTCCGTTCTCCTCGTTGCCTTCCTGAGGCTGGAAGCGGAGAGCTTTAAGAGGAACAGCTGTCACATCTTTCAGCTCGAGCGTATATATGGTGAGATTGGCCGTAAGACCGGGAATAAGCTTGTGGTCGGGGTTCGGAGCTTCCACTATCACTTCGTATGTAACCACATTCGAGGTGGTCGTTGGGTTGAGGCGTACCTGTGTCACGGTGCCGGAGAACACATCGTCGGAGTAGGCGTCTACGGTAAATGTGACGTGCTGTCCTACTTTCACCTGGCCTATGTCTGCCTCGTCCACATTTCCCACTACCTGCATGTTGTCAAGGTCGGCGATCACATACAGGTTGGCCACGTTCATGCTTGACACCACGGTCTGTCCTACCTCCACCTCGCGGGAGATGATGATACCGTCGATGGGCGAATATATCTCGGCGTAGTTGAGGTTCTTGGCGGCTCTTACGCGGTCGGCCTGGCTTTTCTCATAGTTGAGTCGTGCCACTTCATAGTCGCGTTGCGAGGTCTGGAATTCGTAGTCGGAAATGAGCTGTTCGTTGTGGAGAGTCTTGTCGCGCTCGAAATTGGTCTTGGCGTACTCGAAGCTCGCTTTGGCTGATGCCATGTTGGCGTCGGCGCTTCTCAGCTCGCTGTCAAGCAGTGTCTTTTCCAGTTCGGCAAGGAGCTGCCCTTTTGTCACCTGGTCGTTGTAGTCGGCATAGAGCTTATCTATGATACCGGTCACCTGTGTGCCTACATCAACCTGTGTCACAGATTCCATGGTGCCGGTGGCGGTCACCACTTCCGATATGTCGGTGGGTTCTATTGCATATGTCTCCAGTTCGGTTTTCGGCTTATCCGAGCATGACGAGAGGGGAAGCACCATCGCCGCGGATAGCAGCATAATGTCGTATATCTTCATTTTGGGTCGTTGGTATTGTCAGGGGATGTATATTTGTGTTGTAGCGTAAAAATCGATGGTCTTTTTGGCAAGCACTGCCATGAATTTGCTCTGGAGCAGCTCAAGGCGGGCGTTGAGCAGGTTGTTATGTGCCGTGAGCAGTTCCAGAGGGTTCACAAGGCCGAGTTCAAACTGCCGGTCCACCAGGTCGGCGGTTGTCTGTGTGGCTTCGAGCTGTGTTATGCCTGAGGTATACTTTGCTTTAGCGTTGTTGGCATCGATATACAGGCTTTCTATAGTCTGCGACAGGTTGTCAAGGAGCTGTTTCTGGTCAAGGTCATATTCCATTGCCGCGAGGTTGGCTTTGGCTACAGCCCTGCGTGTGGAGTTCCCGTCGAAGATGGGGATCGAGAGGGTGACCCCGATGTTCTCGTTAAAAGCCCCTTTCATCTGGCTTCCCCAGCTTATGCTTCCCCCCGAGTTATAGCCTGTGCCGAGCGAGCCCTGCAGCGAGATGGAGGGGAGATACCCCGCTTTGGCGATCTTTATGTCGTTGGCATATATCTGTTTGCTCAGTTCGTTGCTTTTCAGCTCCGGGAGCCATGTGGATGCGAAGGTGTATACCTGGTCCATAGGCGGGAGATCTGATGTCACATCGTTGTCTGAGAATGTGACGTCGGCAATCTGCAGGTCATAGTCGAGGCCGAGTGTGAGGATCTTTTTCAGGTTCATCTTAGCTGTGGCATAGTTGCTTTCTGCCTGCACGAGATTATATCTGTCCTGCGCCGCCTGGCTCTCTATCTGGGCGAAATCGGCTTTGGAGGTGCGCCCTGACTCCATGAATCTTCTCGCGCGCTCGGTCTGCGATTCGCTTACTTCGAGTGTCTGCGAGGCAATTGTCACTGTCTCTTTGGCATACATGATGTTGAGATATGCCTGGAGTATGTTCAGTTTCAGGTCGTTGATGAGATCGTCGCCGCTCAGTTGTGTGCGCTGGCGCGATATCTTGGCGGATTCCAGCCGGTATTTGCGTATGTTCCCTTCCCATACAGTCCACGAGGCATTTATGCCGTAGGAACTGCCGTAGATGTTGTTTGAGCTTCTGTCTTCGGGCGAGGGGTAGTTGGTGAAGCTGTGGCTGGTGGAAAATCCCACCGAAGGCAGCCATGCGTCTTTGGCCGTGCCTATCTCCTGGTCGTTCTGAAGAATGTTGAGTAGCGTTTTCCTTACATCGGTATTGTTTTCTATGGCCCACTCCACGCAATTGTCGAATGTCCATACTGCAGGCATCTGTGTCGGCGAAGCGGTGACCTCGGCCGGTGTGACAGATGTGAAACGGTCTGCAGTCCCTGCTGTTGAAAACAGGCCGAGGGAAAGGATCGCGATCGGAAATGTGATTTTGCGTCTTGTCATGTCACGTTATAATTTTACGATTGCAAAATTATACCGGTGGGCAGACAACAGCAATTTAAATCTGCATACAGGCGCGCCAGGGGGACAGAAACGTTTTTTTACCGGATGAAATACCTGCGGGAGAGTTGAAATGTTAATGAATGTTTTCCGTTGACACTATTTCCCCCACCGTTGCCGCTGTAGTTCGGCCGCGCGTGCTTCCGCCGGGTTATCGGCGGGATGCCAGTAACGGGTGCCGTCGATGGCGTCGGGCAGGAATTGCTGGCGCACGAAATGGCCCGGATAGTCATGGGAGTATTTGTAGTCGGCGCCGTAGCCCATCTCTTTCATCAGCGATGTGGGGGCGTTTCTGATATGGAGAGGCACGGGAAGATTGCCTGTCTGGCGCACGGAGGCGAGGGCGGCGTCAATGGCCAGATACGCCGAGTTGCTTTTCGGTGAGGTCGCGAGATATACGGTACATTCAGCCAGTGGAATCCTCCCTTCCGGCATGCCTATCTTCTTGATCACGTCGAATGTGGCGTTGGCGAGCAGCATGGCGTTGGGATTGGCGAGCCCGATGTCTTCCCCGGCAAGGATCACGAGACGCCGGGCTATGAATTCGGGATCCTCCCCACCCTCTATCATGCGTGCGAGCCAGTAGATGGCCGCATCGGGATCGCTGCCGCGCACACTCTTGATGAAGGCGGAAATGATATCGTAGTGCATTTCCCCCTGTTTGTCGTAAGCCATAGGATTTTCCTGCAGCCGCTCGGTCACAATCCGGTCGTTTATCACCATCGGCTGTCCCAGTGGGGTGGACTGTTGCAGCAGGTCGAGAATGTTCAGCAGTTTGCGGGCATCCCCTCCTGAAAAGCGGAAAAGAGCGTCGGTCTCCTCTACTCTCACATCCGATTCCTTGAGAATGGTGTCGGTTGCCACCGCGCGCCCGAGCAGCTCGGTAAGTTCGGGTGCCTCAAGCGGTTTGAGTGTATAGACCTGGGCGCGTGACAGCAGCGGACGGATCACCTCGAAAGAGGGGTTCTCGGTAGTGGCGCCGATGAGTGTCACGGTGCCGTTCTCCACCGCTCCGAGCAGGCTGTCCTGCTGCGATTTGCTGAACCTGTGGATCTCGTCGATGAACAGTATGGGACGTCCTGTAGAGAACATGCTGTTGGCGTCGGCCTTGCACCGCTCTATCACATCGCGCACATCCTTCACTCCGGCGCTTACGGCGCTCAGGGTGTAGAATGGCGATTTCGTGGTGTTGGCAATGATGCGCGCCAGGGTGGTTTTCCCCACTCCGGGAGGCCCCCACAGGATGAATGAACTCACATTTCCGGTATCTATCATTCTGCGCAGGACACTCCCTTCACCCACCAGATGTTTCTGGCCGATGTAGTCGTCGAGTGTGCGCGGGCGAAGTCTTTCTGCTAACGGTGCAAGCATGGGGCAGGGGTGGTTTTGGGTATGGATGATCAGATGAAACGGCAGAGCGGGGAGAGGCGCGCGCCACGCATGAAGGCGTCGGCGGTCATGCGTTTCTTGCCTGCGGGCTGCAGTTCCGCGATTTTCAGCAGTCGGCCGTCGCCGCATGCCACTTTCATCTCGTTCCCTTCTGTAAAAATTTCTCCGGGGAGCGAGGTCTCGGGGCATATGCCGCAGATTTCTGTCTGGAAAATCTTCACTTGCATGGGCTCGCCGTTTTCTTCGGCCTGCAATTCGCTCCATGCGGCCGGGTAGGGGGAGAGACCTCTCACAAGATTGTGGATCTCCGTGGCGCTTTTCTTCCAGTCTATGCGGCATGTATCCTTGAAGATTTTTGGCGCCGGTGTAGCTTCCTCTCCCTGAAGCAGTTTCTCCTGTGGGACAGGCTTTACTTCTCCCGCCACGATGGCATCAACAGTCTTGAGTGTGAGGCCGGCTCCGAGTTCCATCAGCTTGTCGTGCACATCGCCCACGTTGTCGGAGGGGAGGATGGCGATCCGTTCCTGGTCAATGATGTCGCCGGTGTCTATCTCATGTTTCAGGAAGAAGGTGGTGACTCCTGTCTCGGTGTCGCCGTTTATCACAGCCCAGTTTATGGGGGCGGCTCCTCGGTAACGGGGGAGCAGCGATGCGTGGAGATTGAATGTGCCGAGCGGAGGCATGGTCCATACCACTTCGGGAAGCATTCTGAAAGCGATAACGATAAACAGATCGGCTCCGAGAGAGCGCAGTTCTTCTACGAATGTCTCGTCCTTGAGGCGCACCGGTTGCAGCAGTGGAATGTTGTGTGCGAGTGCATATTCCTTTACTGGAGACTGGTACATCTTGTGGCCGCGGCCCGCGGGTTTGTCTGGCATCGTGACGGCGCCGACGATGTTGTAGCCGGCTGTTACCAGTCGGTCAAGGCTTGCCACGGCAAACTCGGGTGTACCGAAAAACACTATCTTCAAATCTTTCTTCTCCATCGGTCGTTTCTTTTTCTGTGATACTTGTTTGATTCAGTTCGCGGCTTGCTCCAGGGCTTTCCATAACGGATCGTCGGGCACCGGGGCCGTGAGGTCCACCGGCTTTTTGCTCACAGGGTGGATGAACCGTATGTTCCGTGCCATGAGGGATATGGATCCGTCGGGGTTGGAGCGTTTGTCGCCATATTTCAGATCCCCCTTTATGGGGCATCCGATAGCCGACAGCTGCACCCTTATCTGGTGTTTGCGGCCTGTCATCAGTTCTACCTCCAGAAGGTGGTAGCGCTCGGAAGATCCGGCCACGCGATAGCGCAGACGCGCCTCTTTGGCACCGTTTTTCGGTGTCAGCGACGCATATGACTTGTTGTTTTTCTCTGTGGAGGTGATGAAATGGCGCAGCTCGTCCTGGGGATGGGGGGGCATGTTGCGGCTTATTGCCCAGTATGTTTTGTGCACCTCTCCGTTTCTGAACATCTCGTTCATTCGGGCGAGGGCTTTTGAGGTCTTGGCGAAAACAACCAGCCCCCCTACCGGGCGGTCAAGGCGATGCACGACACCGCAGAACACGTTGCCCGGTTTGGCATATTTATCTTTGATATATCGCTTGAGCGCTTCCACCAGAGGTTCGTCGCCGGTTTTATCGCCCTGCACTATCTCTCCCGGCAGTTTGTTGACCACGATGAGATGGTTGTCTTCATATATAATCCGTTCGTCAAGTGGCTGCATATGTTGTTACGAATAATCTGTGTGGGTATGTGTCGCTTAGTGTTTAAAATACCGGATACAGATATGCGTGATGTCTGTATCCGGTATTTCAGTTTATTGTCTGTGCCGACGATCAGATGCCAAGTTCTTTCTTGATAACGTCAATCTTGGCTATCGCGGCTTCGTTTGCTGCGTGATATTCGCTCTTGTCAGCCATGTTTCCGTGTACCTCGATGTAGAATTTGATCTTAGGCTCTGTGCCTGAGGGGCGGATGGATACCTTTGTGCCGTCTTCGGTGAAGAACTGGAGCACGTTGGAGGTGGTGGGGAAGTCCATCTTCTCTACCTTGCCGTCGCGCAGGTCTGTCATGTTCAGGTCGGCGTAATCTTTCTTTATCACAACGGGGCTGCCGCCGAGTTCTTTCGGGGGATTTGCACGGAAGCCTTTCATCATGGCCACGATCTCTTCTGCGCCTGTCTTGCCCGGGCGTACCACAGAGATGCCTTCCTCGCGTGAGAAACCATACTTGACGTAGATGTCCTGGAGCATTTCCATGAAGCTCATGCCCTTGTCCTTGGCCCATGCCAGACACTCGGCCATGAGGGAGATGGCCGAAACGGAGTCTTTGTCGCGGGCGAATTCCTCGGCCAGGAAGCCATAGCTCTCCTCGCCGCCTCCAAGATAGCGGTTAACACCTTCGTTATCGCGGATAACGGCTGCGATCCACTTGAAACCGGTGTAGCAGTCGTACATGCGGATGTTATTGGCGTCGGCGATGCTCTTGATTGTCTCGGTGGTCACGATGGTCTTCACGATGTATTCCTTGCCGGTGAGGCGTCCGAGCTCGGCGTTGCGGTTCATCATATAGTTGAGCAGGATCATTACGATCTGGTTGCCGTTTACGAGCACGTATTCGCCATCGGTGTCGCGGATGACACAGCCGATGCGGTCGGCGTCGGGGTCGGAAGCTACAACGAGGTCGGCCTCAACCTCTTTCGCTTTGGCTACAGCCATGGCCATGGCCGATGCGTTTTCGGGGTTGGGGGAGTCTACAGTGGGGAAGTCGCCGGAGGGCACGTCCTGTTCGGGCACGTGGATAATGTTTGTGAAACCGTAGTTCTTGAGCGATTCCGGTATGAGTTTCACGCCTGTGCCGTGGATAGGTGTGTAGACGATCTTGAGGTCGCTGTATTTCTTGTTGATCTCCGGGCTGAGCGAGAGGGTTTTGATGGCGTCGAGATAATCTTTGTCCATTTTGTCGCCGATGATCTCGATGAGATCGGGGTTGCCTTTGAATTTTATCTCGCTGACGTTCTTGATCTTCTCCACGTTGTTGATGATGTTCACATCATGCGGGGCGATGATCTGGGCGCCGTCTGCCCAGTATGCCTTGTAACCGTTGTATTCTTTGGGGTTGTGCGATGCGGTGATGTTGACGCCGCTCTGGCAGCCGAGGTGACGGATGGCGAAAGAAAGCTCCGGTGTGGGACGGAAGCTGTCGAACAGATATGCCTTGATGCCGTTGGCAGAGAAGATGTTGGCTACGATTTCGGCAAATTTGCGTGAGTTGTTGCGCACGTCGTGGCCTACCACTACCGATATCTGAGGCATGTCGGGGAATGCCTCTTTCAGATAGTTGGCCAGACCCTGGGTGGCCGCACCTACGGTGTAGATGTTCATGCGGTTTGTGCCTGCGCCCATGATGCCGCGCAGACCGCCTGTGCCGAATTCCAGATCCTTGTAAAACGATTCGATGAGCAGTGTGGGGTCTTCCGCCTCGAGCATCTGTTTTACTTCGGCGCGGGTAGCCTCGTCATATTGGTCTGTAAGCCATGCAAGGGCTTTTTCTTTTACGCTTTTAAGCAGTTCCTGGTTGTCCATATATTTGTATGGGATTAAATTGTTTTTCAGTATTTATATAGGGTACGGAAGTCCTGAAACTGTCCGCAACAGTTAACGCAAAGATATTGAATAATAGCAGAACCTGCAAATATTTTGAGTTAATAGTCTTAAATCGGTTAAATGAACTGTTGTTGTGATACTTGCTGACACCTTTCCAGGTCTG
>CATJQX010000081.1 GCA_949742535.1 uncultured Muribaculaceae bacterium | reverse complement strand
TATCCTTAACGCACAGGCCCAGGCACAGCAGGGCGCTGCCGGCCAGGCCGGAGCCAACCCCTTCCAGGGTGGTGCCGCAGGCGGTGCGTCGAACCCCGGTGGAGACGACCATGTAACCGATGTGGATTTCGAGGAAGTGAAATAAGTCCACTAATCAACGATAACAAAAAGGAGTGCAGCTCAACAAGTTGCACTCCTTTTGCTGTTTGTTGTTTTTCTATCGAAATAGTTGAAATTGATATATTTTCGTTAGATTTGCATCATATTTGGAACGTCCCTTAATTAGCGATGGCGTGTCACTTATTTACTCTTATGTCATCATATAGAGTCGTACGGAGGATGACCGTATAGCTTTCAATATTATCCTCGAACACTTTAACGAGCGACACATGAACGGTTGGGATGCAATCCCGAAAGAACGGCGCATAAATTATAACTCAGCAAGCCCAGTATTAGAACACCGTTGTCGGCAATACTGATACGTAGGTCGCCGAACCGTAACGATATAGCCAATATGACTATTAAACCATAATTTGGAAGGCGGATTATGTAATAGGAATTCCGAATTAGGGGTTATAGAAGATATTCTTAATGAATTTATTATTAATTACAATGGAACATTAACGCCTCGCAAACTTCGCATCTTATATTATAGGCTCTTAATGGCAATAAAAATAGCTGCCGCCGGCGGTGGAGCTATGACGCGAGAGGTCGCAATGAAAATATTGGGACAATCTACGAAAGTCAATTCAAAAAACGATTCGACTGAAACAGCATTGTCTGATATCGTTGAAATGGTAGTTTCTTTCTAATGTATGGTGAAGACATTTGAGATACGAAATAGTACTGCGGAGTTCCTAATCTTTCAGATTGAAGGGAAAGAATCTGGTGTGCAGGTGGTGTACCATGATGAAACACGAACAAGAAGAATGATCGTATATCACAAAAGGACAGGTTGGTTCAGACTTTTTTCGTAACTTTGGTGTTGAATAAGAAAAGATTAGAAATTATGTCGGAAGAGCAGATGAATAGTTATCGACTCACGTCGATGGAGGAGCCGGGTGACGAGCGCATGGCTCAGATTATGCGTGAGGTTGCCGAAGATGCCCGCGAAAGCACCCGGCGGGCTGCTGAGCGTGTGGCTGCCGGTATTGAAGCTGCTACGCTTGAGGCTCGCGCAAGAGTCGAAGAAACTTTAAACAGACTTCGCAATGGCGGCAAGTGAGCACCGACCGGTGCTGATAATTATTGCCGGGCCTAATGGGTCGGGCAAGACTTCCGTGACCTCAAAGATTCTGCATCATGAATGGCTGGAGGATTCGGAGTATATCAATCCGGATAATGTTGCCCGCGATGTGTTTGGCGACTGGAACAATCAGGAATCTGTACTGAAAGCCGCCAACTATTGCAATGAATGGAGGGAAAAGTGTCTTGCAGAGCGTAAGAGCCATATATTTGAGACAGTGATGTCCGCTGCCGATAAGGTTGATTACATTCTTAGAGCGAAAGAAGCAGGATTCTTCATCCGCTTGTTCTTCGTATCCACTGAATCTCCGACAATCAATGCGAAGCGCGTAGCAAACCGTGTGCTGAATGGCGGCCACGATGTACCTATCCCCAAAATCATATCCCGCTACTACAAGTCCATCGCAAACTGTATCGCTTTAGCTCCATATGTTGACCGGCTCTATGTCTATGACAACTCAATCGAGGATGAGGAAGCTCGACTTTTGTTCCGACTGAGCGACGGCGAGCTTGCCAAACGCTATGTTAAGGAGCTTCCCAACTGGGCTTCAACTAT
>CATJQX010000080.1 GCA_949742535.1 uncultured Muribaculaceae bacterium | reverse complement strand
CGTTATATCAGACATCTATATTAAGAAATACAAAAAAACGGGAAAAGAGGTCTACGGAGCATATGGCGCTCTTCGAGTAACAAATATAATTCGTATATTTGTAGATTAATTGATCCGCAATGAAAACATCCGGAAAATCTTCATATATACACACATATGCCCATGCCATCGGATCCCGGAAACGGGATTTCGTGGCGCTGGCGTTCCTGTGCCTCTCCTCCACATTCGCGGCTTCGGCCTCAGTCACATTCACCGGAGGCGCAACAGACAAAGAGGCCATAAAGATCTCTCCCCCGGCATCAACCGGCCTCAATGACCTGTTCGTGATCTGGAACACCGCCGGCACGCAAGCGCATTACACGGCTGCAAGCACTGCCACGACCGTGAAATGGTACCGTTACAGTAACCTCGGCGGAGGCTACGCCGAGGAAGTGCCCTCATACCGCAACGGCACCGACAGCTATATACAACTTGCCGACAAGGATATGGGCTACATCGTGGAGGAGGGCACCGACAGATATTATTTCTGGACCACCAACTATGCCGACCATATGTGCACTCTGGAGAGCATAGACATAATGCCTGACCAGACAGAGTGCGACCGGATGGCCCTGACACTCAACGGCCATGCCCCAAAGATAGCGTATTTCTCCATCAACGGCATGCAACAGACCCTGAGCCGTGACCTGAAACTGGAATACACCACACTCGAATACAACCAGGAACGGCAGGAATATGTGCAGCAGACCGTGACCGAGACACTTGAAAGCGCCGACGGCACTGTGCGCACAGCCTCACCGCTCTGCGAGACATTCTTTTCCATCAGCGGCGACCGCTTCCTGCAGAAATGGGGAATGGAGCAGCATGCCGTATCGCCCTACGTGCAGCCGATGGCCATAGCCGTGACAACTTCTGCCGAGCAGGCATCACGCGAGAACGACAACGAACAGCGCGAGGAAAATGCCGAATCATTCGGAGGCTCAGGTCCGGTTGAAATCACTTTCAGGGCAGCCGTGACAGATGCAGTGGTGTTCCGCGAATGGCAGTTTTCCCGTGATCCGGAATTCGATATTATCGACCTGCGCATACAGGAGAACGAGATTGAACATGAGTTCAGCGACTATGGCACTGTATATGTGAGATTCATAGCAGGCAACGACAGCGGATCATGCGACTTCACCTCGGAGACATACACGGTATACATCGGCGAGTCGCGCCTCGACTGCCCCAACGCCTTCTCTCCCGGCGCCACCGAAGGGACCAACGACGAGTGGAAGGTGTCATACAAATCAATCGTGAGCTTCGACTGCTCCATCTTCAACCGGTGGGGTCTGCAGATGTGCCATTTTACCGATCCATCGCAGGGATGGGACGGCAAATACAAAGGAAAACTTGTGCCCCCGGGTGTTTATTACTATGTGATCCGCGCCAAAGGCACCGACGGAAAGGAGTATAAACTCTCCGGCGACATCAACATCCTTAAATTCACGGACAACCGCACTTCAACCACACCGACAAACTGACAAGACAACAGATGAAAACAAAAATATTCTTCATAGCGGCCGCCACTCTCTTCACCATAACGGCCATAAACGTATTCGCCGATCCGGCCGAGCCTACCCCGCAGACTACTGCCGAGGACACCGCATCCACTCCGATGCCTACGGTGGTGAGCCCCCCTGTTCCCAAGACAATCACGTTTGCGGGAGAGAACATTGATTTCGACAGAAGCGACATGTATGAGCGCCTTGACAGGGAGCTGTCGCAGATGTGCTACATGCACTCCTCCACCATGCTAATGCTGAAACGTGCCAACCGCTACTTCCCCGTAATCGCCCCCATTCTCAAGAAAAACGGTGTGCCGGAGGATCTGGTGTACCTCGCATGCATCGAGTCGTCGCTCAACCAGAGAGCCTACTCCCCGGCGAAGGCAGCCGGTCTGTGGCAGTTCATCGCCTCGACCGCAAAACAGTACGGCCTGGAGGTCAACGACTATGTGGACGAGCGTTACAACATAGAGAAAGCCACAGCCGCAGCCGCACGCTATCTGAAAAACTCATATGCAAAATACGGCAACTGGGAATCGGCCATGGCCTCCTATAACGGCGGACAAGCCCGTGTGACCAACGAACTCTCCTCGCAGCTCGCCGACAGCGCGTTTGACCTCTATCTGGTGGAGGAGACATCGCGCTACCCGTTCCGTGTCTATGCCGCCAAGGCTCTGATGGAGAACCCATCGAAATATGGTTTCAGACTTAAGGCATCGCAGTTCTACGCCCCGATAAAATACACCGAAGTGACTGTCAATTCCACAATTGACGACCTCCCCGCCTGGGCGCAGCAACAGGGCACCACCTACGCGATGCTGAGGGAATACAACCCCTGGCTGCGCGCAAAAAGCCTCCCCGTAACAGCCGGAAAGAGCTACACGATAAAAATTCCAAAAAAAGAGAGCCTGTCACGCTCGGCAAACACGATCCAGAAACAACATCTTTATAATCCCCGCTGGGCTGAATAACGATGAGCATACGCAAAGCAGACCACAATACCACCGACATAACCACCATTGCATCCGCCGCCGAGCAGACTCTCGAAGTGACCGGCGCAAGAGTACACAATCTCAAAAACATCGACGTGACGATTCCCCACGGTGCCCTCACCGTGATAACGGGACTTAGCGGCAGCGGTAAATCGTCGCTCGCGTTCGACACAATATATGCCGAAGGACAACGCCGCTACATAGAGACATTCTCCTCCTATGCCCGCAACATGCTCGGCAACATGGAGCGCCCCGACGTAGACAAAATATCAGGGCTCTCACCCGTGATCGCCATCGAGCAGAAAACCATCAACCGCAATCCGCGCAGTACAATAGGCACCACAACCGAAGTCTACGATTTCCTGCGTCTGCTCTACGCGCGCATCGGCGAGGCACGCAGCTATCTTTCGGGCGAGCCGATGGTGAAATATACCGAAGAGAAAATAGTGGCCATGATACTCGACAGGTATGACGGCCGCAAAATCTACATCCTCTCCCCCCTTGTGCACAACAGAAAAGGGCACTACAAAGAACTGTTCGAGCAACTCCAGAAAAAAGGATACCTGAACGTGCGTGTGGACGGCGAACTGCGCGAGATCACATACGGCATGAAACTCGACCGCTACAAGAACCACTCCATAGAGCTTGTGGTGGACAAACTGAAAGTATCGCGCAAAGACGATACACGTCTGCGCGACTCCGTGGCAAACGCCCTGCGTCAAGGCGGCAAACAGATGATGGTTTACGACCTTGACGACATGAAAGTGGCGCATTTCAGCCAGTCGCTTATGGATCCGGCCACCGGATTGAGCTACCGTGAGCCCGCTCCCCACAACTTCTCGTTCAACTCCCCCCTGGGCGCGTGTCCCTGCTGCAAAGGTCTCGGCACCGTCAACATCGTGGACCGCTCGAAAATAATACCCGACGACAGGCTTTCGATCTACAACGGAGCCATAGTGCCTCTCGGGAAATACAAGAACTCCATGATCTTCTGGCAGATCGCCGCCATTTGCGAGAAATACGGGTGCGGTCTGAAAACTCCTGTGAACGAACTTCCGGAAGAGGCGCTCAACGATATACTCAACGGCACAAACGAGCGTCTGCAGATCAAATCGGAGACCCACTCCATCTCAAACTACTTCCTCTCCTATGAAGGGCTTGTGAAGTACATTGAGATGCAGCAAAGCGACGACGCCTCGGCGGAAGCGCAGAAATGGAGCGGCAAATTCTATTCACGCCTTGTCTGCCCGGAATGTAACGGCGACAGGCTGAACCGTGAGGCGCTCCACTTCTTCGTTGACGGAAAAAACATAGCGGAACTTTCCCGCCTCGACATAACCGACCTTCTCGAATGGGCAGAGAATGTTGAAGACCGGCTCGGCTCACGCCAGAAGACCATCGGGCACGAGATACTCAAGGAGATCCGCAGCCGCCTGCGGTTTCTTGTGGATGTAGGTCTGGGTTACCTCGCCCTCAACCGCAACTCCGCCACACTCTCCGGCGGGGAAAGCCAGCGCATACGCCTCGCCACACAGTTGGGTTCGGAACTTGTGAACGTGCTTTACATACTCGACGAACCGAGCATCGGACTGCACCAGAGCGACAACACACGCCTTATCGACTCGCTGAAAAAACTGCGCGACGCGCAGAACTCCATCATCGTGGTGGAGCATGACAAGGACATGATGCTCAACGCCGACTATATCGTGGACATAGGTCCCAAAGCCGGGCGCAAGGGTGGAGAAGTCGTATTCCATGGTACGCCGCAGACGATGCTCGCCACAGACACCATAACGGCTGGATACCTCAACGGAAAACTTTCCATTGAGGTGCCGGCGGCACGGCGTCCGGGCAACGGCAAGACACTGCAGCTCACCGGATGCACCGGACACAATCTGCAGAACGTGGATTTCACCCTCCCGCTTGGCACTCTCACGTGTGTGTGCGGTGTGTCGGGAAGTGGCAAATCATCGCTTGTGAACGGCACACTGCAGCCGATACTTTCCAACAAATTCTACCGCTCGACTGAGGAACCGCTGCCATACGCCGCCCTGGAAGGGATAGAGAATATCGACAAGATCGTGACCGTGGACCAGTCGCCGCTCGGAAAGTCGCCACGCTCCAATCCGGCCACCTATACAGGAGTTTTCTCCGACATACGATCGCTCTTCGTGGATCTTCCCGAAGCAAAGATACGCGGTTACAAACCGGGACGGTTCTCATTCAACGTGGCCGGCGGACGTTGCGAAGCCTGCAAGGGTAACGGCTACAAGACCATAGAGATGAACTTCCTCCCTGATGTGCTTGTGCCGTGCGAGGAATGCTCCGGAAAACGCTACAACCGCGAGACACTCGAGGTGCGTTTCAAAGGGAAATCCATAGCAGATGTGCTCGACATGACCATTAATCAGGCTGTGGAATTTTTCGCCGTGCAGCCGCGCATCCTCAAAAAGCTGAAAATAATGCAGGAGATAGGTCTGGGATACATCAAACTCGGACAACCTTCCTCCACCCTATCGGGAGGTGAGAACCAGCGCGTGAAACTGGCTACGGAACTTGCGAAACGCGACACGGGAAAGACCCTCTTCGTGCTTGACGAACCGACAACCGGCCTTCATTTCGAGGATATAAAAGTATTGCTTGGAGTGCTCAACAGGCTTGTGGAGAAAGGGAATACCGTGCTTGTGATAGAGCACAACCTCGACGTGGTAAAATGTGCCGACTATATCGTGGACATGGGTCCCGCCGGAGGAAAGAACGGCGGCCGCATCATAGCGACAGGCACTCCTGAGGAGGTGGCGAAGACGGACTCTCCCACCGCCCCCTTCCTGCGCCGCGAATTAGGCATGGAATAAGGTGTGTGCGCCGTCATTTATGCCAGAAACCGGGAGTGAAGAGCACGAGAATGGTGAATATCTCAAGACGGCCAGTGAGCATCAGCATGGAAAGGATCCATTTGCCGGCATCAGGGATGAGGTCGTAATCGCCGCCATACCCTGTTATATCGGGACCAAGCCCTGTGTTGCTCACGCATGAGAACGAGGCGAAAAAGCTGTCGACAAGAGGTACCTCGAATATGGTAAGCGCCACTCCGCCGAGCACTATCACCAGTATATAGAGCGATATGAACACAAGCACTTTGTTTATGACCTCGGGGGCCATGGTCTTGCCGTTCACGTTGACAGCGAGAATATGGTTGGGATAGATGCAGCGGTAAAGTTCGTTACGGGCATCTTTCCACAGATAAAGCGCGCGGTCGAGCTTGGCGCCTCCCGATGTGGAACCGGCACAGGCACCAAAAAACATCATGAGATATATGAGACACAGGATGAACAGTCCCCAGTCTCCGAGATGCGCCACTGTATACCCGGTAGATGACATGGTCGATATGATCTGGAACAGCGGATCGATGGTGAACGTTTCCCATGTAGGGACAACAGCACTGTTGAACGCGAGAGAAAGATCGAACAGCACAAACAGAAACAGGATAACCTTTACGTAGAGCCTGAACACCTCGTTGTGCCATACACTCTTGAACTCTCCGGTAGACACTTTGAATATCAAAGCGAAATTAACGCCTCCAATAAACATGAACACCGTGGTGACAATCTTGATATAGAGCGAATCCCACGCACCGATTGAAGCCTGGCGGGTTGAGAAACCGCCGGTCGACATGGTGGAGAACGCATGGCACACGCTGTCAAAGCCGTTCATAGGGCCGATCATATAAAGTATGATCAACGCCACCGTAAGGAGCGCATAGACCATCCAGAGTCTTTTGGCAGTAGAGCTTACACGGGGGCGCAGTTTCTCATGCGTTATGCCTGTCACCTCGGCATTGAACATCTGCATGCCTCCCGAGGAATTGAGCATAGGCAGCACGGCAAGCGTGAAGAGTATTATACCCATTCCCCCGATCCACTGCATCAGAGAGCGCCATATGTGTAACGCCCTGGAAATATTGTCGATATCCTGCATTACAGACACCCCGGTGGTGGTGAAACCCGACATCGCCTCGAAAAACGCTTCAGAAACATTGAGGGGCACATCGCTGATGATGAACGGGATCATGCCGAAAACGGAGAACACCACCCACACAAGCGCTGTGAGCAGAAAGCCCTCCCTTTTGCCCATTTCGGAGCGCCGCGGACGGCTCAGGAATGTCATGCACGCGCCTGTGACGGCAGTTATCGCCGTACCCGCTGCAAAAGCCACTAAATCTTTCTCGGCATATATCAGGGCTGTGAAAAGCGGCACAAGCATAAAGGCGCCCTCTATCATCACGAGCCACCCCATAACCCGCACGAGCATCCTGAAATTTATCCGCATCAGCCTGCCCATACCGTTCTCAGATAAAAAGTTTCTCTACTTTATGTATGTGCCCCGCGAGGCAGAAGACCACCACATGGTCGCCTGCCTGTATCTGTGTGCGACCCTCCACAAGCATACCTTTGCCGTCGCGTATGAGGCCGGCGATGGTCATCTCGTGCGACAGCTTGAGATCCATGACCGGTGCCTTGGTGATTTTGGAGCCGGGGCGCACCTCCAGTTCGGCAACCTCGGCGTCGGCGAGCGCCATGAATTTCGACGAGCTCTCGTCGGCATCGAGCAACAACTGGAATATCTTGCTTGAGGCAAGGAGTTTTTTGTTGATGACGGTGCCGATGTTCAGATTTTCGGCCTCGGAGATGAACTGTATGTTCTCCACCTCGGCGATGGTTTTGCTGACCTGGAACTCTTTTGCCGTAAGACACGCCAGAATATTGGTTTCCGAGAAATCGGTGAGCGCCACAAAGGCATCCATATCGGAAATCCCCTCTTCGGCGAGAAGCTCGTTGTTGCGGGCATCGCCATGGATTATGTTGACGTCGCATCCCGAGCATTTCTCAGGGAGGCGCCGGCAGGTATCCATATTGTCGTCGATGATAGTGAGGTTCCATTTCCCTTTGGCCATATGCACAAGGCGCACGGCGATGCGCCCTCCCCCCATTATCATCACATTTTTTATCTTGTATTCACGCTTGCCGCAAATCATGCGGATCTCGTCCACATAGTCGCGGGTGGTTGTGAAATACAGTATGTCCCCCTCCCATATTTCGTCGTCGCCTCGCGGAATGATAGTCTCATGCCTGCGTCGGATGGCCGATACGTGGTAGTGGTGCTGGCCGAAAGTTATGTCGCGCAGACGCTTGCCGATGAGCGAGGCGTTCTCGCGGAGTTTCACTCCTATGACTATCAGCTCGCCATCGTGAAGTTCAAACCAGTTGCGTACCCACGGGCGCCCCAACGACGTGCAGATCTCCTGGGCGGCAAGTACCTCGGGATAGATAAGGTGGTCCACCCCGAGCGATGCGAACAGCTCGCGGTTATGCTGCGCGAGAAACTCATAGTTGTCGATACGCGCAACAGTCTTGCGTGCACCGAGTTTCTTTGCTATCTCGCAGGATATGAGATTGGTATTCTCAAATGGCGTCACCGCAATGAAAAGATCGCAGTTGTCGTGCACGCCGGCGCCCCGCAGATCCTCGAAGGATGTGGGACTCCCGACTTTGGTCATAAGGTTATAGTTGGCGTCAAGGTTTGACAGTTTGGACGCATCCCTGTCAATGAGCACGATATCCTGCTCTTCACGCGAGAGAAGTTTCGCCAGGTGCGACCCGACCTCGCCAGCTCCGGCGATCACGATCTTCATTTCGCAGTCAAATTTGGATGTGACTCAAGTATCGACTTGGCTACAGAGGCTATAGATTCCGCATCCATTCCGCACAGTTTTCTCAACTGTGCCACAGTGCCATGCTCCACAAAACAGTCGGGTATACCGATCTTTCTGATTATGATTCCCGTATGTCCGTTCACGGCCATCCAGTCTGTCACGGCAGATCCGAGACCGCCGCATATGGTGCCGTCCTCCACGGTGACGACCGGCGTCCCCGACGCGGCCACTTCG
>CATJQX010000079.1 GCA_949742535.1 uncultured Muribaculaceae bacterium | reverse complement strand
TACAACATAAATTGTCCGAATCCATACTGAAAATTATTTCAGATATTGCACATATAAAAAATAATTACGTATATTTGCGAAAAATAACGGTTGAAAAAAAGCGGAATACCACTCATACAAACGCCTTTTTGCAACCGAACAAAGCAATCAGTTTAGCATCGCGCTAAAGGCACTTCAATTTCCAAAGCATTTCAGTCCTGGAAATGCGATTATTAAAGAAACGAAGAGCACCAGGCGCATAATAACCACCATTAACGAAATTCCAAAATGAAAGAAGCCGACATTAACTGGTCCGAGATCGGGTTTGGATACATCCCTACCGACTATAATGTGCGTTGCTATTACCGTAACGGCAAATGGGGCGAAATTGAAATCTCCTCTTCAGAGACCATCGAGATGCATATCGCAGCCACAGCTCTTCATTACGGGCAGGAAATATTCGAAGGCCTCAAGGCATTCCGTGGAAAAGACGGAAAAGTAAGAGTATTCCGCCCGGAAGAAAACGCCAAACGCATCCAGGACTCCGCGCGCGGCATAATGATGGAGCCCATCCCCACCGACATCTTCATGAAGATGACAGAAATGGCCATCAAGCTGAACGAGCGTTTCATCCCACCCTACGGATCCGGAGCTTCATTATATATAAGACCACTTGAAATCGGCATGACCGCACGCGTAGGTGTAAAACCTGCAGATGAATACTGCTTCATAATACTGGTGACACCCGTAGGCCCATACTTCAAATCAGGCTTCAAACCCACCAACATCTGCATCATGCGCGAGTTTGACCGCGTGGCGCCGAAAGGCACCGGACGCTTCAAAGTCGGAGGCAACTACGCCGCAAGCCTTGTGGCAGGAGAAAAAGCCCACGACATGGGATACTCAGCCGTACTCTACCTTGATCCCAAAGAGAAGCGTTACCTCGACGAATGCGGGCCCGCCAACTTCTATGCCATCAAAGAGGGCAAATACATCACACCGGCCTCCGAATCCATCCTCCCCTCCATTACCAACGAGTCGCTCATGCAGCTCGCCATAGACATGGGACTTACCGTAGAGCGCCGCCACATACCGGTGGAAGAGATCACCACATTCGAAGAAGCCGCTGCCTGCGGCACGGCAGCCGTATGCTCACCCGTCGGCGAGATCCACGACATCGACACAGGCGAGAAATTCGTCATAGCCAAGAACGGTGAACCCGGCCCAATAACCCGCAAGCTTTACGACACACTCGGAGCCATACGCCTCGGCGAAATCGAAGACC
Organism: uncultured Muribaculaceae bacterium; assembly: GCA_949742535.1. Classification (GTDB taxonomy): domain Bacteria; phylum Bacteroidota; class Bacteroidia; order Bacteroidales; family Muribaculaceae; genus UBA7173. The sequence goes on along the minus strand of CATJQX010000079.1, from coordinate 18,284 downwards.
GCCACAACTGGAACTGGGTGCTCGACCTCTGATCCTAATCATGTTCGATTATCAGAAACTTATCGACAGACATTATCCCGCAGAGACACCTCTGCGGGATATTTACATGCGTCATTGCAAATCCGTAGCCGCCAAAGCACTGCGTATTGCTCAAGAACGCAGTCTCTTGCTCGATCCCGCCGAAATAGAGGCGGCCGCCATGCTCCACGACATAGGCATCTTCCTGACCGACGCTGACGGCATACACTGCCACGGCAAAGAGCCATACCTCGCACACGGACGCATAGGAGCCGACCTGCTGCGTAAAGAAGGAGCGCCCGAGATATACGCACGCGTAGCCGAGAGGCATACAGGAGCCGGCCTCACACCCGCCGACGTGGAGCGCCTTTCCCCCGCGCTTACCCCAGACCGCTCATACATGCCCGAAAGTATGCTTGAGAAACTCATCTGCTATGCAGACAAATTCTACTCGAAAAACAACGACATGCTCGAGAAGCCGCTGCAGCGCGTGCGCGCATCCATAGCGAAATTCGGCCCCGAAGCAGCCCTCCGTTTCGAAGCCCTCCACAAGGAATTCGGACCAACCGACCCACAGCCGTAGCCGCCGGCGACACCGGCAAGAGCAAAGAGACCGCTCTCTTGTTAATAAATTCAAAATTTATTTTGTAATTTTGCAGCCGGATTACGCGTCGCCGGGAGAGCCACCTCATACCCCGGTATACAATCCCCGTTATATTAATATAGAATTATCCTACTCGCACACCAGATAACCATAACACAATGGAAAGGAAAGTAAGGGTTCGTTTCGCCCCCTCCCCCACAGGCCCGCTTCACATAGGCGGCGTACGCACAGCACTCTACAACTACCTATTTGCGCGCCAGCACGGAGGGGATATGATACTCCGCATCGAGGACACCGACTCCAACCGTTTCGTCCCGGGAGCCGAAGACTATATCAACGAGGCGCTTGCATGGCTCGGCATTGAAATCGACGAAGGTGTGCGCGAAGGAGGCGCATATGGACCCTACAAACAGAGCGAAAGACGCGACATCTACCGAGCCCACGTAAAACAGCTCCTTGACGCCGGAAAAGCATACATAGCATTCGACACACCCGAGGAACTCGAAAAGGCCCGCGCCGAGCACCCCAACTTCCAGTACGACGCCACTACACGCATGAACATGCGCAACTCCCTCTCGCTTCCCCAGGAAGAGGTCAACCGCCTCATGGCCGAAGGCACACCCTACGTAGTACGATTCCTTATCGAGCCGGGACGCGACGTTGAAGTCAACGACCTCATACGAGGTAAGGTGACCATCAACTCATCCATCCTCGACGACAAAGTGCTTTACAAGAGCGCCGACGACCTCCCCACCTACCACCTGGCCAACATAGTCGACGACCACCTCATGGAAGTAAGCCATGTGATACGCGGTGAGGAATGGCTCCCCTCCGCCCCGCTCCACGTATTGCTCTACGAGGCATTCGGTTGGGCCGACACACGCCCCGATTTCGTGCACCTTCCCCTCCTGCTCAAACCTGACGGTAAAGGAAAACTCTCCAAACGCGACGGCGACCGCCTCGGATTCCCCGTATTCCCGCTGGAATGGCATGACCCCAAAAGCGGCGAGATATCCTCAGGATACCGCGAGAAAGGATACCTACCCGAAGCCGTCATCAACTTCCTTGCACTCCTTGGATGGAATCCCGGCGACGACACCGAGATAATGGACATGCAGCAGCTCATCAGCAAATTCTCACTCGACCACTGCTCAAAATCCGGCGCCCGTTTCGCCTTCGAGAAAGGAAAATGGTTCAACCACGAGTACCTTATGGCAATTCCTGCCGAGCGCCTGACAGAACTGTTCAAACCCGTTCTGAAAGCCAACGGCGTGAACACCGACGAATACACCGACGCATACATCTCACGCGCCATCGACATGGTGAAAAGCCGCGCAAACTTCGTCAACGACCTCTGGGACCAGACACGCTTCTTCTTCATCGCACCAGACACATACGCAGAGAAAGACATCAGGAAACGCTGGAAAACAGGCACCCCCGAAATCATGGAGGAACTCATCGGTGTGCTCGAAAACCTTGAGGATTTCTCCTCACAGGGCGCCGAACCCGTGGTGCTCGGATGGATCGCCGACAAAGGATACCACCTCGGCAACGTGATGAACGCCTTCCGTCTCGCCGTTGTCGGAGAATGCAAAGGCCCCCACATGTTCGACATCACCGAACTTATCGGACGCGACGAGACCATAAAACGCATACGCAAGGCCATCGCCGAAATCACCCCTGCAGAGTAAACCGCCAGCTCCTGCCAGTGAACACACTATATAACACAGGAATACGTCTGTATGGCTTCGCCGCACGCATAGCTGCATGGCGAAGCCCCAAAGTGCGTAAGATGATACGCGGACAGCACCGCACCATCGAGACCCTGAACCGGCGTCTCGGAGGCAAGCCGGGATGTATATGGTTCCACGCCTCATCGTTGGGAGAATTCGAGCAAGGGCGTCCCATGATAGAACGCCTGCGCCGCGAGCACCCCGAGAAACCCATCCTCCTGAGCTTCTTCTCCCCCTCGGGATTCGAAGTAAGGAAAAACTACCCCTTTGTAGACGCGGTAGTCTACCTGCCGTTTGACACGCCTCACCGTGTACGCCGGTTTCTCGATGCCGCCCGCCCCTCCATGGCCATATTCATCAAATATGAATTCTGGGGCAACTACCTGCAGGAACTCCGCCGGCGCGGCATACCCACATACATCATCTCAAGCATCTTCCGTCCGGGACAGCGCTTCTTCCGCAGCCTCGGAGGCATGTTCAGAGGCATGCTCAGATGCTTCGACAGGCTGTACGTGCAGGACGAGCGCTCACGCCGTCTGCTCAAACTCATAGGGGTGGAAAACGTCACCGTAGCCGGCGACACCCGCTTCGACCGTGTCACAGACGTCATGCGCGCCACCGTGGAGATACCGGGCTTCCCCGGATTCGGAGCCGACGCTCCCCTGCGGTTCATCGCGGGAAGCTCATGGGAAGCCGACGAAGACATCTATGTGCCGTGGCTCAACGCACATCCCGAGGTAAAATTCATCATAGCCCCACACGAATTCAACGAGACACGCCTCGAGAGACTGCGCAACCGGTTCAATAAACCCGCAATACTCCTTTCCGAATGGACAGGAGAAATAAAGCGCGCCAAACTCCCGCAGGGACAGATACCCGAACGCCTCACACACGTAAGCGGCATCATAATCGACTCATTCGGCAAGCTCTCCTCCCTCTACCGCTATGCCGACCTCGCATATATCGGAGGAGGATTCGGAGCCGGGATACACAACCTCAACGAGGCCGCCGTCTACGGCATGCCCGTAATTTTCGGACCCAACCACTCCAAATTCAAAGAGGCTTCAGACCTGATGCAATGCGGAGGAGGATTCTCCATATCATCAAGAGAAGAATTCGACACCGTCATGGGCACTTTCTCCGCATCGGCCCAAAAACTCAGGAAAGCAGGCGACGCCGCAGGGCAATACATAAAAGATCACCTCGGAGCTACCGACCTCATATACACCGACCTTTTCGGAGCAAAGAACCCGCAAGACACACAGAAAGATACGAAACCACTCTGAGACCGGCATAGCAGCCGCATGTGACACCGCAATCTTTCTGTAGCGACACCCGCCACACATCCTCCGGCACATACAACACGAATTTCAAAAGCCATATTCCTGCCACCACATGCAGAAATATGGCTTTTTATTTTGATCTTAATAAATTTATGCGTATTTTTACACGCAAATTTATAAACAGCAGGTAAGCTACAATACCGGCTGTATGAAAAAACGGCCACAAAAGCCGTGACAATACCGCTACAAGACAACCGGTATGAGAACAACATCCACACATCTGCCGCAGAACGGTGCAGCCCGATCCGCATGCATCACCACAGCTTGCACAGACGCCCTGCACCATCCCACGCCCCCACCCCGCAGCCTCATTTCCGAAAACCTGGAAATGCTGCAGACCCTACATCCGCCTACCGACGGCGCCACAAGCATTCACTTACAACACCACTTACCCACAGCACATCCCCATCGCACACCCCTCTCCGTTTACATCCACCCACATCTCAGATCCTCCACCCATTTCCGCCTGACAAACCATACGGAATACAAAACCTCCGGCAAATGAACAGCAAAAAACTCCGTTTACCAGAAATAATAGACATCCTTACCCATCAGAGCATCTCCTCACAGGAAGACCTGTCCAAGCAGCTCGCCATACGCGGCCACATCATCACCCAGGCCACCCTTTCCCGTGACCTAAAACTCCTGAAAGCCAACAAAATCTCAGACGAGCAGGGACAATACCGCTACATCATCGGAGACATAAGCCAGTACTCCGACGTACAACCGCGCGCCAAAAGCCAATACAACACCTCGCGCCATACATCTGTGCTGTCAATCTCCATCACCGGCAATCTGGTAGTAATAAAAACCCGCAACGGTTATGCGTCAGGGCTTGCATACGACATCGACACATTAGGATCCGATCTCATACTCGGCACCATTCCGGGAGCCGACACCGTATTCGTGGCCGTGCGCGAAGGCACCTCGCGCGACGACCTGTTCAACCTGTTCAGCTCATTCCTGCCGGCAACAGTAATGAACAAAGCCCGTCAGTCCCAGTTCCACGACTGACCCACCCCTGACGCCACCGTGCCATATTCTTCAGCCACATTCAATGACACCCCTCCCTGGAGCATCCCGGCACGTCAGTGACCACACACCGATTTTGGCCCTTTTTTCTTGCAAGTCAGCATATTTTTCATTACCTTTGTAACGTAAAAGCGTCGGGAACTACAGCGGTTCAACCTCCCTCGTTCCGGCTTTGCGGCATGAATGTGACGCCGTGTGGGCGAAGCATCCTCATCCGCTTATAGATAATGAATTAGATCAATATGTCTGAAGGATTATTTGAAATAGACTCAACCAACCAGGAGGCCGAAAACATTGAGAAAAGCCGCGAATACGGCGCAGACAGCATCCAGGTGCTCGAAGGGCTTGAAGCTGTAAGAAAACGCCCTGCAATGTATATCGGCGACATCAGCGCCAAAGGTCTTCACCATCTTGTCTACGAGGTGGTCGACAACTCCATCGACGAAGCCCTCGCCGGCTTCTGTAGCCACATAGAGGTCACCATCAACAAAGACAACTCCATAACCGTGGTCGACAACGGCCGAGGCATCCCCGTAGGCATGCACGAGAAAGAGCACAAGAGCGCTCTTGAAGTGGTGCTCACCGTGCTGCATGCCGGCGGCAAGTTCGACAAAGGCTCATACAAGGTTTCCGGAGGTCTCCATGGCGTAGGTGTAAGTTGCGTCAACGCCCTCTCCACATATCTCAGAGCGGAAGTGCGCCGCGAAGGTAAAATCTACATGCAGGAATACTCGCAGGGCAAACCCACCTGCGACCTCCAGGTAGTAGGCGAAAGCGACACCACAGGCACCTCGGTGACATTCCTTCCCGACTCCGGCATATTCACTGTCACAGTCTACGATTACGACACGCTGGCCAACCGCCTGCGCGACCTCGCTTTCCTGAACGCAGGCATAACCCTCACCCTCACCGACCTGCGCGCTACAGACGAAGAGGGCAATCCGCGCCGCGAGGTTTTCTACTCCAAAAACGGCCTGAGCGAATTCGTGCAGTACATCGACTCCAACAAAGAATCGCTCATAAACGACGTAATACACCTCGACACCGAGCGCCAAGGCATCCCCGTTGAAGTAGCCTTGACCTACAACAACACCTTCAACGAAAACATCTACTCGTTCGTAAACAACATCAACACCATAGAGGGAGGCACACACCTCACAGGCTTCCGCCGCGGCCTCACCTCCACCCTCAAGAAATACGCCGAAGACAACAAGCTCCTTGAGAAATGCAAGGTAGAGATCTCAAGCGACGACTTCCGCGAAGGCCTCACAGCCGTGATCTCCGTCAAAGTGATGGAGCCACAGTTCGAAGGACAGACAAAAACCAAACTCGGCAACAACGAAGTCATCGGAGCCGTTCAGACAGCCGTCTCCGAAGCACTTCGCACCTACCTTGAGGAGCACCCAAAAGAAGCCAAGACCGTAGTAGAGAAAGTGGTACTCGCCGCCCAGGCACGAAAAGCCGCCTATGACGCCCGCACCAAAGTGCAGCGCAAATCGCCCCTTGCCGGCGGAGGCCTCCCCGGCAAACTCTACGACTGCTCAAGCAAGGATCCCGCCGAATGCGAGATATTCCTCGTCGAGGGTGACTCCGCCGGCGGCACAGCAAAGAGCGGCCGCGACCGCCGCACCCAGGCCATCCTTCCCCTCCGAGGCAAAGTGCTCAACGTGGAGAAAGCAATGGAACACAAAGTGTTCGACTCAGAGCAGATCACCAACATATTCCGCGCCCTCCGAGTTACGATCGGCACCGAAAACGACGCAAAAGAAGCAAACCTGAGCCGTCTGGCATACCACAAGGTCATAATCATGACCGATGCCGACGTGGACGGCGCCCACATCGCCACCCTTCTCATGACACTCTTCTTCCGCCGCATGCGTCCCATCATCGAGCAAGGATACCTCTATCTGGCCACCCCGCCGCTCTACAAGGCATCGAAAGGCAAAGTGGAGGAATACTGCTGGAACGACGCACAGCTCCAGGCCTTCATAGCCCAGCACGGCGAAAAAGTGAAGGTACAGCGCTACAAAGGTCTCGGCGAGATGAGCGACAAAGAGCTTCGCGACACCACAATGTCGCCTGAGAAACGCCTTCTCAAACAGGTACAGATCAGCGACGCCGCTGAGGCAGACCGCATCTTCTCAATGCTCATGGGCGAGGATGTGGCTCCCCGCCGCGACTTCATCGAAGCCAACGCCAACTACGCCAACATCGACGCCTGATACAGATCCCACATATACGGGTGCCGCAGCTCCGGAACCGATCCGGCACGCTCGGCACCCGTAAACTTTATAAAAGATATGTCTCCGCCGCATTTAACATTTATACAGGGATATTTGTTATAAATGCACGGAACCGCACGTTCCCGGAAGAGCCATACGCAATCCTCACACTCCATTTAGCATATGCAGAAAAAAAGCAACAGACAATCAGCCGGCGAAATCCGCGCACTCGTGGACGAATTCATCTCCCGCCAGCAGAACAACACGTTCAACTATAAACAGGTGTCGCACGCCATCGGCATCGACACCACCGCAGCCCAGAAAACAGTGGCGCTCATCCTTGCCGAGAAAGCCTTTGACGGAGACCTCATCGAGACAGAGCCGGGAAAATACAAAGCCCCACAGCGCACCAATACAGCCACAGGCACATTCGTGCGACGGTCAAACGGAAAGAACTCCGTCATCACCGACGAAGACAACGAAGTGATATTCGTGGCAGAGCGCAACTCCATGCACGCCCTCAACGGCGACCGCGTGAGAATCAACATCGCCGCACGCCGCAAAGGTCTCGAACCTGAGGCACAGGTGATAGAGATAATCGAGCAGAAAGAACAGACATTCATCGGCACATTGCAGGTCGATAAAAACATGGCTTTCCTCAAGACAGATTCCAAATTCCTGGCCTGCGACATCTTCATCCCCAAAGGTAAACTCAAGGGTGGTGTGACCGGAGACAAAGCCATCGTACGCATCACCGACTGGCCAGAAGAGGCCAAGAATCCCCGCGGCACCGTCATTGACATACTCGGAAAGACCGGAGAGAACAACGCCGAGATCCATGCCATTCTCGCCGAATACGGCCTACCATACCGCTACCCATCAAATGTAGAGAAAGCCGCCGACAAGATCGACGCAGGAATCACGCCGGAAGAGATCGCGCAGCGCGAGGACTTCCGCAAAGAGACCACATTCACAATCGACCCGAAAGATGCCAAAGACTTCGACGACGCCCTTTCCATATCGCGTCTGCCCAACGGCAACTGGAGAGTAGGCGTGCACATCGCCGACGTCACACACTACGTGACCCCCAACTCCATCATCGACCGAGAGGCACAGAGCCGCGCCACATCAGTCTACCTGGTAGACCGCGTGGTACCGATGCTTCCCGAGCACCTCTGCAACGGCATATGCTCCCTGCGTCCCAACGAGGAGAAGCTCGCATTCTCCTGCATCTTCGAGATGGACGACAACGCCAATGTCGTGGCAAGCCACATCGCACGCACAGTCATTGAAAGCGACCGCCGCTTCACATACGAGGAGGCGCAGGAGATCATTGAGAACGGAGCCGGGGAATACGCCGACGAGATACTCACCCTCGACCGCCTCGCCAAGACACTGCGCGCGCGCCGCTTTGAGAACGGGTCAGTGGATTTCGACCGCGAGGAAGTGCGCTTCGACATCGACGAGACCGGCCATCCCACAGGAGTATACTTCAAAGTATCCAAAGACGCCAACAAGCTCATTGAGGAATTCATGCTGCTTGCCAACCGCACTGTGGCCACAGCCATCGGCAAACCCGAGAAACGCCGCAAAGGGAAAGCGTTTGTATATCGCGTGCATGACCAGCCCGACGCCACCAAACTCACCGAACTGGCCACCATCTGCCGTGCATTCGGTTACCGCATAAAGATACATGGCAACCCCACGGAGATAAACCGCTCCATCAACAAGATGCTCGCCGAGGTGAAAGGCAAGGGTGAGGAAAACTATCTCTCAGTGCTGGCCATACGCTCAATGGCAAAGGCCATCTATACCACCGAGAACATAGGCCATTACGGACTTGGATTCGACTATTACACCCACTTCACATCCCCCATACGCCGCTATCCCGACATGATGGTGCAGCGCCTGCTCGAGCGCTATCTTGCAGGAGGGCGCAGTGTGAATATCGAAAAACTCGAGGACCAGTGCAAACACTCCTCGTCGATGGAACAGCTCGCAAGCAACGCCGAGCGCTCCTCCATCAAATACAAGCAGGTAGAATACATGCGCGACCATCTCGGCGAAGAATACGACGGCATGATATCCGGTGTTACCGAGTGGGGATTATATGTGGAGCTTGACGATAACAAATGCGAGGGTCTTGTGCCAATGCGCGATCTCGCCGACGATTACTACGACTTCGACGAGAAAAACTACTGCCTGCGCGGACGCCGCAAAGGGAATGTCTACCGCCTGGGCGACCAGATCCGTATCCGTGTCGCCAACGCCAACCTGGAGCGCAAGCAGCTCGATTTCATAGTGGTGGATCCACGCACAGGGGGCAACCGCCAGGTTACCGACGACATGGGAGAAGTGGTGACCGTATCTGAAGCGCTCGCTTCGGGAGGCAAACGGCAGACCCGCCACGAAAAAGCGAAAGCCGCAGCAAAAGCCTCACACAAGGCATCTGCCAGAAACGGCGCCAAAAAGTCGCAGAAAGGAGCTAAAAACGGCCCTAAGTCCTCAGGACGCACAGGCACGAAACGTGACCGCCGCCCCAGACGCTGAACGACACGGCAACGCCCAGTAACAATAAATCCTCCGGCCACAATGTCTATGCAAACAGCATGGCGTTGTGGCCGGAGGATTTATTATATACGCGCGTATGCGGCGTCAGTTCTGCTCCATCAGACGCCGGTAAAGCGTCGGGCTCTGTCCGGTGACACGCTTGAACAGACGCGTGAAATGAGCCGGATAATCGAATCCGAGACCGTAGGCAATCTCGCTGATATCGTCGTTGGTGACAGCAAGACGGTGTTTAGCCACATTGATCACCTGATTTGTTATCATCTCTTTGGCTGTAAGACCCGTCTCCTTTTTGATAAGCTCCCCGAAATAACCCGGGGAAAGATTGACTTTGTTTGCAAAATATGCCACAGAAGGCATCGTACCGCCGGTGCCATCAGGAGTGAACGCCTCCCGGAGATCCTTCTCAAACTGCGCCACTACATCGGAATTGACTTTATGGCGGGTGATGAACTGGCGGTCGTAAAAGCGGTGCAGATACTCCAGAAGCAGCTGTATGTTGGCAGACAGCAGAGCAGCCGAATGGTGGTCGACAGAGTGGCTCAGTTCCTGTTTTATCTTGCCGATGCAATCAAGGAATATGCTCCGCTCCTCAAGGGAAAGATGCAGAGCCTCCATCTGCGAGTAATCGAAAAAACCGAAAGAAGCGATCTTCTCTGCCAGAGGAGTTCCATATATAAGGTCGGGATGAAATACAAGGCCGATGGGAGACGCGCCGGCGGGAGCCCTCTGATCCCTGAGCACATCTATTATCTGCCCCGGAGAGAAACTTACCACAGTACCCTCCTGATAATCGTAATTCTTGCGCCCGTAACGTATGGAGCAGTTGATACCGTTTTTCAGGAAAAGCGCATACAGGCCATATTGCAGGCGCACATCGCTCACATGATTTGTAGCGTCTTTCATATCGAACACGCTCACCAGCGGATGCAACGTCGGCAATCCGTACAATCGGTTGAACGTATCAATAGAATCCAGATTTATTGTTTTCAGTTCCATGACGCTAAGTTATTCAATAATCCGCATATAACCGGTGTCACCGGCATTTTGGGTAAAAATCTCCTTAAAAAGATCAAGACAGCCTGAGGGGCGGCAGACAGACCGACAGCTTATTTCCCTGTCAGGAGCAGGCTGTGGCTGCCGGATGCCAGCTCCACCTCTATTCCTGCCGCCACACGCCTGGAGCGCACTTTCCTGCCATCGGCCAGCAACGTATATTTCCTGCCGGTAAAGGGCAATATCACCTGCGCTACACTTCCCTGCGGGATCTCCACCTCCATGGAAAACACACCATCCTCCCCGCGGTTGAACGATGATTTTACCGGCCCGAGCACAGTCGGCACCTTTATGGACGCATGGCTCAATGTGCCCGGACGCGGCTGTATGCGCATCCGCCTCCATCCCGGAGCCAGAGGTTCCACACCCATCAGCTTCCGCGCTATTATATTGGCGGGCGCGGCGCCCCACGCATGGTTCCAGTCGAGATTGTGCTTGAACTGCCTGTCCCATCCTTCAAGAGTTACAGTAGATCCGACACGTATCATATTCCACCAGCTCCTCTCCCCTCTGGCTGTAAGAAGCTGCAGCGCGTAATCATCCATTCCACCATCATACAGCGCATCGAGCAGAAACTGGGAGCCATACACACTGCATGCCATACCGCGCGATTTAATATGCTCAAGCACCGTGGCTTTATATTTTTCAGGCACCATACCGAAAGCCATCGGAAACATACTGGCATGCAGCGAATAATGTTCCGAGCCGATACCGTCGCGATAATATCCTTTCACCGGATCAAGCAACAGATCATTGACATTTTTCCTGACCTTATCCGCCTCGGCCGCATACATAGCCGCATCCTCCATGTTACCGAGCGCTTCGGCGATCCCCGACATAAGTTTCAGCGCCTGATAATGGTAGGCGTTGACCACCGTATTGTATGCGAGCAGCTCATAGCCGTCGGCCTCTCCCGGCTGTTCCTTCCCGATGCCGAGCGCGCCGCTCTGGGGCCAGTCCACGATATCGCGTATGCCCTCCCCGTAATATCCGCAGGCACGCAGCAGCTCACGCGTCTGTTTTCCGGTAGTGGTGCTGATAAGCCCGTTCTCCTCACGCAGCCACATCAGCGTGCGGGCTTTCAGGATTTCGTAATTCCTGGACAGAAGAGCCCTGTCGCCGGTGTACATATAGTCATTCCATGCCATAAGCGGCGCCTGGAGAATCCATTCGGTCGGCCATGTGGCATTGCGGCACAGATAGTCCACACTGTATCGAGCCAGTGTGAACTCGTCGTCCACGCAGTAATGGCTCAACTGGTTTATCAGGGCATCAGCCTCATATGGAATGCGCTCCCTGTCTCCATCCACATAGACCCCGGCGAAACTGGTGGCATAGATGCTGTATTTGCACAGATCCCATACCCTGTCAAGCACCGTGTCTGACGAATGGAAAAAAGAGGCGTCCTCATTCCACGGATAATGCACCGCTTCCCTCTCTACAGACAGGACCTCTGACCTTCCACCCTCAACCTCACAATAACGGAACGGGAAGACCTCACCGATATATTCAGGCATCAGTACCGGCCTCACATCGGTGCCATGCGGTTTGATGACGGAATTGCGCCCGTCACGACGCAAAGCAAGGCGATAGGTATGAGTGCCTTTGCGTACAGGGACACGATATGCGGCATATCTTATCGAGGCACCGGGATCGCGTTTGACAGAACCGCCGGTTTCAGCGTCTTCCCCGAGATGTACCGTAACGGTATCTTCCTCTTGGCTTTTTACCGTCAGGGACAGCTGTCCGAAAGCCGCCTTGCCGAAATCGGCCGTAAATACATTATTATCCTTACGGCTTACCGACACAGGCGCTCCTGCGCTCTTCACGATAGGATAGCGCGAAAATCCATCTTCCCATTCCCTTGCTGTGACGAAAGCGCGTGGTGGAGCATAAGCGGTAAAACCGTCTCCATCGGCCACCTTAACTGTCCAGTAATACACCGTCGCAGGCATCAGCCCCCCGCACCCGCATACCACACCGGTGCAGTCGGGCGAGTCCACCACCCCGCTGTCCCACACATCAGCTTCCCCCTCCTTCAGCTTTCCGGGAGCCGTGGCCACCAGAATGCGGTATTTTTCCTGTGTATCCATGCCGGCAGGGAGGCGCCAGCCAAACGAGGGATGTGGCGACGATATGGCAGCAGGTTGAAAAAGATTCACATTGCCACGCCTCCATTCGTCAGTCACCTGCTTCAGAGACGCCGTGGTGCGGTATCCGCCGGAATACACCGTCTCGGTATCCTCTATCAGTTCAGTACGTAACCCCGACGGCGCCACTGCCGCCACAAAGCATAACACTCCTGTCAATACGGTCATCAACATATCGCTGTTCAGATTTGTTGCCGCCGCCTGCGCGACAGCTGTTATTCACCGTAAAGATAGCATTTTTCATTCAAAACGTTTCTATCAGACCGTAAAATCGCCATCTGCGGGCAACGATTCAAGACATAATGCAGGCGCGGTGTTGCGTGAACCGTTTTTTTCCTGTAACTTTGTGGTCGGTTCCGATGAGAAAATCAAGCCCCGGTAGTTCAACGGATAGAATAGAAGTTTCCTAAACTTTTGATAGCAGTTCGATTCTGCTCCGGGGTACTGAAATTAGTGTTTCGATAAGATTGCCGTTTACTTGTTATGTAACCGGCAATTTCATTATAGATCAACAGTCAGTTAATTAAAACATATACCGAATAGTGAAGGCTGCAGACTGGATGCGTGTTACATTGATCGGAGCCCTGGCTCTCATGGTGGCTGCCTGCGCCTCCATAGGCCGTCCGGAGGGTGGTCCCCGCGACGAGACTCCCCCCGAATTCGTGCGTTCCAACCCGTTGCCCGGGTCGGTGAACATCAACCGTTCAAAAGTCGACATATTCTTTGACGAGAATATCAAGCTTGAGGATATAGCCAACAAGCTGGTGATCTCGCCGGCGCAGAAACAGAACCCCGCCGTCAGCTCCAACGGACGGCGCGTATCGGTGGAGTTGCGCGATTCGCTCAAAGACAGCACCACATATACTTTTGATTTCTCCGACGCCATCCGCGACCTTAACGAAGGGAATATACTCGACGGCTTCGCGCTTGACTTTTCCACAGGCCCTACCATCGACACCCTCCGCATTTCAGGAATGGTGTTTGAAGCACGCAACCTCGAACCCGCGCAGAATATGGTTGTGGGAGTATATTCAAATCTCACCGACACATCGCTGACCCACATGCCGCTCGAACGTGTGGCCAAGACCAACCAGTACGGCCAGTTCACCATACGAAACCTCAAACCAGGCACATACCATATCTTCGCGATCGACGACCGCAACCGCGACTGGCACTGGGACCGCTCGGAAAACATTGCGTTCTCCGACATAACGGTCACCCCGACTGTGGAACCGGTGGAAGTGACAGACACTCTGTTAGCCTCAGACGGCACAGACTCCATAGTGGCACGCACCGCATACCACTATATGCCCGACGACATATTGCTGACATGGTTCAACGAGAACTACAGACCGCAATATCTGCGCGACTACGAACGCACAGACAACCGCAGGGCGACATTCAAATTCGGAGCCACCTCCGACTCCCTTCCTGACATTACCGTGATCAACGGCCCGAGAGCCGGACGCAAACTCGCTGACCTCTCGGTAATCGAAGCCCGCGAAGGACTTGACTCGCTTGTCTACTGGCTCAGGGACACAATACTTGTGAACCAGGATTCCCTGCTCGTGGAAGCCCGCTATCTGCGCACAGACTCCCTTGAGAAGCTTTCCATGACAACGGATACGCTGAAACTATTCATCAAGGGTGCAAACCGCAAGAAAAAGAGTGACGACAAAAAGAAAAAAAATGATAACGACACTCTTCCTCCCCCAGTAAAACTACTGGAGTTCAAAGCCGTGTCACCCGGGCAGCAGGAGCTCAACCTGCCTCTCACATTCGAGGCGGCCGAGCCGCTTGAATTCATAGACTCGGCGGGATGGCGCCTGGAAATAGCAGTCGACACCCTATGGAATCCCGTAAAAAATATCCATCTCATACAGGACAGCGCCATGGTGCGCAGATACAACGTAGATGTAAAATGGGAACCCGGAGCACGTTACCGTTTCACAGCCGACTCACTTGCCATCCGGAATATCTACGGAGAGTGGATCAAGGACTTCAAGCATGAGTTTACTGTAAAAATGCCTGAAGACTACGGCAATATCATATTCGGAATAACAGACATCAATGCCCTCGGGCTTCCGGACTCCACAGCCATAGTCGTGGAACTGCTGAACAAAAGCGACCAGCCCATACAGGCAAAACCGATAAATGAGGCCGGGGAAGTGATATTCAATTTCGTGTCCCCCGACACATATTACGCACGTGCGTTCATAGACCGCAACAACAACGGCATGTGGGACACAGGAAATGTGGCGGACTCAATACAGCCTGAGGATGTGTATTACTATCCGAAAAAGATAACCCTGCGCAAGAACTGGGATATCGACCAGGAATGGGAACTCACAGGCACACCTGTAGACCTGCAGAAACCAAACGAGATAAAGAAGAACAAGCCCAAGAACAGAGACCTGAACGCACCCGGCAATCAGGAATATGACGAAGACGAGTACGACGAAGAAAATGGCTTCAACACATTCGACAACCAGGGTGCATGGGGCAACGGTTCGCAGTACAACAACGCCGGACACCGCAACAGCAGCTCCGGCAACAGGGGCAGAGGCGGTGTGAGAAACGCCAGAAATTATTGACAATATGGTAAAAGCGCATGCGGCATGCATATATAAAGGAGCCGTATGTAAACCAAAACGACATAAACAAAGTGAAAATGACCATCGATCTCATACAGCAGCCGCAGATATGGCAATTGCTCATGGAGGCCAGTCCCGACAGGCTGGCAGCGATGGCCTTTTCACCATACGAAAATCACTCGATGATTTTCAAGGAAATACTTTATGACGGTGAGGAGGGGGAACTGCACAGGATGGAGAACACCATCTACGACAATCCCCTGCTGCTTGCCGACTTCAGTAAAGTGACCATGCTCTACGACACCCTGCGCGTGCTCCCGGTGCCGGATGCGGGCGACGAAGTGGCACAGGCCATCTTCCGTAACGTATATCCGGCACAGGATATGCCCGGCAGCGAGGTGATCGTGAACCGCATACCGGAGATGAACATGGCGATCTGCTCTGAAATACCCGGCGATACCCTCAATTTCCTGCGCCGCACATTCCCCTGCATCAGGATCGAGCACCCTCTTGCGCCTCTTTGCAGGTATTTCAGGGCGAAGCATCCTGTAAGACGGCACGGAAAAACCCTGGCGAACCTGCGTGGCAAACGGCTCGACATAATAATACTTGGTGACAACGCGCCACTCATGGTAGCCTCGCACCGCATAGAGGAACCAATGGACGCCGTATATTATATACTTGCTTCCCGTGAGAACCTCAGGCTCCCGGATACCGACGAGATCATGATTTCGGGCGACCGCACCATACGTGCGGCAATAACTCCCGTGCTCCGCAGATATGTGAGATATGTGATGCCCGCCATCTTCCCCTCCGTCATGTTCCGCGCGGGGAGAGCATCCCTGTCAGCACCATTCGAACTCATAGTGGCACCCCTTGTAGCGCCTTCTGCAGAAGGCGCCGGCAACGCCCCCCACAAGACAAAGAACACAGAAACATGCGAATAATAAGAGGAAAATACGGCCGACGCCGCTTTGACGTACCCGGCAACATAACTGCGCGTCCTACCACAGACTTCGCACGCGAAAACATCTTCAATGTACTCGAAAACATGATCGACTTCGAGGAAGACGCGCCCGTGGCCCTTGACCTTTTCGCGGGCACAGGAGCCATTTCCTTCGAATTCCTCTCACGCGGATGCTCACATGTGACATCTGTGGAAAAAGCCTCTACCCAGGCCGGTTTTATACGGAAAGTGGCCGCCGAACTCGGTGCCACCCGGGAACACACACTGGTAAAGGGCGATGCGTTGCGCTACATCCACAGCACCCTGGCATCATTCGACATCGTATTCGCAGATCCCCCTTACGATCTCCCCGGATTTGCCGAGATACCCGGAAAAATACTTGGTTCACGGCTGCTCCACCCCGGATCCATCTTCATCATCGAGCACTCGCGGAAATATGATTTTTCCGGACTTCCACATTTCTACGACCACCGTTCATATGGATCGGTAAACTTTTCGATCTTCCTGATACCATCGGAGAAGAAAGAGGAAGAATAACTCACAACATATAATACACTCTCTGCCAAATGATCAAATACTTCACACCCGAACATACCGAGAAAGAGAAACAGATCTATGTTTCTACCGTGGGCTACGAGGAGATTGCTCCCGGGGAAGAATATCCGTCGCATAACCATCCGGCGGGATATTACTTCGACCCATCGGTAGGGAGAGTGATGGATGAGTATCAGATTGTGTATTTCATCGCAGGGGAAGGCTTCCTGAGATTGCAGAACGAATCGTTCAAGATTTCCAGCGGAAGCGTGCTTATGCTTCCGCCGGGCACCTG
Organism: uncultured Muribaculaceae bacterium; assembly: GCA_949742535.1. Classification (GTDB taxonomy): domain Bacteria; phylum Bacteroidota; class Bacteroidia; order Bacteroidales; family Muribaculaceae; genus UBA7173. Next base: position 1,168 of record CATJQX010000079.1, on the reverse strand, counting down.
GCACAGCTATCACCCCAATCCGGCTACCGGATGGAAACAGTATTGGATAGGTTTCAAAGGCGAATTTGTAGACGAATGGCTAAGGGTTCCCGCATACAACAGCAAGAACCCCCTGTTCAGGGTGGGACTGAACCCCGAGATTCTCGCCCTTTTCCATAAAGCAGTGGAAATTGCAGGCCCTGAAACCAACATAAACTTAATCGGAGGACTTATCATATACCTCGTAAATACCATCTGTAACTTTCCTGCCACTGAAAAAGAAGCGCAATACAATCCCGACCACGAGAACAAAATAGCGCACGCATGTATCCTGATGCAGAACTCGCTTAACAGGGAGATAAAGATAGAGGATATAGCCACAGATGTAGGGTTAAGCTATCCGCTCTTCCGCAAACTCTTCCGCAAGAAGATGAAAATGAGCGCGAGCCGCTACCTGCTGCAACTCCGTATGCGCAAAGGGGCGGAAATGCTCACATCAACTTCCGAACCCGTAAAAAACGTAGCATACTCTCTCGGCTACGACCAGCCGGCCTATTTCACGTATTGTTTCCATAAAGTGATGGGAATGACCCCACAGGAATACCGCGACTCCCACCGCAGGTAACACCGCACCGCACTGCACGTGTGCAATTTTCTAAACAGATATATCAAAATCTAATACCTCATCTGCAAACCGCAGATTATCTTTGCGCTATCAAAACGCAATTGAATGACAATATCCCGAACTCATACGACATGCGCGGCACTGACACTGCTGGCATCTCTTTCAGCGCCTCTGCTGAACGCCCAGGATCAGGTGCCCGAGCCATACGGGCCTCTGGCGGGATGCACTCCGGGGACACAGTTGCAATATTCTCCCGATCCGCTTTCAGGATATGTATGGGAGAACCCGCAGGCCACCGATAGAACAGGGGGTGTATGTGGTCAACGGACTAAAGATTTTGGTTAATTAGTCAAGTATATTTTTCGTCATTCCGCCGGTACGGTAGAATAACAGATCTCCGGGGAGATGTGCATACAGCTCCTCATTCTACTCCGACGGGAAATTAATGGACAAACATTCAGGTGGCCGCCGTGCACTGAGAGATCAGCGTACGGCGGTTTTTGTCACCACCTCTCCGGTTCTTACTATATAGATGCCCGGGGCCAGGGGAGCATGTACCGGCTG
>CATJQX010000078.1 GCA_949742535.1 uncultured Muribaculaceae bacterium | reverse complement strand
CGACAGATCGGGCAAAATGACACTTCAAAAATGATTTCTCAAAAAAAATGCAAAAATTCCCGGAAGAATGTTGGCAGAATGAAAAAAATTACCTAAGTTTGCAACGTGCTCTATAAATATGCTATAAAACATAGGGTAATATTTGGAGGGGAGGCAAAAAAGTTGCTATCTTTAGGCGTCCGACTTCAAAACGCTTACAAAATCTCAACAGCGGTTTCCAATCCCGCATTTACAACCGATAAAAGTTATCACTTCGAATAAATAATAAACAATAATATCTCTTTAATCACGTAAAAATTTCTATCAGCATGAAGAAACTTTACACTTTACTCCTCGGTGTGGCAGTCGCACTCTCCGCTTCCGCCACCACCGCAAGCAGACTTGCAAAAGTCCAAAAAACTGCCGAGGCTGCAAAAATTGAATTTTCAAATATCAGAACTACAGGCAACGCTGTAGTTGGTGAAAGCAAAATCCAATCGTCGTTCCAAAAGGCACCTGCACGCATCACTCCGGTTGAAAACTGGGTAGATGTACGCACGGTAAAATATACCGATGACCTGATGACCACTTTTATGGAAGAAGGCAAAGAAGTGTCGCAGACCATGGATGTAATGCTTCAGCAGCTTGACGGCGACGACACACAGTTCCGCCTTGTAAACCCTTACAAAAACTGGGTATCACCTTTCGCTGATGTCAAAGTAGATGACAGCAAAGACTATTACATCAAATTCAAAATTGAAGGCGACCTCGTTTGTGTATACGGTGGAGAGACTGGAGTCCTGGCTGCTACAAATGAGGAGATGACAGAATTTGCCCCCATTTCATTCAAAACACAGGCACAAGATTTTGCAGACGAGTATGCACTTTCCATGATTGAACAAGTGTACCCCGGCATCTGCGGCGTATACAATGCCGGAACTGTAACCTATCCCATCGGCTTTGAGGCAGAAGGCGAAAGCTATGTAAACTTCCTGATGTGGATTGGCTCTGAAGAACCTGAAAACGGAAGATATGCGGGAGCAAACCTTTCCGGCAAATTCAGAATCGTGATGGATGAAAATGCCAAAGATTATTCATTCAAGTTCACCACACCGAGCGAATGTATAAGCGACAGCAACATCCAGTTCACACTTGAAAGCGGAGCTGACATCAACGATGTAAAAATCCTCTTATTCCCCGGCGGATGGTTCACTGCAAATGAAGATAATTTCAGCTTCATTGAAGAAAACCTCAATGAAAGCTTACAATCGCTTCCTGCAATCAACGGTTCAATGAATCTCCCGCTTTCCAATGTTGAAGACGGCCCTGCTACATTTTTTGCTCTTGCTTATGATGCAACCGGCACACGCGTAAAAGCGACAGCATTACATCTGCTTGTCACAGCTGATAACGCAGCAGACTGGTCATACATCGGCATGGCAACTTTCACAGAATCGCTTATGTCATCCGTATGGGTGGATTCAAACAAAAACCCATGGAATGCCGAAACATATGAGGTTGAAATGGAACAGCACAAGACACAGAAAGGCCTCTATCGTCTGAAGAACATTTACACCAACACAAAATGGACATATTCTCAGGCTAACGCCCACCCTGCAACCGGTTGCAACCACTATCTGTACATTGATGCAACAAATCCCAATGCTGTCGAGATACCGCTCTCATATCCCGGATTCGAAAGCAGCCAGTACGGACATGAAATGATCGCCTCATTCAACAGCATCTATGAAGGAGGAACAGCTGATAAGTCCGGAAAATTTGCCGACAACAAAATCACTTTCCCAGCCGACTGCATACTGGAGACAACCCCCGGTGACATAGATCCAGATAAAGGAACTCAAAACTGGTATAAAGTTAACTCAAATGGTAATTTCCAGGTTGTTCTTCCGACTTCCGGTATCAACGATGCAGTCATCGACCTTGACAACAACGCTCCTGTAGAATACTTCAACCTCCAGGGTGTACGCGTTGCAAATCCCGCAGCAGGCGAGCTCGTGATCAAACGTCAGGGTGAAACCGTAACCAAGACTATCGTACGCTAATCAGCATAGACGCATAAGTAAATAAGCAAACCACCGACGTGCCGACCTCACAAACAGAGGCCGGCACGTCTCTTTTTATCCTGTCTCGTTTATGGATTGATGCAGCCCGGCTAAACCGGAACAGTATCCGACATACTATCTGTGGCGTGGGACGTCTTGCCGGGAAACAAAAAAAAACGAGAAATTGCCTCACGGTAACTCCTCGTTAAATAATAAACCAATCATTATCACATTTCTTGCAATGGAAAAAGTAATTTTGCTATGTACTAT
>CATJQX010000077.1 GCA_949742535.1 uncultured Muribaculaceae bacterium | reverse complement strand
CCACCTCTTCCCATTCCGAACAGAGAAGTTAAACCCCGCCGCGCCGATGGTACTGCGAAAGTGGGAGAGTAGGTAGCCGCCCCCTATCAGAGTGAGCGCTCTGGCACATGAGATGTGCCGGGGCGCTTTCTTTTTTGGGTATTGTGTGGGAGAGAAGGGAGAGTGAAAGAAAGAGGGAGTGGTGTATCAGAGGAATCAGAGACATCAGAGCCATCAGAGGTCTCAGGGATGGTGGTGGATCAGAGGAATCAGAGCCATCAGAGACATCAGGGGTTTCGGGGATGGTGGTGTATCAGAGTAATCAGAGGCATCAGAGACATCAGAGGTCTCAGGGGGTGGTGGGGGAGGAGTTTGATTTTTCTGATTTCTCTGGTAGCTCTGATTCCCTGCTGCTATATTTGGTGATGAAATATTTTTGGTGTTGAAGGGGGATTTTTATCAGAAAAAGTATTAAATTTGCATAGAAATGGGTTTTTAGGGGGGATTTATGGCAATGAGAATTATCGACAGACATATTGAATATCTGATACGCAGGCATGATTGTGTGGTTGTGCCTGGTGTCGGTGCTTTGTTGTGTAGATATAAATCGTCTGCTTTTGGGGAGGACGGAAAAGAAATTTTACCTCCGGGTCGCGAGTTGGCTTTTAATCCGTGGCTGACTGAGAGCGATGGGCTATTGGTTTCATCGGTCGCCAGGGAGCTTGGAGTTGGCAATGAGCAGGCTTCTGAGATTGTGGATGGTGACGTGGCCAAATTAATGAATGCGCTTGATTGTGGGGGTGAATTTACTCTTGGTCGTCTGGGAGTATTCCGTTTATCTGATAGCGAGGAGATTGCTTTTGATCCTTTTGCAGATGTGCCAGGAGTTAATGGCGCCTTTTACGGTCTTCGTCCGATTTCGCCCCTTCTGTTGGCAAACAGGAGCTGTGAGCATGCTGTGAGTGCGCCGCGTGTGTCTGCCGGTAGCGTAAGCGCTGATGAGGGGGGCAGGCGATTTGGGTTGTTCCCCACTCAATGGCGTGCGTACGCATCCGGAACGGTTGCTACGCTTGCTGTGCTCCTTACTTTAGCTTTTTTCGTGCTTTCTCCTATAAGGATAGACAAGAATGCCCAGACTGCTTCGATTGCTCCTGTTGCGGGATCATATGTGCAGCCGGAGGATGGCGTCCGTTCGGTTGTAGGTCAGGCTGCAAAGCTGGTGTCAGACGGCATATCGCCTTTTGTAAAGACAATGGGATTGTCCTCGGCAACTCCAGACCATATATCATATGTAACTGAGGCTGCTGTTGCAGAAAATATTGAGGAGCCGGTTTCTGTCGGGATGACAGAGGATAATATCGCTGCTCCTGTAGCGGTGGCGCCTGCAACTGAGGAGTGCGAGACTGAACCACAATCCCTTTCGATCCGTTTTAATGAGGCAGACCCGTATTTTGTGATTGTGGCTTCCTTCCCGACGATCGATCAGGCAAAGAGCTTTATCAATGCAGGCAAAGGCCATAGGCTCGGCATATTGGAGATGGACGGGCGGTTCAGGGTATATGCGGCTACCGGCCAGAGTTATGCTTCGGCATCTTCAATGACAGCTCTTGTCAATGAGCCCGATGCATGGATTTGCCGCAGATAAGCCATCGTGTGGAGATCTGTTTCCGCATACACCGGAACGTCGGTCTGTTTAATTTAACCGGATTTTATTATGGATAATTTTCACGAATTACTTTTGAATCGCCGTAGTATCCGCAAGTATACGGATGAGAAGGTGGATCCCGAAGATGTAAAACTCATATTGGAGGCAGCTTTGACTGCGCCGTCGTCAAAAAGCGGCCGTTCATGGCAGTTTGTCGTGGTTGAGGACAGCGAAATGCTTGACCATCTGAGCAGATGCAAACCCAACTATGCTACTTCAATAGCAAAAGCACCTCTGGCTGTGGTTGTGACGGCTGATATTACCAAAAGCGAAGCGTGGATTGAGGATGCGTCTGTGGCGGCAGCTTTCATGCAGTTGCAGGCCGCCGATCTTGGGCTCGGTTCCTGTTGGGTAGAGGTGCGTGACCGCTATGGTGAGGATGGTGAGCCGGCTGAAGACTATGTGCGCCAGGCGCTCGGAATACCCGATGAGTTCGGTGTGCTTTGCATAATCACTATCGGCCATAAGGACGAACAGCGCCGGCCTATTGATCCTGCCAAGCTCCAGTGGGAAAAAGTGCATATCGGTAAATGGCGTAATGAGCAATAATACAGAGGAAGTCGCGGAAATATATGGTGCCGAAACGTTTGTGCCGGCGGGAAATCGCCGGAAGATCTCTCTGATCGGTGCCGGCAACGTGGCCACCCATCTGGGTGTTGCACTCTCCAAAGTAGCGGATGTGGTTCAGGTAGTGAGCCGTAGTATGGATTCGGCGCAGAGGCTGAGCCATCTGATAGGCGGAGAGTGTCGGCCGGGGTGCGATCTTGAGGATCTGGCGCCCGACTCTGACATGTATCTGCTTTCTGTGAATGATGACAGTATAGCCGCCATAGCTGCAGCTACGCCTGATTTTCCCGGGATATGGGCGCATACGTCGGGGAGTGTCCCGGCAGAGGTTTTCGCAGGCCATAAATCAAATTATGGGGTATTTTATCCTTTGCAGACTTTCACGCGCGACGTGGCGGTGAATATTTCTGAGGTCCCGTTTTTCATAGAGGGCAACTCTCCTGAGACAAGCGAAAAACTGATGTCGCTGGCACGTATGCTTTCCCCTCGGGTAGAATATGCCGATAGCCGCAGACGCCGACATATGCATGTGGCGGCCGTTTTCGCATGCAATTATGCCGATCTTATGTGGCTTATAGCTGATGAACTCCTGAAAAAGGAGGGACTGGATATAACCTACATGATGCCTCTGTTGAAAGCGACATTGGAAAAACTCGATGATGTATCGCCGCGGGAAGCTATGACAGGCCCCGCGAGGCGCGGAGACCGCGAGGTCATAAGAAAACATATAGAAATGCTTTCCGGCAATGACCGTGAGATATACCGTATGCTCGCCGACCGCATTCTCGACGAGTTTCCGTACAAATAGGCATCCAATCACATTTCAATAAAAACGATCACAAGTCACCTCCATGAGCAAAATCAATTATGATCTGAACAAGATACGCGGTGTGGTATTCGATGTGGACGGAGTGCTCTCCCCCTCTGTGATTCCGCTCGGGGCGGATGGAAATCCGTGCCGCATGGCTAATATCAAAGACGGTTATGCGTTGCAGCTCGCAGTAAGAAAGGGATTGAAAATCGCGATTATAAGCGGTGCCTGCGGCGAGGGGTTGGAACAGCGTTTCCGCAATCTCGGCATCGAGGACGTTTTTCTCAAGGCAGGTGTAAAGAGCCAACTGTTTGAGGCATGGATGAAGAAACAAGGCTTTGCCCCTGAGGAGGTGGCATATGTGGGCGACGATGTGCCTGACAGCGAATGTATGGAGATGGCCGGTCTGGCGGTGGCACCGGCCGATGCCGCGGCCGATATCATTGAGATCGCCGGCTATGTGTCTCCCGCCGACGGAGGATACGGGGTGGCACGCGATCTGCTTGAAGAGATTCTCAGGGCAAGAGGGGAATGGCCCAGATGTGACCGTGCCTGGGGATGGAACAAATGAATTTTACTAATGAAGACTGACGCGAAACAGATTTTCGGAAATAAAAAATTGCTTCTTGCCAGCGCGTCGCCGCGACGCCGCGAACTTCTTGGCCTCATAGGTGTGGAAGTACATCAGGCCGATACCAGAAATGTGGATGAAAGTTACCCGGATGATCTCCCTTCCGATGAAGTGGCTCCATATATTTCACGCAAAAAAGCCGAGGCGTATATGTCGGACATGAAGCCGGGGGAAATCCTGGTCACAGCCGATACCGTGGTGATAGACGGAGGAAAAGTGCTCGGAAAACCGCGCGATGCCCGGGAAGCTGCAGCCATGCTGAGAGAGCTGTCGGGGCACACACACAAAGTGGTGACAGGTGTCACCCTCCTTTCCTCCTCTGGAATGGATACATTTTCGGAGACCACATATGTGGAATTCGCAGAGCTTTCAGACTGCGAGATAGCCTATTATATAGAGCATTACCGTCCTTTTGACAAGGCGGGGGCATACGGCATCCAGGAATGGATAGGATACATCGGCGTGACAGGCATACGGGGCGACTATTACAATGTGATGGGTCTGCCGTTGCGCAGCCTCTATGAGCATCTTAAAAAGATGTGACCCGCAATAACCCTTGTCCGAGAAGAATGGTTGCTTATATCTGCAGCCTTTTCTTTATCTCCGAAGTATCAAGTATGAAAAATGTAGGCTTGCCGTCGGGGGAGTAGGTCGGGTCAGGCAATGACAGGAAACTTGCCAGCAACGCTTCCGCCTCGTCATCCGTAATGGCGTGTGTGGCGCTGATGGCTCCAGCACGTGCCATGGAGAGAGCCACCCGTCTTTTTATGTCTGCTCCGGGAAGTACCGTCTCGTCGGCCACACATTCGATCATCTTCATAAGCGTGTCTGTGGCGTTGAGTTTCGCGAATATGGCTGGCACGGCATTTATGGCCCATACATTGTCGCCGAGAAAAGAGAGATCGAAACCGAGTATGCGCACATCCTCAAGCATGCTCCCGAGAATCACATTCTGAGCGACAGTGAGCGTGATCGTCTCCGGGAAAAGGATCTGTTGCGACTCTCCGAGCAGGGTGGCCGACAGTTTGATAAATTTCTCATACAGCACTTTCAGGTGGGCGCGGTAACAGTCTATCACCATCAGTCCGCGCGCTGCCGGCACCACAAGAAAACGGTTACGGAGCCTGAGCATTCCGCTCGATTCGTTCATCTCCATATCAGGAAGCACCCCGGTGGAGGCAGCCGGCAATGAATCAGGAATGTTAAGCGCGCTCTGCTCGGTGGCAGGGATGGAGAAATCTGTCATGTCAGGCGATTCTCCGCCGTAGCTTGTCGCAGCCTGAAAGTCCTGGTAAAGACGGTCCCAATCAGAAAGGCTTCCGCGGTTGTCGTGCGAAGCCTTATGTAAAGATCCTCCTGTGGAGAGGATGTCTGCGCCTGAATTCAGTGCCGACGGTGATTTCACCGCACCCGCTGCAGAAAGAGGGAGGCTGTCGCTTTCCCCCCTTTCTGCAGCTGCAAACGGATTGTAATCGTTTGCAGGGATGTCACTGAAATCAGGCGTGGTCACCGGATTGAATACCGGGATGTCTATGGTGTCGGTGGAGTCAAAGTCGATCGACGGTACGGCGTTGAATTTTCCAAGCGCTTCCTTTATGGCCGCCACGAGTATCTGCCATATAGGAGCCTCGTTCTCAAACTTTATCTCACTTTTTGTGGGATGTATGTTTACGTCGATGGTAGACGGGTCAACCTCGAAATTTAGGAAAAAGTTCGGCTGATGGTCAGCCGGAATAAGGTTCTCATAACAATGCAGTACAGCTTTCTGGAAATACGGATGCCGCATGTTGCGTCCGTTCACAAAGAAAAACTGCAACGGGTTGCGTTTGCGGGTGTTTTCAGGAAGCGATACAAGGCCGTTAATTTTCACAAGCGAAGTCTCGGTGCTTACTGGAATAAGCTGCTTTTCGAGAGCTTTGCCGAACAGTCCCACTACTCTCTGTTTGAGTGTGCCCGGGATGAGCTGATGGAGCGTCACATCGTTGTGCACCAGAAGAAACTCCTTGTCGGGATTGACCAGTGTCAGCCGCTCGAACTCATGCACGATATGCGACAACTCCACTGAATCTTTTTTCAGAAACTTGCGGCGTGCCGGAAAATTGAAAAACAGATTCTTTACAGCCAGGTTTGTGCCCGGCGGACAAGCGTCGGCCTCCTGGCTTTCGAACTTGGATGCCGCCAGCAGAAGACGCGTTCCGATGCTTTCCCCTTTGCGCATGGTGCGCAGCTCTATCTGCGCCACGGCGGCGATAGAAGGGAGGGCTTCTCCGCGAAATCCCATCGTATGCAGGTCGAAGAGGTCTGCCGCTTTCTGTATTTTTGATGTGGCATGACGCTCGAAAGCCAGACGGGCATCGGTGTCTGACATGCCGCAGCCGTCATCAATGACCTGTATAAGATTTTTGCCGCCGTCGCGAAGTATGATCTTTATGCTTTTTGCCCCCGCGTCTACGGCATTCTCCACAAGTTCCTTTATGACCGATGCGGGGCGCTGTATCACTTCTCCCGCCGCTATCTGGTTTGCCACCGAGTCAGGCAGCAGTCTGATCACGTCACTCATTTCAGAGGGTGTTTAATAATATAAGTTTATTCATGGGTGCGATCTCTCCCGACACCCTCTCATGCACTTTATTAGAATGTAAAGTTAGTAAAGATTTAGTAATTTTGCAATCCACGGATATTGAATAGGAAACTCAGCATCGGTATAACCTGTTATGAATGAACTGTTTTTGTATAATCCCGAGAATGACATAGCCCTTGCATGTAATTCACGCAACCGTTTTACCCCTCCACGCCAGGCCGCATTGCTCGCACGGTATGGAGCGCCCCTGATGTGGTGGATGGGGGAGGACGCAGATTATGTGCTTGTGCCTCAGCCATCATGCCGCGGGGAGGAAAATGCCATGACACAATGGCTCGGCTGTGTGGAAAAACTGCGTGGAGACGCCGGTCCGCGATTGGTCACCACGTGTGCGGAGGCGGATATCACACAGGCATCCCCCTGGGGCTGGAGCCGCCATACAGTCTGCTGCCTGCGCGACGCAGGCGTACCGGATGCTGCAATGTCGCATATGGAGGCCAATATTGATGCTGTAAGAGATCTGAGTCACCGGCGCTCCGCCGGCATTATCAACGCCGCCCTTTCCGCCGCCCTCTCCTCGGAGTGGGGTGACAGCCTTGTCGCAGAGCCTGCGGCAGAATTCTTTTCGGTGGATACGGTAAAGGAATATATCGGTGCAAACGGTCTCTCCTTGTATCTGAAGTCCCCCTGGTCCTCCAGTGGCCGCGGCGTGGTTTGCGGGAGCGATATGACTGCGGATCAGTTTGCAGGCAGATGCGAGGCCGTGATACGAAAACAGGGGAGTGTGCTTGTGGAGCGTGCGCATGACAAGATTCTTGATTTCGCCATGCTTTTTAAGGTTGGCAACGGCGGTGCGGTACGCCCGTATGGCCTGTCACGCTTCTTTAATGAGCGAGGTACAGGATACACCGGCAACCTTATCCTTTCCGACAGCCGCATTGCGGCGGAACTTTCCGGTTATGTTCCGGCTAAACTTCTGGAGGATGTCTCAGGAAGTATCTGCCGTGCGCTCACCTCTTTGCTTGACAGCCGCTATTGCGGGTATATGGGAGTTGATATGATGGTGGTGAGGCGCGGAGACGGATTCGCGCTTGTGCCATGCGTGGAACTGAACCTGCGCATGACAATGGGAGTGGTGGCACACCGCATCCACGCGCTTACAGGGATGGAGGGAACCATGCGTGTATGTCCCGGCAAAAAACCAACGGCAACGCGGGGAGCGTTGCCGTTGGTACCGGAAAATCCGTATTTCAATATCGAGTTTGTTATTCAGGGACAGCGATAGAGTCGGGAAGTGTGGCCGGTGTCTGGGCGAGCCTGTTGTAAGTCTTTACAAGTGCTTCCTGTATCTGAAGGCCAAGGGCGGAGATTTCCGCCTGTTGTGTCTCGTCCAGTTTCACCCCTTTGTCCTCAAATTCACGTGCTATCGCCGAAAGTGAATCCAGATATACGGCATATGACTGCGGCGTGGAGATCGTATCTATCACAGCGGGTTGTGCTTTCAGGGAAGCCACATATGCATCATACTCTTTGGTGCCGCCGCATGATGTCAGGAACAGGCCAGCGGCTGCGATATAGAGAAGTTTTTTCATTTTGCGGAGGGTGTTGAAGATTTTTCAGATTGATTTTCCTTTATGAAGACCACTGCCACCGAGCCTATCAGCAGGGAGATGCCGGCGATGATCATCATCAGGTGCTGCGGTGCAAGCTCATCTGCGGCTCCGAGCATGGAGAGTATCCATCCTCCTGCAAGCGCGCCCACAATCTGCGGGATGCAGATAGAGCAGTTGAACAGTCCGAGATAAGCACCGATATTGCCGCTCTTGAGGGAGTTGGTGAGAATGGTGAACGGCCATGCGAGCATCGCCGACCATGCACATCCGATAAGCACAAACGATACGAACAGCAGGTAAGGATCAGTAATAAGTCCTGTGCTTATGAACCCGGCAGCTCCCAGAACGAGACTGAGGGAATAGGAGAACTTGCGGCTGCGGAACATCGGCAGGACTATCGCCCAGAGCACCGAGCCTATGGCCTGCACCGCGAAAAGGATTCCCACCCAGTTGCCGGCGTCGTTGTATTGCGGCGACTCGGTGTTCAGAACCACATTTGTGCTGAACGAAGTCTCTGCATCGGCGGAAAGAGTGACCTCGCTTACACCGTCAAGGAACAGTGCGCCGGTGTGGGGATCATGGGTATAGATGTCGGCAAGCAGCAGATTTGCCGGTTTTTCAAGGCGCGAAAGACGGTCCACGAGGACGACAGACGAAGCCTCAACCCTTTGTGAGCCGTTGACAAGCAGCACGGCTCCAGAAGTATAGACCGGGGTGCCGAAGGCATATTGCCCTACACCGTCGATTTCATAAATAAGACCGTCGGTGACCATCGGTGATTTTATTTCCACCCCTGCGGCGGGGGCCTTTATGTTAAGGGCGCCATGCTGTATATTGACGAAATCGATGTCGGTATGGATCATCTCGAGGTTGTCGGCGGCGATGAATTCCCCTGTCGGAAGTGTGAATCCGGCAGCGGCGGCTTTACCGTGCATCACTACGGGAAGCGAATCTCCCGTAAGTATATATTTGGCCGAGTATCTTTCAGTCTCAGTGCCGTTCTGTGTCTCCACGATAGCATTGATAGTGGTGGTCTCGGGACAGCCAAACGCATTTTTGGCGACTGTGCCGTTGGTGTATGTCCACATGAACAGGAACGCGAACCAGCAGAAGAACTGCACCAGACCCACGGTCCAGAATGTAGAAGGCGCCTTCACCAGCAGTTTGAGCAGCCCGTTTTTCTCTCCGCTCTCGTTGCCGCCGGCATTGCCGCCGTTATATTCGGCATATTGCTGCGGCGGCCATTCCTTGATCTTTACAAGAGAGTAAATCACACATCCGAGCAGGATGGCGGCTCCGAAATAGAAAGAGAATACCACGGTCTGCGGTATTACACCTGCGGCGGCTGTGTTGCGGAAACCTATCCAGGTGAGCAGGAACGGGAATACGTACACCACGATAGAACCGGCATTGCAGAGGAAACTCTGTATGGAGTATGCGAGCCCTTTCTGTTTTTCGTTTACCATATCCCCGACAAGCATCTTGAACGGCTGCATGGCCATGTTTATGGAGGTGTCGAGCAACATGAGCGCGAACAGTCCCACCAGGATAGCCGATGACACGGCGAGTCCGAAACTGCCGGCGTTGGGAAGCAGGCACATAACCAGTACGGCTACAATAGCACCGCCGATCAGATATGGCAGACGGCGTCCGAAGCGGTTCCATGTGCGGTCTGAGGCGGTGCCTACGATCGGTTGCACGATAAGTCCCATCAGCGGGGGTAAAATCCAGAAATAGCTCAAATCGTGCGGGTCAGCTCCGAGTGTGGCGAAAATACGGCTTACGTTGGCGCTCTGCAGCGCGTAAGCGATCTGTACACCGAAGAAACCGAAGCTCAGATTCCAGAGCTTCCAGAAACTTAGGTCTGGTTTTGTTTTCATGTTGATTTTAAAGTGATGTGATGATGTAAGTAGTAAGATATTGTATGAAAGTTCAGAAATTACGACCTGGCGTCGTTCAAAGCGCGCCTTGAAGCGAATAAAGATACTCCACTTCCGACCCCCATATCTCTTCGTTGGGTGTCTCGAGTATCAGCGGCATGCCGTTCATGCGGCTGTCGGCCATGAGCATCTTGAAAAACTCCTCGCCGAGTGCCCCCTTGCCGATGGATTCGTGTCGGTCCACACGCGATCCGAGCCCTTTCTTGGAGTCATTTAGGTGCATCCCTTTGAGATATCTGAAGCCGATGGTCTTTTCAAAATCGTCCCATGTGCGGTCATATCCCTCGGGGGTGGCGAGGTCATATCCAGCCGCGAAAGTGTGGCATGTGTCCACACATACCCCTATGCGCGTCTTGTCCTCGATCCTGTCGATTATCTCTGCCAGCTGCTCGAAACGGAATCCGAGATTGCTTCCCTGGCCGGCTGTCGACTCGATGACTGCAGTAATCCCCTCCGTTTTGTCCAAAGCCATGTTGATGGAGTCCGCGATGGTCTGGAGGCACTCTTTTTCGGTAATGAGGTTCAGGTGTGATCCGGGATGGAAATTCAGCATGTTCAGCCCGAGCTGCGCGCATCTGTGAAGCTCATCCATAAATGCCTCGCGCGACATTCTGAGTTTTTCAGCGTCGGGCGCGCCAAGATTTATGAGAAAACTGTCATGCGGAAGAATTACTTCGGGACCATATCCGGCCTCAATGCAGTTTGTACGGAAACGCTCGGCCTCCTTGTCGGATATAGGTGCCGATTTCCACCGCGACGGGTTTCTGGTAAAAAGCGCGAAAGCCTTCATGTTGAGTTCAGCTGCCCGCAGTGGTGCGTTGGACACACCTCCGTCCACAGATACGTGTGCTCCGATATATTTCATTTTCAGATGAATGTACTGTAAGAGTTAGTAAGAATCAATGCCCTATGAACGATGTATACGGGCATTTCCATGCAAATGTAGCAAATTTTTTGTTGAATGACAAAAATATGCCCGCGCATGGAGGATAAAGTCTGAATTCTACGTATATTTGCAGCCTGAATGGTAATAATCGTAGAGATTGACGGAATATGGAAAACTTCTTTGGAAAAAAAATGAAATCTCAGGAGGAAAAGATTTATGGTCTCATAGGTTTCCCCCTTATCCATTCTTTCTCACAGACATTCTTCAACCAGAAGTTCAAGGCGGAAAAAATCAACGCCCGCTACATGAACTTCGAGATTCCCGATATCGGCGATTTTATGGAAGTACTCGCGGAGTACCCCGCTATAGAGGGACTGAATGTGACGATTCCATACAAGACACAGGTGATACCGTATCTTACCGACATAGATCCTGTGGCGCAGCGCATAGGTGCCGTGAATGTGATACAGGTTATCAGGAACGGTAAAAATGAAAACGATTTCAAACTCATTGGATTCAACAGCGACATTGCCGCGTTTGTGAACTCCATACGTCCAATGCTGAAACCGTGTCACCGCGAGGCGCTTGTGCTCGGTTCGGGAGGAGCCTCACGTGCGGTATGCTGCGGTCTTGAGGATCTCGGGGTAAAACCTCTGGTTGTATCGAGAACACCCCGCGAGGGGATGATCTCTTACAGCGACATCACGCCGGAGATAATGGATACGCACAAGGTGGTGGTCAATACCACACCTCTGGGCATGTATCCTCATGTCGATGAGTGTCCCGATATTCCGTATGATCTGATGAATGGCGACTTCCTTTGTTATGATCTCCTGTATAACCCCGACATCACGCTGTTTATGAAAAAAAGTGCCGAAAATGGCGCCGTGGTGAAAAACGGTCTGGAGATGCTGCTGCTGCAGGCGTTTGAGTCCTGGGAGATCTGGACCGGACGCCGGTAAAATATTTTTGAAAATGGAAAGGTAACGGTGACGTTACATAACATAACATAATCTATTGTGATAAGTAAGTCATGAAAATTATTACGCATAAAAATCTAATCAGGCTTTATATTCTCTGCGGCATTCTTTCGTCGATTTTCATCCTCATCTTCAGTCGTG
>CATJQX010000076.1 GCA_949742535.1 uncultured Muribaculaceae bacterium | reverse complement strand
TTGTTTGTGGCTTTAAGGATTTTTGTGGGCGGTCGCAAAAAAATCCCTGCCGCCTATAGGGATAGACGGCAGGGGAGAATTGTGTCTGTCGGCATCACCGGCTATGAGCCGGAAACGGGTGCCGCCAGTGATATGACTACAGATTATTTGAGGTATTTGGCGAGGGTGCTGATGATCTGGTCGCCATGCAGGTCGCGGGCGATGATAGTACCGTCGGGGCCGAACAGGATTATGCACGGTATACCTGTGATGCCGTAGAGGTTTGTGGTGGCTTCGGTGCCGTTCACCCATATAGGCCAGGTGAGGCCCATGTCGGTGGCTGCCTTGAGCGAGTTTGCAGGCTCATCCCATACGGCGATACCTACAATTTTCAGGTTTTTGCCTTCGAATTCTTTCTGGGCTTTTCTGATATAGCGCATTTCTTTGCGGCAAGGCATGCACCATGATGCCCAGAAATCAACGAGTACATAATCGCCTTTGCCGACAATTTCGCTCAGTTTGTGGGTAGTGCCGTCGTAGGTGACTTCAAAATCAGTGAATTTCTTTCCGGGCTGTGTTGCCTTGAGGCTTCTCTGGCGGAACAGCTGCTCGTTGACTTTCTGATATTTTGTGATATGGGGATAGTCGCGCACAAGAGCTTCGAGATCGCTTGCGAGCCAGTCGGCGCCGAAGGATACTATGTAGTAGAGCCCCAGAGGATTATCAATATTTTTCTTTGTGTTGGTAAGGATCAGTTCATGGAGCTCTTCTGTGAGGGCGTCGCCCATGCCGTTGTCCTGCTTGCTCTGGAAGCTGTTTACTGTCTGCTGCAGCTCGTTTGTGAAGATGTTGAGTGCATCGTTGAGGCCACCTTTGGTTTCTGTGGGTTTGAGCGCCCCGTTCTCTTCGCCAACATTCATGGTCACATCTGCGCCTCCGATAAGGAGCCATGCCATATCTGCATCCCCGATTTTTATGGCACCGAGGTAGGAGGTAGTGCCGTCAACGGGGAAAACCGCCTTGCCGTCTTTTACAGCGACGGAGTCTACGGCTTCACCCGTATCTACGTTTGATAATACCACCATTTTGCCATTGAGTGAGGCGGGCACGTTCACAGTAGTGGAGTATTCAGCTCCCCACATCGCGGCGGGTATAAGAGCCGTGGCAGCGAGTATGTTTCTGAGTATAGTCATATTGTAAAAGTGTTTGGTTATGGATTGGTGTGTAAAGGTAATATTTTTCGGTGGATATAAAAAATAGTTAACCGACTAAAAGTTGCCATGCAGTTTGCTGTCCGGTGTTTTTTTGCTAATTTTGCATTGATGGAACAGAACAGGCCTGTTTCCCCAAAGGGGAAGATCAAGAATTTCTATGAGCGCGGAGCCGACGACGGAGTAGTCATGGGAGTATATCTCGTGGCGCTTTTCGCGTTGATGGTATATTCGATGTCGGTGCCTTTTGCCGCCACGGGGGCAATGGCCATGATGATCGGAGTGCCTGTGCTGGTCTTTTATTTTCTCCGTCGCACCCATCGCAGCGCGCATGGCATGACGGTGTTCTCCGCATTGTGGATGCAGGGTATCACGATGTTCATTTGCGCCAGCCTGATCTTCGGTCTGGCTTCGTTTGTTTATCTAAAGTGGATCGATCCGGCCTTTATCCGCTCGATGCTGGAGGCGGCCGCCGATTACTACGGTAAACTTTCAGGTGCAGGCGAGGTCTACGACACTATGGCCGAGGATCTGAATATGATTCTGCGCAACAACATCCTCCCCTCCCCGGCCACGCTTGTGATGGCCTGGATGTGGCTGATCGTTTTCAGCGGGTCGCTGCTGTCGATGCTTGCGGCGGGTGTGGTGAAAATGTGCAAGGTGAGCGCGCGCGATTAAAATTTTACAGACTGAAAAATGGATATATCAGTAATAGTGCCGTTGTATAACGAGGCAGAATCGCTTCCCGAACTCGAGGCGTGGATAGAGCGTGTGATGAAGGCCAACGGCTTCAGTTACGAGGTGATTTTTGTAAACGACGGCTCCACCGATGATTCATGGGATGTGATAGAGCGTCTTGCCGCCGCAAATCCTGCCGTGAGGGGGGTGAGCTTCCGTCGCAACTACGGCAAAAGTCCGGCGCTGAACACCGGTTTCCGACGCGCCAAAGGGGATGTGGTGATAACTATGGACGCCGACCTGCAGGATTCTCCCGACGAGATCCCCGGGCTGTACCGCATGATAAAGGAGGATGGATACGACCTGGTGAGCGGATGGAAACAGAAACGCTACGACCCTCTGTCGAAAACTATCCCTACCAAACTCTTCAACGCCACGGCGCGCAAGGTGAGCGGCATAAAGAATCTGCATGATTTCAACTGCGGCCTCAAGGCATACCGCAACAAGGTGGTGAAGCGCATCGAGGTCTACGGAGACATGCACCGCTACATACCCTATCTGGCAAAAAACGCCGGCTTCACACGCATCGGGGAAAAGGTGGTGAAGCACCAGGCCAGAAAATACGGCAAGACGAAGTTCGGCCTCGACCGTTTTGTAAACGGTTATCTTGATCTGGCCACGCTATGGTTCACAAACAAGTTCGGGGTAAAGCCGATGCATTTCTTCGGACTGCTCGGTTCGCTCATGTTCCTGCTGGGGCTTGTGGCTGTGGTCATTGTCGGCGCAAGCAAACTGTATGCCATGCATACCGGAGGACACTATACTCTGGTGACAAATTCCCCATATTTCTATATAGCGCTCACGATGATGCTGCTCGGCACGCAGCTTTTCCTCACAGGATTCATCGGTGAACTTGTGGTGCGCAACTCTCCGAGGCGCAACGAATATGAAATCGAAGAGGAGATAGGTGAGGATACAGATGCATGACCCATCCACGATATGAGAAAAGGAACTGATGTTGATATAAGCCGGTGCGGCGGTCTGCGTGGTCTCGTGCGCATTCTGGGGGCGCTTCTGTGCTCCTGGCTGATGGTATGCGCCCTCGGGGGATGCAATACCGACGGCTGTGCCGACAACAGGAGCGCCCTCCCGCTGATGGCGTTCTATTCCGCGACGACGGATGCGCCGATGGTGCTTGACTCGGTAGCCATAGGGGGAGTTGACGCTCCTTCCGATTCGCTGCTTGTTTTCCCCGGCCAGAGCACAATGTCGGCTTACCTGCCGTTCCGTTTCGATAAAAGCTCCACATCGTTTTTCATACATTATGCATATCGGGAGCAGGGACTTGACGATCCGCGTCTCAACGATACCATCAAATTCCACTACACATCCCGACCGTATTTCGCTTCGGAAGAGTGCGGCGCGCTGTTTGTTTATGAAATCAACCGGGTTGATTATACCCGCCATCTTATTGAGTCGGTTGTTATTACCGATTCCGTAGTGACGAACGTCGATATGGAGCGTATACGGGTATATATCCGCACCTCGGAAACGGAAACCACCGCTGCAGGAAAGGGGGTGGCCCTATGAGGCTGAGCGCATATATGGCTGCATTATGCATGGCCATCATACTTCTGGGAGTGCCCGCGCTTTCGGCGCAGCGCCGTATAAATCCCGTACAGAACGCCTCCAAAGAGCTGCAGGGTAAGAATGAGCGGCGTCAGGAGGGGGATACTATAGACATGAGCAAACTCAAGCAGATACACGATGCCAACGGCAAGGTGGTGCTTGTGGACACGGTTTCGGGCAAAGAGATCCCTGATTCTGTGGCAAACGGTCTGGTACCCGGCGGCGAGATCCCGAAGATGATAAATCCGCTTTTTCACTCCGCTTCGGTGAGTGTGGATATCTGGGATCCGGTGATGCGTGCTTTCGGACAGCATTACGGCCTTGTGGAGTTTTCGGCGGAGCTGAATCTGCATAACAGATATATACCGGTTGTGGAGATCGGTCTTGGCCAGACCGATTACACTCCTGAAGAGAATAATTATACATACCGGGTGCCTGTTACACCCTATTTCCGCATCGGATGCAACTACAACTTCCTGTACAACAGTAATCCCGACTATCTGGTGATGGCCGGTGTGCGCTTCGGTTTCACACGCTTCAGCTATGAAGTGAGCGATGTGACGATAAACTCCGACTACTGGGGGGAGAGCGCCGTGATAGATTTTCCCCGCCAGAACTGTTCGTTCAGCTACATGCAGCTTGTGTTCGGTCTGAGAGTAAAGGTGTTCGGCCCGGTCTCGATGGGATGGTATTTCCGATACAAAGCGAAACTGCATGAGTCAAAGGACAATTACGGGCAGCCCTGGTATATACCGGGTTTCGGTTCACGCAAGGGAGCCATCACCGGATCGTTCTATGTGGCCTATACCATCCCGCTCCACAAGAAGGAGGTGGAACCGGTCGTAGAGTGAAACTGGGAAAGGGATCAGGGGAATCAGAGGAATCAGAGCCATCAGAGGTATCAGAGATATCAGGCTCCTCCGGAATTGCTAAATTTCTCAATTTCCTAATTTCCCGTATACCAGAACAAAAGTTCTCTTGCTTGACTTCTCATGCTCTAACTTCTAACTTCTAAATATATGATAGCAATTTGCAGTGACCACGCAGGTTACGAATTGAAATCGATCCTCGAGGGATATCTTGAGGCAAACAATCTTGAATTTGAGGATTTCGGCACATTCAGCGCCGAGAGTTGCGACTATCCTGACTTCGCCCATCCCTGTGCCTGTGCGGTAGAGGAGGGGAAATGCTATCCGGGTATCGCCATGTGCGGTTCCGGCAACGGCATTGCCATGACACTTAACAAACATCAGGGTATACGTGCCGCCCTATGCTGGACACCCGAACTGGCAGCTCTCGCACGGCAGCACAACGACGCAAACGTGCTTGTGCTTCCCGCGCGCTTTATAGCTCCCGAAGAGGCCATAAAGATCGTTGATACATTCCTTTCCACCTCCTTCGAGGGAGGGCGCCATCAGAAGCGGATTGATAAAATACCTGTAAAGTAATTCCTGCATATTGCCGAAATGACCTGTTTTGCGGCTGTCTGATTAAAAAATGTTATATTAGGGAACTATCCGGCAGAGGGAGCGTTTTAGTTTTGAGACTATATTTAAAACTAAAAAACTTATTGTTATGGATAAAACCCGTAAAGATCAGGCGATAGCCGGTGCAGCGGCAGGAGCAGCGCAGGTTGCTGCAAAAGTCAGTGCCAAAGCGGCAAAAGTGGCATCTCAGGCAGAGGTGAATGTTGTAAAAGATAAAGCCGCCGATGCTTTGGCCACAGCAAAGGAAAAGGCTGCCGATCTCAAGGAGAAGGCTGCCGATGTGGCGCAGAAAGCTGCCGACAAAGCAGGAGATATTAAGGACGCCGCTGTAGAGAAAGGCTCCTCGATAATTGACAAAGTAAAGGATTTTGCCGCCGACACCCTTGAGTCCGGCGCAAAGGCAGCCGGCAATCTTGCCGATAAACTTCGCGACTGACATTTGGCGGCGTAAAGCCAAAGCAATACCGCCCGCATGAAAGATATGAATCTGCATGCGGGCGGTATCGTGTGTTTTATGCGACGTTTCGCGGGAAATCAACCTTTGGCGGCGAGAGGTGCCGGTGTGGAGTACACACGGGCGGCAAGCTCCTTGTCAAACATATAGAGGCCATAGCCGTTGTCGCCGATCTTCTCAAGAGCGTCGATATATTCGCGTGCTGTCTCTTCCTCTTCCACCTGCTCGTTGATGAACCACTGGAGCATGTTCTGGCTGGCGTAGTCGCGCTCGGCGGTAGCCACTGCATAGATGTCGTTGATGAGCGAGGTTACTTTCTGTTCGTGTGCGAGAGTGGCTTTGAAAGCGGCCAGAGGGGACTCCCACTCGGTCTCTACGGCGGCGATAGGCTCGAGCATCACTTTGCCGTCACGCGAGTTGATGTAGTTCATGAAGATGGTGGCATGGTCCTGCTCCTCCTTGAACTGGATCATGAACCAGTTGGCGATGCCGCTGTAGCCTTTGTTGGCGAAGTGCATCGACATGGAGAGATAGAGATATGCTGACCAGAATTCAGCATTGATCTGGGCGTTGATCGCCTTTTCAACTTCTTTGTTAAGCATAGGATATTGTAAATATTTTGAGAGTTGTATCCGAGAATGCGACAGTTCAGAAACTGTATGATATGCTTGCCGTGAACATGGCGCCGTTGTATCCTTTTACGAATGTGTATCTTCCGGAGACCCCCAGACGCAGGCTTTCAGACAGCGCTACGTTGGCGCCGGCACCGGCATTCAGCCCCAGACGCGACGTGCGGTTGCTCACGTCGTGGTTGTCTTCGTTGAGGCGCAGGCTGCCGTGGCGGTTCCAGCTTGAATAATTGATGCCTGCCAGCGGGTATATGTCCCAATTCTGTCCTACGGGGAAAGGCACCTGCGCGTTCACATTGAGCTGCAGGGCGTCGGTGTTGTGATGCCTGAAAATGTATGTGGCGTCAGGTGCGAGCCTGAAATGTCGGGCGAAGCGATATGTGAATATCACTCCTGCCACAGCTGACCGGTTGTAGGTGTGGTAGCCTGTTGTAAGTCCGACTGTTTTTTCTCCTTTACAGTAGTCCGCGGCATGGCAAGCCGTTCCTGTCAAAGCCGAGGCCACGGCTGCTGCGAAAATACAAGTTTTAAAATTCATTGGCAAATGTCGTTTGAACTCACAAACAATCGGTAGTAGAAAAATGTTGCCGGAGAGGGAGAAATGAAGCAGAACAAAGTTACACTATTCCGCAGGTATATGCAAACCAAAAGCGAAAAAATAGCTAACTTCGCATTGTGAAATCAGTCTACCGTATACTGCGCTCCCTGTTGGTGGTCGCCATCATCATTGCAGTGGCTTTTCCTCTGGTACTTTTCGTGGCTCTGTCGCTTCCCGCGGTGCAGAGCCGTGTGGCGTATCAGTGCGAGAAGGAACTGTCTGCCCTGCTTGACTGCAAGGTTACGGTGGGAGGACTCGGCATTGTGCCGTTCAACCGTGCTGTGCTCCGCAATGTGACGGTGGAGACAGCTCCCGGCGATACGGCGCTTACCGTTAGGCGCCTCGGAGCAGGCATAAGGCTTTCCAGCCTTCTCTCGGCCGGTGAGCCTGTTACTGTCAATTATGTGGAGCTTGTGGGGCTTGATGCGCGCCTTCGCCGGGACAGCGCGGGCGCGCCGCTGAATATACAGCCTGTTATCGACGCGCTTTCCCCTAAGGAGAAAAACAAGCCCCCCACGAGGTTTGATCTTAAGATCAACACCGTGATGATCCGCTCCTCGAAACTGAGCTACGATGTGGGGCCTGTGATCACGGATGGCGGCGGGGAGGCCCGGCGTTTTTCTCCTGACCATGTGGCGGTAGAGCAGTTCCGTGCCGACATACGTCTGCCCCGTCTGCGCAACGACGATTTCCTCATAAGTGTGAAGCGAATGGCTTTTGCCGAGAGAAACTGCGGGTTTGTGCTTGACAATCTCGCGGGCGACTTCGTCATATCCTCCGCGTTGCTTGCCGCCCGCAACATGCAGGTGGCGCTCCCGCAGTCGCATCTGCGGTTTGATGATATGGAGCTTCCCCTTAATGGTGGGATGCGCAATGTGGCGGAGGCATTGAAAACCGCGCGTCTTGAGGCCGGTCTGCGCTCCGGAAGCAATCTGAGGCTTGATGATGTGGCCGCTTTTGTGCCCCGGCTTAGGGATTTGCCTGTGGATGTGCTTTTCGAGCGTTTTGCCCTGCGGGGCAATCTCAATGGGTTCGAGGCCGATATGCGGCTTCTGTCGGATGCGCATGTGTCGCTGGAGCTGACAGGGAAAGCCGCAGATCTGTCGTCGGACGAGAACAGGAAAATATCTGTCTCCCGTTTGGTTGTCGATGCCGATGGCGCGGGAGTGCAACAGGTTCTTCAGCAGGCGCATCTGCTCAAGGCCGATATGCCATTGAAACTTCGCATTCTTGGACATGCGGGTGTAGAAATCGCCGGTTCTCTAGAGGGGAAAAATCTGAAAGGGAAGATCGGCATAGCGGCCGCTCCCGGCCGTATTACGGCTGAGACATCCGGTGTGTTCCGGAATGCCGGGGATTTCAGTCTGAATGCCAGTGTGGCTACGAAGGGGGCACTTGATCTTGCCGGACTGCTGCCAAATCTGCGCATAGGTGAAGTCGATGGCGATCTGGATGCTTCAGTCGCCCGTAAAGGGGGGCGGATCCAGGGCGCCGCGGATGTGGAGATTGACCGCTGCGTGTTCCGCGATGTAGCCTACGAGGCAGTCAAAGCTCATGCGGAGATCGAGGACGGTGTAGTGCGGGGATCAGCCGGTATCGACAATCCCAGTATCGCCCTCAGCCTTGAGGGAGCGTACTCCCTTAATAAAGACAGCAAGCTGATAGAGCTTGATATGGATATCGCCCGTTTTATCCCGTCGATGCTGAACCTCACGGAAAAGTCGCCCGGCGCCTGCTTCAGCGGCGCGTTGGATATGGCTCTGGAAGGTAGCGGTTTCAGTCGCCTGCGGGGCACCGCCTCGCTCAACCATCTCCGCTATTCGCGTGCCGCCGGTGATGAACTGACACTCGACAATTTCCTTGTTACGGCAGACTCCACACGCATCACTGTAAGAAGCGATTATATAGACGGTGAGTTGAGCGGCGCATATGATTTCGCCGTTATCGCAGGTGATCTCAGGCATATCGCCGGAATGGTTTTCCCGGCACTTGTGCCCCAGATGCCGGGCACGCACGCTGATGTGCGTGAGTCCGACAACGATTTCAGGTTTGATTTCACCATAAAAGAGACAGAGCGGCTTGCCGGATTTTTCAATCTCCCGGTGAGTGTGGTATACCCTGTGAGACTGTACGGCGCTTTTTCCGGACCGTCGAGTGATATGGCCCTCAGTGTTGACGCGCCGTACCTGAGGCAGGGAAACAAGCTGATAGAGAATACGGTGATAGGTGCGGCCATGTCGGGTGAGGAAAATATGGCGAACCTGGATTTCTCCACTAATATGCCTACCAAAAACGGCCTGATGGGCATAATGCTCCAGACACGCGGGGGAGCAGACCGACTGTCAACTGATATTTCGTGGAAAATAAACCGCGAGCAGGCTTACGAGGGTAATATCGGGATCGCGGCGATGTTCAGGCGTGATTCCGACAAGGGGCTTTACACCGATGTGGATATCGCCGAAAGCACACTTACCTTCAACGACTCCACATGGATAGTGAATCCTGCCAAAGTCACCGTGTCGCCCCGGCATGATGTGAAGGTGTCAGGCCTGAATGTGCACCGCAGCAACCAGTATGTGAAGATTGAAGGCAGTGTGAGCGACAATCCATGGGACCTTCTGACCCTCGACCTGCGCAATTTCTCGCTCGATTATCTATTTGAATCGCTCGGAATAGACAAGGTGATGCTCGGCGGTGATGCCACAGGCACTTTCTATGCCTCGCGCCTGCTGTCGCCGGAACCGAGACTGGAGACACCGGGGTTGAATGTGAAAGGGATCAGTTACAACAAAGTGGTGCTCGGCGATGCCGATGTGCGCTCGCGGTGGGAGCCTGAGACACGGGGCATAACCCTCGACGCCACCATAGATTCTGACGAGGGGCGCCGCTCGCTTGTCAACGGAGCCATATATCCGATGAACGAGTCGCTTGACCTCACGTTCACGGCCGATCGTGTGAAAGTGGGGTTCATGCAACCCTACATGGAGGCGTTCGCATCCGACATCAGCGGATACGCTTCGGGACGCGCGCGCCTCTGGGGCACATTCAAATATATAGATCTCGAAGGGGATGTGTTCGCCGACGACCTGCGTCTCAAGGTCAACTTCACCAACACGTATTATACGGCCACCGACTCAGTGCATTTCCGGCCGGGGCTGATAGATCTCAACGGCATACGTATCAAGGATTCCGAAGGGCATACGGCAAATCTCAACGGCTGGGTAAGGCATAAGTTCTTCAAGGAACCGAGATTTGAATTCGGTGTTACAGACGCCTATGATTTCCTGAGCTATAATACCACCGCGCGCGACAACCCCGTGTGGTATGGCAAGATCTACGGCAATGGTTCGGCATTTGTGAAAGGTGAGCCGGGAAGGGTAAATATATCGGTGGATATGTCCACGGCACCGCGTTCCACCTTCACCTTCGTATTGTCTGACCAGGAGGTGGCCGATGAGTTCTCGTTCCTCACTTTCCGCGACAAGAATACCCTTTCCGCAGAGTTGTCGGATACATTGCATCTGGAACGTGACACGTCTATGGATATAGTGAACCATCTGCGCTCGCTCGCCGGGAAACACGATGCCGACACGCCGTCGGACTACGACATATCGCTGCAGATGCGTGTGACACCCGATGCGCGCCTCAATCTGGTGATGGATCCCGTGGGTGGGGATCGCATACGCGCCAACGGTAGCGGACACCTGAGGATGGATTACGGTTCCGCCAATAACGACCTGCGCATGTACGGCACCTATACGCTCGACAGGGGAAGCTATAATTTCACCTTGCAGGACATCATCATAAAGGATTTCACGATAAAACCCGGAAGCCGCATCACATTCAACGGCGATCCATACAACGCAGGGCTTGACATACAGGCGGCATATGCGCTGAACGCCAACCTGAGCGACCTCGACGAATCGTTCCTGCAGGACAAGGACCTGAACCGCACCAATGTGCCGGTGCATGCCATACTGAAAGTGGCGGGCGACCTTGTGGCGCCTGAAATCTCGTTTGACCTCGAGTTTCCCACACTAACCACCGACGTCTACCGCAAGGTGCGCTCAATCATCAGCACCGACGACATGATGAACAGGCAGATAATCTACCTGCTGGCTCTTAGCCGCTTCTATACTCCGGATTATATGGCCTCCACCACAAAAGGAAATGAGCTTGTGTCGGTGGCCTCGAGCACCATTTCCTCCCAGCTGTCAAATCTTTTAGGGTCAATTTCGGAGAACTGGAACATTGCCCCGACTTTCCGCAGCGACCGCGGAGACTTCTCGGATGTGGAGGTGGATGTGGCTCTGTCGTCGCGTCTGCTCAACAACCGCCTGCTGTTCAACGGCAATTTCGGATATCGCGACAATTCGTTGAATACCTCGCAGTTTGTAGGCGACTTCGATCTGGAATACATTCTTGACCGCCCGGGCATGTGGCGTCTCAAAGCCTACAACAGGTATAACGACCAGAACTATTATCTGCGCACGGCTCCTACCACACAGGGTGTGGGTGTGGTGCTGAAACGCGATTTCGACAGTTTC
>CATJQX010000075.1 GCA_949742535.1 uncultured Muribaculaceae bacterium | reverse complement strand
ATTTCCCCAACACATCATTCTTTTGCAAATATTTCAAAGAGAAGACCGGTATGACACCAAACCAATACAGGAACACCTGAAATCGGTCTGCTCTCATACAATTGCGCCACTCACGCGAGTGGCAGAATTCCATAAACGTGTAGAGCCGGATGAAGTGGAAAACATACTCATCGCCATGGGTGGAGCGCGGTATAGTGCGGGCATTTGACTGGATGTCCGGCTCTCCTGCAAACGACTGATAACTGACCAGGCAGCCCGCACGCCGGCATGCTTTTATGCCGGAACACCGCACTTATCTCACCACTTTACCGGCTCGTTCAGAATATTGCCGTCGGCAGCATCGTCTGATGTGAAAGTATTGCCGCGATACTGCACGCACAGCATTACGAGCGGTTCGGAACCGTTGTTACGTGCCGAGCGTTTTCCTTCCGGTGCGACACGTACCACACTCCCCTCCTCTACAGGAAATACCTTGCCATCGACCTGAAACTCCCCCTTGCCTGAGAGAAAGAAATAAAGTTCCTCATGGTTCCTGTGCGTATGAAGGAAACCTGTTTCCTGACCGGGCGCAAATACCTGAAAAGAGAATTCGCCTCCTGTTGTGCCGAGGTTCTTGGCGCCGAACACTTTTCCTGGAATTCTGATCTCAGGGCCAAGCTCAAGAGTGTAGTCTTTGAGATCGGAAAATTTGCCGAGATTGATCGCGCTGTAATTTTTTGCCTCTGAAAGTTTCTGTATCTGTTTCATAACCGATTTATTATTTTGAACTCTATTATAGAGTTCCATATTCAACGCGGCAAAATTACAATATAATCTCGGCTGTGTCAAGAAGTTACATTTTTCTCACATAGTAACCTTTTTATCACTGTCGCAGGAATACAGCCACTTATACACCTGATTTTTTTATGAAATAGTTTAATCGGCACAGCGCCTTGTTTCGCAGTACTGTCTTGAGGACCGGTCAGTCGGCAACCTCTCCGGCATATACAAGCCGCATGGGGTGTGTCATATCGCATCTGCTGTCATCAGGCGCCCAGAATATGTTCTTTCCACCGTTTTCAAGGAAAAAATAAAAGCGTGCGCTTTCTGCCTCTCCCCTGCATTCCCATACAGTGGTGTCATTCCCGCCCCTCAGGGTATACAGTTTCCCCTTTTCTGCGGCCAGTTCATGGTGCCCGTTCAATGATGTAAGAGAGAACACATGTAAGAGAGAACACGCCGTCGAAATAGTGTCTCACGGTCTGCGTCGGGAGCAGCCTCGACTTCCACAATACCCTCACTCTCCCCGACAAGATACTCATATACGGCATTGGAAATCTCGGCCATCACCTTTTCGGCATCCTCCTGAGGCCCGGCGAAATCCTTTACCAATACAACTATCGTATAGTTCTTTCCTGACGGCAGCTCCACATATCCTCCGTCATTGATTGCAATCACTTCGCCGCGTGAGTTGGTACAGCCCGATCCGGTGCGATGCGAGAACTTTATACCCTTGTTTTCTGGAAGTCCGGCTGAGATTCTGGCAAGACCAGTATTGCAATCATGCATGGCGCGCTTTATGAACGCCTGCTTCTGTGCGCTCACTATACTGTCGGTAAACAGCCTGTTGACAAGCTCCGCATAAGCCAAGGGCGAAGTGCGGTTGTCGTAGCTTTTCATTATGTCGGCTTTCATCTCGCTCTCCTTGTATTGCATGGAAAATTCGCTTCCAGGAAGTATGGAATGCACATAGGCATCTGTCTGAGGAACAGAAATTATCTCGTCGAAAAGAAGGTTGCTCGCGTTATTGTCACTGTCGATAAGAATATAATCTATCAGCTCGCCTGCCGTCAGAGAAAAGTTTTCCCCCTCATGCTCCTTAAGCATAGGGCTCCAGGTCTGCGGATCAAGCTCCGGACGCGCTATGTCGAACACCGTATCAAGCCCTGTCGATTTTTCATCAAGCACATGACAGACGGCAATCGCTTCATGTAGTTTAAACATGCTCATCATCGGATAGTCTGAAGAATTATTCACGACTATGGTATCACTGTTATCCATAATGACGGCCACACCGAATTTACCGGGCGCCTTATCCGCGATTTCCTCTATACGGCTTACCAGTCCGTCATAATCTCCTGTGTTTTCTTTATTATCATTAGTGAGTGCGCATGATTGCGGCATAACGGCCGACAGCATACAGCACGCGGCTGTAACAATATTTATTTTCATAGCTTTAATTTCATAGAATTCTGGCAAGTGGGATGATAATCAGGGCGGACACCGCATACACGGTGTCCGCCCTTTTATGCCGGATCACTCCGGTATTATTTTACGGTTCGTGACCGAATGTCTTATTCAGCTTCGATTGTCACGCAACGGTCAAGTGTGAGGCACTTGTCACCGAGGTCAACACGGTTGCCGTTGTTAGTTGTAGCGTTGAGCTGATCAGCGTTAACACCGTAGCGTACGAGCTGGTTCTTGACAGTCTCAACACGGTTCTTGCGAAGACGGGTGTTGATAGCGTCGGTACCGGTGTAGTTGTCGGCCCAGCCTGTGAGGGTGTACTTCTTGTTGTCAGCCTTCATTACGTTTGCTACGCTCTGGAGCACCTTGCGGTCTACCGAAGTCAGACGGTAAACGTTGCAGGGATAGTAGATAGTTGCAAGAGGAGCTTTGGTTACAACCTGTTTCTCTACCGGACGTGCGAGGCAAGCCTTCAGCTGGCTCTCGAGGTCGGCGATACGGGCGTTGGCTGCCTGGAGACGTGCACGATATTCATCGCAGTTTTCTGCAGGAGGACAAACGGGAACTACAGGAGCCTTCCATTCGGTCTGGCCGAGTTTGAAAGTAGCTGTAAGAAGAGCCTCACCGACTACAGCTGTAAGATTGGAGCGGTTGGAAGCCACGTCAAGACCGTTTGTCAGAGCCACTGCACGCAGGTCAAGGCCAAGAGCAAAGTGACGTGTGATGTTGAAGTCCTGGTTAAGACCGGCACGGAGCGTGATAGTACGGTCGTGCGTATTGCTCCATTCATATTCTGTTGAAGAGCCTTCTTTCAGACCTTTTGCCACGCCCCAGTACAGACCACCGCCTGCATAGATGTATGCATTGTAAACACGGTTGGGCTTGTAGCCACACCACCAGTTTGTAAGATTCAGCATCACGTCGAAAGACGGACCGAAATAGTTTACTTTTGTCTTATAGTGACCGTCAACCATAGGCTCCCAATCTCTTACACCGGGAACCATGTAATTATACTTGGAAAGACCCTTTACAGAAACGAAGTCTGCACCGATACGGGCACCGAGAATGGGTGAGAACCATTTGCCCACGTACAGTGAAGCTGCGGGAGCGAAACGGTCACCGATATTGCGGTGTACATCAGCTGATGTGAAACCCATAGCCACACCACCTTCAGCCTGGATAAACCAGTTGCTGGAGAACTTGTTGAACAGGTAGCCCTGAGAGGGATCCTCCACATAGGTAACTTCCTGAGCATTCTGGGCAAACGCGCTACCTGCAAGCATTGCGAAGCCTAATGCCAAAATTGAACTTTTTTTCATAGATAAAGTAAAAACGTTTTGTTAATATATATGAAAGTTTTTTATATATTCTTTTGTTATTATGACGCTTTACACTATCTGTTGGATGCCCGTGATATTAAGGCGATGCCGATCGCTAATAAATTGACCTGCCGCATATCACGCTATCCGACTATAGAATAGGTGCAAATTGCGGTGTAAAGTTATAGAATTTTTTTTAATAAATTCACATTTCAAGGTGAAAATTTGCACTCTGCTCTAAAAAATATCCCTCTCCACAACGGAGAAAAGAGTATTTCACAGCAGTTATACTTCTATAACCAAATTTTTATCAAATGGGTTCAACAACCGTTCGCATTAATATTCAGCCAATATGCAGAAAACAGGGCCATGACCGGTATGCGGCCACAGCCCTGTCTTATAGTGTGTATGCTTATCTGTTCCCTGACAGGGACTTATATCATCCGATTATTTACCAATAAAACGGAGAACTTCCTCCACGATATTCTGTGCTGTAAAACCGAATTTCTCGTCAAGTACAGGATAAGGCGCGGATGCCCCGAAATGGTCGAGACCGAATACCTTGCCATAAGGGCCTACCACACCGCGCAAAGTCGAGGGCAAACCGGCTGTAAGGCCGAATACAGGTATACCGGCAGTCGGGATCACGCTCTCGCGATACTCTTTGTCCTGCTGCTCGAAGAGACCTATAGAGGGCACCGATACCACTCTGCAAGGTATCTCACCCGCTTCCAGGAGGGTTGCCACCTCGCACAGAAGCGACACTTCGGAACCGTTGGCCACAAGCACCACTTTCGGATGAGGGGTATCCATTACGGTATATCCTCCCATACGTGCGCCCTGAGCCTCCCGATAACGGTCTCCCGTAGCGGCAGGCAGGTCTTTCACATCCTGACGCGAAAGGATCAGTGCCGTGGGGGTCTTGCTGTTGTCCATCGCCATCTCCCAAGCTACGGAGGTTTCCATAGCATCGGCAGGGCGGAGCACAAGCACTGAAGGCTCACCGGAAAGGTTCTTCAGCTCCTCCATAAGTCTGATCTGCGCCTCCTGCTCTACCGGCTCGTGAGTGGGTCCATCCTCTCCAACGCGGAAAGCGTCGTGGGTCCAGATATATTTCACGGGAAGCTCCATAAGGGCGGCCATACGCACCGCCGGCTTCATATAGTCGGAGAAAACAAAGAATGTGCCGCAGGCGGCTATCATACCTCCATGGAGGATAATACCGTTCATTATGGCGGCCATCGTCAGCTCGCTGACACCTGCGTGCAGGAAAGCGCCTGAGAAATCGCCGTTGACGAACGCACCGGTATGTTTGAGGAAAGCGTCAGTCTTGTCGGAATTGGCAAGGTCGGCGCTGCTCACGATCATGTTCTTCACTTTCTGCGCAAGCATGTCAAGGACAGCAGCAGATGCCGTGCGGGTAGCACAATTGGCTTTCTGTACGATAGCGGAGTAATCAATCTGCGGGAGCTTGCCGTTGATGAAATCGTCGAGCTCGCGTGCCAGCTCCGGATTGGCCTTTGCCCATTCCGCTTCAGCCGCATGGCGTTCCGCGCATATCTTACGCAACTCCTCGTTGCGTTCTGCATAAAGTTTTTCTACCTCGGCAGGCACGAGCCAGGGATTTGCGGCGTCGGCTCCTAGATTCTCGATAGTCTTCACATAATCCGCTCCTGACTTGCTCAGAGGCTGTCCGTGTGTGGAGTATTTGCCTTCGAAGTTCTCTCCTGCGGCAGTCACCGCTCCACGTCCCATTACGGTATCGCCGATTATTATTGTGGGGCGCTTTGTCTCGCCCTGGGCCTTCACAAGCGCGTCAGCTATGGCTACCGGGTCGTTGCCGTCTATTGCAATCACATTCCAGCCCCAGGCACGATATTTCATGGCAACATCCTCGTTGTCCACGGCATCCACGTTTGTGGAAAGCTGCACCTTGTTGCTGTCATAGAACATTATCAGGTTGGACAGGCCGAGATAACCGGCGATACGTCCGGCACCCTGGGAGATCTCCTCCTGTATGCCGCCGTCTGAAATAAACGCGTATGTCTTGTGGGCCACCACATCGCCGAAACGTGCCTGAAGGAAACGCTCGGCAATCGCACATCCGACGGCCATGGTATGTCCCTGACCGAGAGGACCGGAAGTGTTTTCCACTCCACGCTCCACATGCACTTCGGGGTGTCCCGGACAAGGGCTACCCCACTGGCGGAACTGTTTCAGCTCCTCAATGGTGTACTTGCCGGTAAGAGCCAGTACGCTGTAAAGCATCGGCGACATATGGCCAGGATCAAGGAAGAAACGGTCACGCGCAATCCATGCAGGATCATCAGGATCGGTAACAAGGAACTGCGAATAGAGCACATTCACGAAATCGGCGCCGCCCATGGCGCCACCGGGATGTCCTGACTTGGCTTTTTCAACCATAGATGCGGAGAGCACTCTTATGGTATCGGCCGCTTTGTTGATAACGTCGGTGTTCATTGGATTGTATGAATTGTTACTGTTTTTGATTGTCGCACCTGACTGATGTCCGGGAGATACACGTCTGTCAATGACAGACACCAGATTTTTTTTCGTAAACCCACCTCCGGAGCACAACGGCTCCGGAGGCGGCCTTTATCTATCGTTCCCCTTTTGGCCGGAGAACCATATTGTCAAGTATTTAGAGAGCGTCCTCAACGGCGTCGTCCACAGGAATGTCGGTATTGACATTCTTGGAACCGCTAACACCGTAGAACAGCAGGTATGCGAGCATTGCTACGATCAGCCAGTAAGAGGCCATATAGCCAGCCACACCTGCGATATAGCTCTGGATCAGCGGCATGATGCCACCGCCTACCACCATCATCATGAAGATGCCGGAAGCCTGGGCTGTATATTTGCCAAGACCCTCAACGGCGAGGTTGAAGATACCGCCCCACATTACTGATGTGCAGAGACCGCAGATCACGAGAAGGAACGCGCTCACAGGCACCTGTGCACCACCGGCATAGATGAATTCAGGCACAGGAAGTGTCACAGTCTTCGGTATGACGATAGCGGCCACAACAAGCGCGATTGCCACGGTAGACACGGTGATGATCTGTGCACGTGTGGAAACGGCGCCGCTGATGATCGAGGAGCAGAAACGGCCCACGAGCATGAGGAGCCAGTAGATTGCCACGATAGCGCCGGCGATTGTGGAGGCTGCGCCTTCCACACCTGCGCCGTTGGCACTCTGATCAGCAAGGTAGAAGTTGAGAGTGCCGGGAATACCTACTTCGATACCTACATAGAAGAAGATGCCGATCACGCCGAGTACGAGGTGACGGAAGTTCCAGGGAGAGTGGGCATATTTTACTTTCTTGCCTGACTTGGTGAGGTTCGGCTCGGGGATGGCAACGAAGGAGATGATCACGAAAGCTACTGCGAACACGCCCATGGCGATCCAGAGAAGGGGAGCCACATTAGACATGGCGGTAGAGGGGCTGAGCGAGCCGATCAGGGCGCCTACGAAGAAGGGGGTAAGGGTTGCAGACAACGAGTTGAGAGAACCACCGGTCTGGATAAGCTGGTTGCCCTTGTTGCCGCCGCCGCCGAGAAGGTTGAGCATCGGGTTTACCACTGTGTTGAGCATACATACGCAGAAACCGCAGATGAACGCACCCAGGAGGTATATCAGGAAGTTAAGGGGAACGATGAAGGTCTTGGCAACTTCAACGCCGTTCTCCTTCACTGTGGAAGTCATTTCAAAAAGATTCACATCGGCACCGACCATGCTCGAGAGCCACTGTACGAAAAGGCCTACGAAACCGATGGCCATGGCCCAAAGGGCTGTTTTCTTGTAGCCGATCTTAACCAGCAGGTTACCGGCGGGGATTCCCATGAAAAGATAGGCGAGGAAGTTCATCATGTTGCCCATCATTCCGAGAGTAGAGTTACCCTCGAACTTGTAGCCCCAGATAGTACCGATAGGGGCGGCGAGATTGGTCACAAAAGAAATCATCGCAAAGAGGAAAAACATTGCGATAATCGCTATCAAGCGCCCGTTAGAGCTGGATTTTACTTGATTCATAGCAAATTTACTTGATTTTAAGGTAATTATAAATTTATAGAATATTCTTTTCTGAATTTATACAGGCTTTGTTCCTAAAGATACGTGGCTTTCCCTTTAAGAGAGACCTATCTCAGGGATGTGCTCACGTAGGATTTGCAAATTTAAACATTTTTTTCGCTCGGCGCAAAATATTTTCACCTGTTTGTCAGCATAACACAAATGTCGGAGAGAATCCTTGACATGTATTCTCCCCGACATCAGTATCCTCTGTCGCCAAAAATCGCAGTTCCTATACGCACGTGTGTGCTTCCCGCCTCGATTGCCATCCGGTAATCATGGCTCATGCCCATGCTGAGCAGATCGAAGCCACGCAGATCAGGACATATATCCAATATCTTGTCGCGCAGGGAGGCTATGGCAGCGAAATCGGAGGCCACGCGTGCCGTATCGTCGGTGTTGGAAGCCATTCCCATCAGTCCGCAGACATGCGTGGCTTTCAGCGACTCGAATCTTCTTTCCGAGAAATATTCGATGAGTTCCTCAGGAGTGAAACCGAACTTGGTTTCCTCACGCGCCACATGGACCTGCAGCAGCACATTCTGTGTCACCCCTTCGTGGGAGGCCTCACTGTCAATGGCGTCGAGCAGTCTCTGCGAGTCCACGCTCTCTATCATGGCCGGACGCAGCCTGATGAGCTGGCGCACCTTGTTGGTCTGCAGATGACCGATGAAATGCCACTTGATATCGTCGGGAAGCGCGGGCACTTTCGCCGAAAGTTCCTGCACACGGCTTTCTCCAAAGAGGCGCTGTCCTGCCTCGTAAGCCTCACGCACCCTCTCAGCCGGATGGAATTTCGACACAGCCACCAGTTCCACCCCTTCGGGAAGGGTGGA
This sequence comes from uncultured Muribaculaceae bacterium, assembly GCA_949742535.1. Lineage (GTDB taxonomy): Bacteria > Bacteroidota > Bacteroidia > Bacteroidales > Muribaculaceae > UBA7173. The sequence continues at coordinate 2,762 of CATJQX010000075.1, read as the reverse complement.
ACGGATACCTGCAAGATTCTCTGCTATCTCAGCCATTCAGAACAAGTGTTTCGTCGTTTGATTCCACTTATTCCGCAGGCTTCTCAGCGGGTTTGTCTCCTGTCTTGATGCGATATACATCCATGATAGGAGTCTCGGCGATGGATGTGATCTCAAAATCTGCCATTGTGCCTTTCATACCTTCCATGAAAGCGTCATAAGCGCCTTTGAAATCATTTGCGGCAACAAGAATCAAAGAGGTGGATTTCTTTTCCACAGCAGTCTTCTCATCAATCGTTATGAAGGCCACCTTCACCAGGAACCAGCGGTCTGCCGAATCATCCCAGAAAATTTCCGAAATTTTGGTGCGTTTCACCGCATTCACATCCACTTCGCCACTTATGAACGGTGTCATCTCTTCTATGATACGTGCCTCCGCCTCAGTGAAACTCAATGCGTCCACAAGATATGGTTCTGTCACTTTTTTTATCGACCCGTTCTCCTGGGTCTTGTCATAGCGGATTTTACATTCAAACCAGTTTGCCATAATTTGCTGTCTGTTATTCTAAAAAATATAACTGTAACGGGTCAGCAGCCACCAATCTCCCCAAACGGCATTTTTTGAAGAACTTAATTTGTGATTACATTGTAATATTAAATAAGTTTAATTAAATTTGCCGCTAAAGGTTCATTTAAGCGCTCTTTCCCTAAAAGCAGGGCAAAGTTAGTCAGAATGTACAAACTTTGCAACTAAAAATTGTGAACCTGCGGCCATGAAAACCATATACAGCAATATGAACAAAGATGGATTTTTCCATAAGGCGCTGAACATGTACGTTGACGGTTTCCGCTCCATGACAGTGGGGCGCAAACTATGGGCGCTGATACTGATAAAACTTGCCATAATGTTTCTGATACTGAAAACATTTTTCTTCCCCGACATATTGCATGACAACTATGACAACGACGACGAGCGGGCGCAAGCAGTGCGCACGGCTCTGACACCACGTAAATAGCCGTCTGCTCTCCACACATCGCACAAACCAAAAACACCAATTATAACAAAATATCATGGACGAATTATTAAGCACTGTCGACTGGTCAAGAGCGCAATTTGCACTGACTGCGATCGTACACTGGATTTTTGTACCTCTCAGCATCGGCCTCTCACTTATTGTGGGCATTATGGAGAGCATATGGTATAAGACCGGAAATGAACGATGGAAAAACATGGCGAAATTCTGGATGCTGCTTTTCGGCATCAACTTCGCCTGCGGAGTAGCCACCGGCATAATACTCGAATTTGAATTCGGCACCAACTGGAGCAACTATTCATGGTTTGTAGGAGACATATTCGGCGCCCCGCTCGCCATAGAGGGTATAGCGGCCTTCTTCCTGGAGTCGACTTTCATCGCCGTGATGTTTTTCGGATGGAACCGCGTGAGCCGCGGGTTCCACCTCGCCGCCACATGGCTCACGACAATAGGCATATGCCTCTCGGCATACTGGATACTGGTAGCCAACGCTTGGATGCAATATCCTGTGGGTATGGAGTTTGATCCCGAGCAGATGCGCAATGTGATGGCCTCATTCAGCGACGTGGTATTCTCGCCTGTAGCTGTAAACAAGTTTTTCCACACCGTATTTTCAGGCTGGGTACTCGGTGCCACATTCGTCATAGGCGTCAGCTGCTGGTTCCTGCTGAAAAAAAGCAACATCCGGTTTGCCAAAGATTCTATCAAGATCGGCTCATGGGTAGGTCTGGCCGGAATTGTGCTCACCATGTGGACAGGCGACGGATCAGCAGTGCAGGTGGCACGCGTGCAACCGATGAAACTTGCCGCAATGGAAGGACTGTACAACGGCACTACCGGACAAGGACTGGTGGCTTTCGGCATAATAAATCCCGACAAGGAGCGCACCGACGACAAACCCGCACTCATCGGCGAAATCAGCATTCCAAAAGGGCTTTCGGTTCTTGCCAACCACGATCCGGAGAGTTTCGTGCCCGGCATAAACGACATAATCGACGGCATCAGCATAAATGCCGATGGAGACACCGTAAACACTGTCAGCTATGCCGAGCGCATCGCACGCGGACGGCAGTGCCAGGAATACCTGCGCGCCTATGACCGGGCGCGGGCTGAAGGGGACACCGCCGCCATGGCTCTCGCCAAAAATCATTTCATGGCAGATTTCCAATATTTCGGTTACGGTTATCTCGAAAACGCCGACGAGGCTGTGCCACCTGTGGCGCTTACCTTCTACATGTTCCGCATAATGGTCATGGGAGGCGGCTATCTGATGCTGCTTTTCATCGCCATGCTCATATTCACCTATCGTAAACCGCATGTAATAGAAAAGAAGATCATCGCATTCTTCGGGATAATCAGCATACCTGTGGTATGGTTAGTAAGCGAGGCCGGATGGGTCACAGCCGAAATGGGACGCCAGCCGTGGACCATCGAGGGGCTGCTTCCGTGCAAGGCGGCAGTGAGCGCCATCTCTCCGGGATCAGTACAACTCACTTTCTGGATGTTCGTGGTGTTGTTCGCCGCACTCCTTGTTGCTGACGCAAGCATCATGTTGCGCGAAATTGCCAAAGCCACACACCGCGATATATTGAACGGAGACCATACGGCTGCAGAAAAAGGGCACAACAAGAAAGCCTGACAGAATAATCTAATAAGTAACAGTTCAAAATTATTTTATTTACCGGTCAGATTATTTCAATGTTTCTTCGGCAAAATTTTGGAATCTTTTCCTCTCCTCATCAGTCGTGT
>CATJQX010000074.1 GCA_949742535.1 uncultured Muribaculaceae bacterium | reverse complement strand
CCGTGTGGCCTTTTCACCAGACCTGTAGTTATGGTGAGATTGAGGGATGCCGATAAAGTCCCTGTAAGATCACGGTATTTGATTTTTGCCGAGCCTCCCAATGACATGGAGACGCTTTCTCTGATGCGCCGCTTGTCACCGGGGGCAAGCTGTGGGTCGGGATCAAGTTGCGCCAGGCTGTCGGGCAACTGGTAGGTGTCGAGCCACTCTGTGCTTGACACTATCATCACCTGCTCGTATATGTCATCGAGGTCCATTTCTCCCATCGTAATGACATATCTGCCGTTGTCGACGGCCACATCCTTCACCTTGCCGGAATAGCCATAGGGGAAGCGATCGGTGAACTCGTTGTAGAAGAGCACGTCTCCCTTTTTCGGGTTCCATACCGAGGCGATTCCCGAAGTGAAGGTGATGATGTTGTCCTCATATCCCTCAACAAGCGGCTCCCATGCCCGGGTCATGTGTATCACCTCAGGCTTGTAGATGGTGGGGATGGCCTGGAAACCGACACTGTCGATCTGTGCCAGCGGGAACATATAGGCGCTGTCAGGTGTATATACAACCTGTGAAAACCATTCCTGATGTTCCACACTGTCGGCATCGAAGCGGGAGAATCCGATACTGTCCACATCCAAGTCGAGGAAGGGAGATATTTCTCCTCCGTTATGGTAGACGATGAAGAACTGCTCTTTTTCCGGGCTGTCGCTCCGGGCGCACAGGCTTAATGCTGAAAACCATATGGCTGCCAGCAGAGCCAGACTGTGAAACATTCTTCTCATCTCTTCATTATTTTATATGATACGTCTCCTGCCTTTACGAGATATATGCCTGCAGGCAGATCTGATGCCGACATGTCGGCATTTCCTTTGCTGTCGGCATTCATGGTGCATAAAAGGATGCCGTCCACTCCGAAAATTTCTATCCGGCTATCCCGGTCGCATCCCGATACATGCAGTGTGCCGTCTGGCAGGAATCTCGCGTCGCATATCGTTTCTGGTATCGCGTTGATGCCGGATACAGGAATCTTTTCGTAGGAAAAAGCGCGCACTTTTTCGCGGGAGAGTGTTATCTCGGTTGATCCGGTTGTCAGCACGAGATTCCTTCCCGAAAATGTGACCTTAGGTTTATCGTCAAGCGGATATGCCAGTTTCTGTCCGTCGGTAGTGGTTACGACAAGTCCGGTTCCCCACACTGTGTCGTCGGCATGCAGACATGCTGTTGCTGTCACTGACAGCAACAGTGCCAAGAGTATTCTCCGTGCCATCAGAACCGGAAGGTTACGTATGCCCTACAACCGCTGAATTTGGTCTTGACTTTGTCTGAAGTTGATTTCTGGTCTTGTTCATCATCCATAGACGTGTCGTCGTCACCATATCCGAGATCGCCGAAGGAAAGATATTTCTTGTATTTTGACGAGCCGAACCGGGCTTCTATGCCGGCGCCGATGCATTTCCATGACACGCTTGCACCTCCCACGAAGAAATTGCCGAATCCTGCCTGAAACTCATCGCCGTTGTAAAAGCCTGAGAATGAGGGTGCATAACGGAAATATGCATGCAGCTCGGAGTTGCGGTGTATATTGAAGTTTACCGACGGGCCCACCTGCAGACCCACTTCCACTTCGTGCATGGTGGTTTTTTCAGGATACTCGGGATATTGCGGGTCGATGTAGGTCACTTTGTAATTGGAGTAATTGATGTCTGTCCACACGGCATCGATACCGAAGCGCAGCCTGTGGGCTATCGGTTTGTGCAGGAAATAGGTGGTGCCTTTGGTGAAGTTCACACCGATATCGCTTTTCAGTTCAGGCATTCCCTCCTGTTTGAGTTTGGAATAGGAAAAGCCTATGTTCGTGAACTTGTTTCTGGCAGGCATGTCCTCGTTGTCAGATGCGCGGCCGGAAACTGTAAATACCATGGCCATCAGGGCCACGGCCAATGTGCGTACATGAAATTTCATTGTTTCTATAAGATTAACTGATTGATTTATTCTATGAGTGTGTATATTTATTTTATGAGTGTGTATAAGTGTGTCAATATACGGCAAAGGTAGTTAAAAATACTTGTAATAAGCAAATTGCTGAAAATGTTTTTTTATAGATTGCGGCCAATAGTTTCAAATGACTGAAGTCAAGGGGAGTCATCTGCTGTGTGTATAAAAGAAGCGGCCGTTCAAAACTAATTGCGAATTTTGAACGGCCACTTCTGTATATGCGATATTTTATGACGGCTGCATCAGTCGGGCATATCCACCGGGATCGCCACTATGCGCAGGTTGTTGCCGCGGATGAAGTTTACGATCTCCGAGCGTATCTCGGAGGGATCCACGTCTGCCTCGATGCGCTGCAGAGCGTTGTATACCGAGATGCCGCTCTGGTAAACGTTGCGGTATGCCTTCGCGATGTCGTCGATCTGCTGGTCGGTGAAGCCGTTTTTGCGCATCACATAGGCGTTCACGCCGTAGTAGACAGCGGGGTTGTGAGCTATGATGATGTAGGGGGGCACGTTGCCTGAGATGCGGCAGCCACCCTTTACAAGAGTCCATTTGCCAATCTTGGAATCCTCGTGCACGATGCAGTTTGACGACAGTATCACGCATTCGTCGATGGTGCAGTCGCCTGCCATTGTCACACCGTTGCCGAGCACGCATTTGTTGCGGATTTCCGAGTCATGCCCGATATGGCTTTTGGCCATGATGAAGTTGTCATTGCCTATGCGTGTGCCACCTTCGGAGCGTATGCCGCGGTTGATGATCACATTCTCGCGGATGGTGTTGTTGTCGCCGATATAGCAGAAAGTGGCCTCTCCGTGCCAGCGGAAATCCTGCGGATCGGCGCCAATGATAGCTCCCTGGTACACACGGTTGTTTTTACCCATGCGCGTGCCTGATATTATGGAGGCATATGGCATTATCTCGCACCCGTCTCCGATCTCGACATTCTTGTCGATGTATGCGAATGGGTGAATTGTGACGTTGGCGCCGAGCTTGGCCGACGGATCAACATGGGCTAACGGACTGATCATATTAGCTAAGTAATTTAAGGTTCGACAAACTTATCGGCCTCCGCCGAGGCTCTGGTACAGGTTGATGAGCGACTGCTCGCGGTTGAGCTGTGTGCTCAGGAGACCCATCTGCGCGTTCAGGAGGCTTGACTGTGCGGTCAGTACTTCCAGATATGTGGTATGCTCGTCATATGCCAGCAGCAGGTTGGTGTCTTCCACGGCTTCCTCCAGGTTCTTTACCTGCTCGGTGAGGTATGCCATCTTTTCCATGTTCTTTTCGAGCGCCACATAGTAGTCGTTCACCTCTCCGGCGGCTTTGAGCAGTGTGAGCTCGAAGTTGTTCATAGCCTGCTCCTGCTGGGCTTTGGCGCCTTTGAGGCGTGCTATGTTCTGGCCGCGGAGGAAGAGGGGGGCGGTGAGCTGCCCGGCGAGCTGTATGAACCAGTCGCCCGGATTCTTCACGAATGATCCGAGAAGGTTGGTGAAGCCTCCGTTGGAGCTGATGGTGATGGAGGGATAGAAGGCTGCGCGTGCCGAGTTGGTGGTATAGTAGGCGGCGGCAAGGCTCTCCTCGGCGGCGCGTACGTCGGGGCGCATCGCCAGTTCGCGCATGGCAACGCCTTCACGCAGGATGCGGGGCATCTCCATACGGGCGCTTGCGGGGATGGCCCATGTCTGTGGCATCTCGTTGAGAAGCAGCGACATGGAGCTGTTTGCCTGTTCCAGAGCGCTCTCAAGGTCGGTGATCGACGACAGGATGGACCAGTATTGTGCCTGGCTCTGTACGACAGCTGCCTGGTTCACACGGCCCGCTTCCTTGAAATCTTTCATTATCTCGACGCTCTGTTTCCATATCTCGGCGGTTTCTTTGGACAGCTCCAGCTGGGCGTTGAGTGTGGCGATGGAGTAGTAACAGGTTGCCACACCGGTGATTATCTGTGAACGCACGGCCTGCTCGTAGTCGGTCTGCATGCGCAGGGCGGCTTCGGCGGAGCGTTTGGCGTTGAGGGTTTTTCCGAATACGTCAAGCTCCCAGCTGATGGCCATAGGCAGGGTGTATGTCCAGCTCATGTCGCTCTTGGCATAGGAGGCGCCGGCACCGTTGGCGTTGATTACTACCGACGGCAGGTAGCTCAGGCGTGCTCCCAGCACATTGGCGCGTGCCACTTCCACATTCAGCCTGGCGTTGTCCAGGTTGCTGTTGTTGGCAAGGGCGCGGTTTATGTAGTCCTGCAGCAGGGGATCGGTGAATACATTCTCCCAACGCATGTTGCCGAATGACTCGGAGTTTGTGGCGGCGTTCTTTGCCTCCACATATTCTTTGGTCAGGTTGGTGTCCTCGGGCATGTGGAACTTGTTGTAGATATGGCACGACGAAAGCATGCTCATTCCCATCAAGGTTGCCACTGCGAGCGACGATATTTTGATCAGTTTCATTGTAGACTAACTTATGTCTGTGGTAAATTCGTTGTTTCGGTGGGGATCATCCGTCCTTCCCGCCTTGTGTGCGGGAAGGTCGGATGGAAGGGGGGTTATCTCGAGTACTGCTCGATCTCGCTCTCGATGCCCTCGTTGTTGGTATCCTTCCACTTGATGGGAGTGATCTTCTCCTGGATGAGCTGGAAGGCAACGAACAGGGCGGGCACTATGAAGATCTGGAGTATCATGCCTATGAGCATGCCGCCGATGGAGCCTGTGCCGAGGGCACGGTTGCCGTTAGCGCCTACGCCATTGGCGAACATCATAGGCAGAAGGCCGATGATAAGGGCCAGTGAGGTCATAAGGATCGGGCGCAGACGGGCTGCGGCGCCGGCGATGGCGGAGTTGATGATAGACATGCCGGTGCGGCGGCGTTCGAGCGCGAATTCCACGATAAGGATGGCGTTCTTTGCCAGAAGACCGATAAGCATGATGAGCGCGATCTGCAGGTAGATATTGTTGGAGATGTCAAATGTCTTGGCGAAGATGAACGAGCCCATGAGGCCAAAAGGTATGGAGAGGATCACCGCCCACGGGAGCAGATAGCTCTCATACTGTGCCGACAGAAGCAGGTAGACGAACAGGAGGCAGAGGCCGAAGATCATTGCGGTGGCGTTGCTCGAGCTGTTGCCCTCCTCGCGGGTCATGCCGGAGTATTCGTAACCGTAGCCTACGGGAAGTGTTTCCTGGGCCACTCGCTCAATGGCGGCGAGTGCCTGGCCGGAGGAGTAGCCATCGGCCGGGTTACCTGTCACGGCGATGGACTGGAACAGGTTGAAGCGGTTCAGGAGGTCCGGTCCGTAAACTTTAGTGAGGGTCACGTAGTTGTCAAGCGAAGCCATTGTGCCGTTGTTGCCGCGGATCTTTATATCGCGGAGCGATTCGGGCGACACGCGCGCCTCGGGCTTGGCCTGTACCATCACGCGGTAGATCTTGCCGAAACGGTTGAAGTTGCTGACATACATCGAGCCGTAGTAGCCCTGGAGGGCTGAGATGATGGCGGAGGTGGAGAGACCTGCCTGCTGTGCTTTGGCCGCGTCGATGTCGATGCGGTACTGCGGGAAGGTGGGATCGAAAGTGGTGAAGGCCGTCTTGATCTCGGGCTGTGCGTTGAGTTGGGCGAGGAAGTTCTGCACCACGCTGAAGAAGGTGTTGATGTCACCGCCGGTTTTGTCCTGCATCTTCAGCTCGAAACCGTTGGTCACGGAGTAACCGCTGATCATAGGGGGTGCGAATGCTATCACACGGCCATCTTTGATCACCTGGTTGGCCATAGCGTAGAATTGGCCGATTATGGCATCTGCGCTCTCGGTTTTCTTGTCGCGCTCGCTCCAGTCTTTGAGTTTTACGATGAAAGCACCGTAAGTCGGACCGGCGCCGGCGATAAAGCTGTAGCCGGCGATCTCCTGGCGGAACTCAATGGCGGGTATCTTGCCCAGTACGGCGTCAATCTGGTGCATGGTCTCGATGGTGCGTTCCTGCGATGTGCCGGGAGGCATGTCCACCATCACGAAGAAGGTGCCGGTGTCCTCGTTAGGCACGAGCGCGGTTGGTGTGATGCTCATAAGCCATACAAGCACTGCCACACTGGCGGCGACAAGGCCTGCAGAGGTCACTTTGTGGCGGATGAAGAAGTTCACGCCTTTCTTGTAATGTTCGAGCTGTGCGTCGTACATTACATTGAACCAGGTGTGGAAGCGTTTTACGAAGTTCTGTTTCTTGCCATGCTCGTCGGTATGGGGCTTGAGGAACACGGCGCAGAGTGCCGGCGACAAGCTGAGCGCGTTGACAGCTGAGAAACCGATGGAGATTGCCATTGTAAGACCGAACTGCTGGTAGAATACACCGGCGGTTCCGGGCATGAACGATACCGGTATGAACACAAGCATCATTACCAGGGTGATGGAGATGATGGCGCCGCCGATTTCGTTCATGGCGTCAATTGATGCCTTGCGGGCGCTCTTGTAGCCGGCGTCAAGTTTGGCGTGCACCGCTTCCACCACCACAATGGCATCGTCCACCACAATAGCGATGGCAAGCACAAGAGCCGAAAGAGTGATGAGGTTCATGGAGAAACCTATGAGTTTGAGCACGAAGAATGTGCCCACCAGAGCTACCGGTATGGCGATTGCGGGGATGATGGTGGAGCGGAGGTCCTGCAGGAAGATGTAAACCACAACGAACACCAGGATAAACGCCTCTATGAGGGTGTGTACCACTTTGTCGATGGAGGCGTAAAGGAAGTCGTTGTTGTTCATAGGAATGGCGAAGGCGAGTCCTTCCGGCAGATCTTTCTCAAGCATCTTGACCTGTGCAAGACAGTCGTTGATGATCTGGGTGGCGTTGGAGCCGGCTGTCTGGAACACGATCGCCATTGTGCCGGGGTGGCCGTTGAGCTGTGAGCCGTATTCGTAAGTCACCTTGCCGAGTTCCACATCTGCCACATCTTTCAGATAAAGCACTTCGCCGTTGGAAGTGGCACGCACCACGATGTTCTCGAATTCCTCGGGGGTCGTGTAGCGTCCGCGGTACTTCATGGTGTACTGGAAGCTCTGGTCGCCCTGAGCGCCGAATGAGCCTGGAGCGGCCTCGATGTTCTGGTCTTTCAGTGCGGCTGCCACGTCGCTCGGATTGAGGCCGTACTGTGCCATTATCTCGGGCTTGAGCCAGACACGCATTGAGTAATCGCCGCCGAAGCTCATCACGTCGCCGACACCTTTTACACGCTGGAGCACCGGAATTACATTGATTTTCATGTAATTGTCAAGGAACTCATTGTCATATTCGTCTGTAGGAGCATAAAGCGCCACACCGACAAGCATGGAGCTTTGGCGTTTCTGGGTGAGCACACCCACCTGGGTTACCTCGGCTGGAAGCAGGTTGAGTGCTTTCGACACACGGTTCTGCACGTCAACGGCAGCCATGTCAGGATCGAATCCCTGTTCGAAATGCACGTTTATATTTGCCGAGCCGGTGTTGGTGGCGGTGGATTCGATGTAGGTCATACCCTCGGCGCCGTTGATGGACTCTTCGAGGGGCGCGATTACAGAATTGAGCACCGCCTGGGCGTTTGCGCCGGCATATGTTGTTGATACCGAGATGGTCGGTGGGGCGATGTCGGGATATTGTGTCACCGGCAGTGAGGACAGACCGATCAAGCCCAACAGCACAATGAATATTGATATAACCGTCGAAAGCACCGGGCGGTTAATAAAGGTATCTAATTTCATTTCTGTGGTTTATAATAAAGAAATTCAGAAATTTTCATAAAAGAGGCGCACGCTCCCGCGTCTGTCGGGGCGTCCACTGCTTTTAATGGAGTTGGATGTTGTCGCAGGAGATTAATGCTGTGCTCCCTGCTGTTGTGCGGCGGCAGCCTGGCGCGCAGCCATCTCGGCTGCGTCTACTGCCTTGATGGTCATGTCGGGGCGCACTTTGGTGCCCACACCTTCCACTACCACACGCTGGCCGTTGCTGAGGCCGCTGGTCACGATGTAGTTTTTGCCGTCATCCTGGGGGTAGACGGTGATGGGGGTGCTGACAGTCTTGCTGGAGTCGTTTACGGTATATACGAATTTGCGGTCCTGCACCTCGAAAGCAGCCTTCTGCGGTATGATAAGCGCGCTGTCTATGTGGTGGGGTATCATGATCTGTCCGGTGGAGCCGCTGCGGAGCATGCCGTTCACATTCTTGAAGCGGGCGCGCACGTTGGCAGAGCCTGTGGTGTTGTTGATCACACCCGATACAGTGGCCACTGTGCCGGTTTCAGGATATACGGTGCCGTCGGAGAGCTTGAGCTGCACAGGAGGCATCTGGGCGATGGCCTCGTTGAGGCTGAGCTTGCCGCCATCGGTCATGTCAAGAATCTCCTTCTCGTTGAGTGAGAAGTAGGCATATATGTCGGAGTTGTCGCTCACGGTGGTAAGCGGGCTCATCATGGAGGGGGAAGCGAGCGATCCCTCGCGGTTGGGGATGGAACCTACGAAACCGTCGGAAGGAGCTGTGACAACCGTATAGCTGAGGTTCTTTTTTGCTGTAGTAAGGGCGGCGTTTGCCTGTGCCAGCGTGGCCTCTGCCTGTGCCAGAGAGTTCTTGGCAAGCTGGTTCTCATATTCGCTTATGATGTTCTTGTCGAAAAGGCGCTGTTTGTTTGCGGCGGTAAGGCGAGCGCTTTCCACTGCGGTTTTGGCTGAATTCACGGAAGCGGCAGCCTGGTCTACTGCTGCCTGGTACTGTACCTGGTCGAGAGTGAAAAGTACCTGGCCTTTGCGTACGTAATCGCCTTCATCCACATTTACTTTGGTTACGAAACCTGAAACGAGCGGACGCACTTCCACGTCGGTCTTGCCTTTGATTGTGGTTGACAGGTAGGTAGTCAGATCGGCGGTGCTTGGAGCTACCGTGACAGTGGCGATTTCTGGGGTCATGTCGGGCATCTGCTGGGCCGTCTTGTCGCCGCAAGACGCCAAAGTGAGCACTGTCGCCGAAAGTGCCGCCATAGCGGTAAGCGACTGAACTTTGCACTTTTTCATTTTTAGTCTTTTTTAGTCTTATATTGTTCCTATTAAATTGCTTTTCAGGGGCCATCCCTCCCAAACTGTCTGCAAAATTACTCATTTAAACAGGTATCAAATATGATATTAATCATATAGCTCGCGTTTTTAACATGTTTTAATGTGTAATGTGCAGTCATAACATGCTGTGTTACCTTTATATACTTCGCTCCGGCGCATGGGTGCAGTATGCATCAGTCAATCGCCTTTGTAATGCAATGTGCTGCCGGTTGTGTGGCGGAATGCCGTTGATTTTTGTGTTTATGTGGAAAAATGTTGGAGAAATTGCGTATTTATGATTTGTTAACATTGATATCCGGTGCAAATATTTAATTTTGCGCTATTAACGGATGTAAGGTTTGATTCACATATTTTATACGTGTGCCATACTATAGAGTAATCTTACTGTATATCCACGGTATTGCATCAATCATTATTATAAACACATCCCTGTCAAAGGCAGGAAAAACAGACTCGTAGATTATGATTCATTTATTATCCTTGCGACAGTGGCGCGTGCTGTTGGTTGCCTTGATTGCGTTAGTGCCTGTTGGTGCGGCTGCAATCAGTTCATTCCCTTACTCCGAGACAAGTTTCAGGCAAAGTGGATGGACTTGTGCAAACGGCAAAGGCACTTGGACGGTTTATTCAAGCGGTTATTGCGAGTGTAAGATCAATTCCGGCATAAGCGGGGCATGGCTTTTCAGCCCTGCTGTTGAAGTAAAGGCAGGGTATAAATATAAATTCAATCTCAAGGCTGAGGCCACGAGGTCAGATTATCCGGTCTCAGTGCTTGATTTCTATCTTTTGTCTGAGGCTTCTGCATCTGCATCGCGTATAATGCAATTCGACAGGGTTACCACTTCGGCAGACATGATGGAACGGCAATGTGAATTTGAGTATATCCCGGAAGGGAACGCTACAGTTCATTTTGCTGTGCTTGACATGACTGATGGCAGCAATAAAGGATGGTACAGCAAAATCTCGGAATTTACGATAACAGAGGAGCTTAACGAGAGGCTTCCGCTTCCTGTTACCGGATTGTCGTATACCACGGCAGGATCCGGAGGTGATGTAGTGACGCTTTCATGGAAAAACCCCTCGGCTGATACTTTCGGAGATCCGCTTGAAATCGGTTCATTGCAGATAAAGAGAGGGCATGATACTGTGACACTTTCGGCTTCTCCGTTTACAGATGCGGGAGCGGAAATATCATGGACAGATCCCATCCCCGGCGCCGGACTGATGGAATATGAAGTCACTGTGATAGCCGCCGACGGCACAGAAAGCCGTCCTGTAACACTTGTAACCGACTATATAGGACCGTTTGCCGGATTACCCGTGCCTTATACATACAGCTTCAAAGAAAACCCGTTCAATTCTATGTGGAGTCTTACCACCAAGGGTGATTCCAATGAATGGGGCATTGACAGTGCGACAGACCGCATATCAGTAAGTATCAGCAATACAAAACCGGTGGATGCGACGGCAACATCGCCGGCTTTCATTATGTCTGATGAAAAAGCATACCGTCTCAGATTCTCCCATACCACATACAGGAAAGCCAATAAGATGGCATATTCTTTGAGTCTGGTATCTTTCGGCGATGCTATGGAGCTTATGCCTATGGCTGTCTGTGAACCTAAGCAGGACAACACCCCGGCAGAAGTGGCCGTTGTGTTCACTCCGG